>JBKCGF010000132.1:0-3149 GCA_046303455.1 Chitinophagaceae bacterium | reverse complement strand
CATCTATGAAGTCAATGTTGTGCCCATCAACAATGTTCAGATCATCATGACCCTTACTGCGCCTAGTTGTCCAGCTGCCCAATCCCTACCACATGATGTAGAACAAAAAATTCGGGAAATCGAAGGCATCAACGATGTATTTGTTGAGATTACCTGGACCCCAGCATGGAACAAAGACATGATGAGTGAAGAAGCCAAGTTGGAATTGGGCTTCATGTAATTTAATTCTTGATGAAGCGATTTTCTCGCTTTATTTTTACCAAAACAACAAGCATTGAAAAAGACCTGCTGCATAGCATTTCTATTTTTTATTGTACAACTATCAGCAACTGTTGTTTATAGTCAGGTTACTACTGGCACCTGGAAAGGAATAGCAAAACAAGGTGCTACCACTTATGCCTATACGGTTAAAATCAATAAAATAATAAGGGACAGCATTTTTGGAACAACCATCAGCAGCAGTAACAATTTTTTTAGTGAGACAAAATTTAAAGGCATTGAGAATGGTAACAATTTCACAATCCAAGAAACAGAGATTATCAAAACCAACTACAAAGGAACAGGCAGTGTTTGCTTAATGAAACTTGTATTAAAAAAGAATAACGATAAACTACAAGGCAGCTTTACTTCCAGTAACAAGGAGATACAAGACTGCGGCTCAGGAACAGTGAACCTAAGTTTGGAAAAAGAAAAAAAGAACAACGCTGTAAAGAATTTAGACACGCCTAAATTAATTGCCCCTGCAGCAGAAAACCGACAAATAATTTCTCCCGTTTCCAAATCAGAAGAAATAGCGAAGCCTGCAATCATTCAGCAAAACACTAAAGTCAATCCCCAAAGAAAGATTGAACCAAGAGATATTGAGCTATTGAATACATTCAGGTTCAAAGAGGACAGTGTCATGATCAAAATATATGATAATGGCATAATTGATGGAGATGTAATCAGCTTAATTGTAAATGGGCAGGTAGTATTTGATAAAATTAAACTGACTGCCAACCCGCTTGCTTATGCATTAAAAGCATCAGCAGAAACACAGTTTCAGATCGAGTTTTATGCAGAAACACTGGGGGAAATCCCTCCAAATACAGGTTTGATTACCATTTCATCAGCCTCAAAAACCAGCGAAGTTTTATTTTCATCCGACCTAAAAAAGTCGGCTGCAATTAAGGTTGTATTAAAAAATAATCCTTAATTTAAAGGAACCAAAATAACTGCTAATATGAAAAGAATTTTATTACTTCTACCAGTTTTGATGTTATTGTTAACATCAGCAATTCCTCCTTCATCTACTCCTGTTCAACCTACAAGCTTATCTTCTAATTACAAAGAAGCTAAAGCACAATTGGAGCAGTACAAGGGAAGCAAACTTAATTTAAAAGAGAAAATTGGACTTAAAATTGCGACCAAGCAAATGCAGAAATCAGCAAATGCTGAAGGTGCTGGGAAAAGTCAGCTAGTAGCTTTGTTATTGGCATTGTTTGTCGGCGTTCTAGGTATCCACAGGTTCTATCTTGGGTATACTACCGTCGGCATCATTCAATTGCTCACCTTAGGTGGTTTAGGTATCTGGGCGTTTATCGACCTTATCCTGATCATCACTGGAGATTTGAAACCAAAAACTGGTGATTACGCAAAGACTTTATAGTCTTATAACTCATGCAGTACAAAAGGCCATCAACATAAATGATGGCCTTTTTTTGTGGAGAATACCGGAATCGAACCGGTCACCTCTTGCATGCCATGCAAGCGCTCTACCAAATGAGCTAATTCCCCTTAATTGATGGCGCAAATATACCAAGTTGTTGATTATAACATACAGTATTGAAAATTCAACTTGAAATATTTTCCATTATTTATTTTTTCACGATTGAATACCCAAATTTCACACCTATCCACAATGGCCAGAATCCATTTTGGTTAAATTGAGGCGTAACAGCAACTCCCCAGGTTATTCCACCTGTTGAAGGTTGACGTCGATATCCCAAAGTCATATGACCAAATACTGAATTTTTATTATCAATAGTTAGTCCAACAACCTCTGTTGGATAAGAACTGCCTGGTCCATCAGGCCAATACCAATACAATTCATCATAGTGAAGAAAGGTAGCACCAAAGCCCATTTCAAAAAAGTTTTTATTGTCTTTAGACAATAACCAATTCAATCCAACAGGAATTGTAACCATTTTAGTGGAACTACCACTAAATCCTCCTACACCCAATTTGTACCCTAGTCCATTAGATGATTTATTGAAACGCGATTCATATATAACATTAAACGCAATTCCATTTCCACCTAATTCTACATAAACATTTTTTCTTGGGGCTATTTCCTGAAACTCATTGATCGATTGCTGTCCAAGTAAAGAAGTTGAAACAGATAAAAAACAAAGTGCTAGAAGAATTTTATACTGCATATTTATAAATTCAGATGAAGTACAAATTTAGTACCAATAAAGCTTAAAGTAAAAGACATGTTGTTGAGTATTGTCTTTTATTTGTAAATTCAATACATGACAAACGACACTGGTTCAGTTAACCTCAATGTTAAAGGCAAAGCAGCAAACACATTCGATGCCATTGTAATAGGCTCTGGTATATCAGGTGGATGGGCTGCAAAAGAGTTGTGTGAAAAAGGATTAAAAACCTTGATGATTGAAAGAGGTAAAGATGTTGTGCATTTGAAGGACTACCCCACTGCCACTACACCCAACTGGAATTTCAAACACCACAATAAAATGCCGTTGTCGGTTACAAAAGAAAATCCAGTGGTGAGTCGCTGTTATGCTTTTGGAGAAGCAACAGAACATTTTTTTGTTAAGGATAATGATCACCCTTACATACAGGAAAAACCTTACGATTGGATCAGGGGTTACCAAGTGGGAGGTAAATCTTTACTATGGGCACGTCAAACGCAACGATGGAGCAAATACGATTTTGAGGGACCAGGAAGAGATGGCTTTGCAGTCGATTGGCCTATCCGTTATGACGACCTTGAACCATGGTATGCGCATGTTGAAAAATTTGCTGGCATCAGTGGGAACAGAGATGGTATTGAAACTTTACCAGATAGCGAATCCTTGCCCGCGTGGGAAATGAATTGCGTGGAGACAACTTTGGCATCTAAAATTATGTCCAATTACACTGAT
>JBKCGF010000131.1:0-15087 GCA_046303455.1 Chitinophagaceae bacterium | reverse complement strand
CCACTCCATGGGAGTGCTGCACTTACTCTATCGCAGCAATTCCAGTAGCCAGTACCGCTGTCCAGTTGTGCTAAAATATTTTCTGCTCTTTTTTGATTCGAAGAATAAACGGATGCGGTTAGTCCATATGCAGTGTCATTCATGAGCGCTATTGCTTCATCATCATTTTTTACTTTCATAATACCAATAACGGGTCCAAAAGATTCTTCTGTCATGATTGTCATACTGTGATCTACATTAACCAAGACTGTAGGCTGAAAAAAATAACCCTTATCTGCGATAGCTTCTCCTCCTGTCAACACCTGTGCGCCTTTTACTAGAGCGTCAGCAATTTGCTGTTCAAGAAAAGCAATTTGTGATTTTCGTGAAATAGCACCGAGATAAACACCATCTTCTTTAGGTTTGCCCAGCTTCCAACTGTTTACTTCTTCAACAAAGGCTGCTACATACTCATCATATATTTTTTCATGCACATAGATGCGTTCAACCGCGCAGCAACTTTGTCCATTGTTGTAAAAAGCTCCATCAGCCGTGCCTTCGGCAACAGCCTTTATGTTTTCTACATCATCTGCAACATACAATGGGTCTTTTCCACCAAGTTCACACTGACAAGGAACCATTTTGGAAGCAACAGATTCATAAATCTTTTTTCCTGTTGCATAAGAGCCTGTAAAGAAATAGCCATCGAGTGGAAGGTCGAGTAATGATTGTCCCACTTCACCACTACCCACAACAATTTGAAATACATTTTCAGGTAGGCCAGCCTCTTTTAATAATCTATCAATGTGCAAGCCAGTCAGCGTTGCATATTCTGAAGGCTTGTACATCACTGCATTTCCTGCAAGTAAAGCAGGTATAAAAACATTGGTACCTACGAGATAAGGATAATTCCATGCAGAAATATTACAAACAACACCTAGCGGTTCGTATTTGATGATCTCTTGCATGTTTTCTGAAACGGACATGGTTTCATCGGAGAGATAGGTAGATGCATTTGCAATCATCCATTCAATTCTGCTTCTGGAACCATTTACTTCATTTCTTGACTGTTGCAAGGGCTTGCCGACTTCCTCAGTAAGTGTAGTGGCCAGAAGCTCATTGTCTCTTTCCAGCAAAGCATGGTATTGCTTTATGATTGTCAACCTGTCGCTTAAAGATGAATTCTTCCACAAAGGTTGTCCCTCTTGTAAAGTCTTTAATTTTTTGGCAACAGTTTCTGCGTTATCTGTTTCTATTGTTGCGATTATTTCTTCCGTTGCTGGATTGACGATATTCATTTGATGGTTACTCATATTCACTATTACAATGCTTTTGAATAGAGGTTGTAGAAGTCGGTTCTTGTTACAGGCTTTGGATTGTTGGGATGTGCAAAGTCCGCAATGGCCAAATCCGCCAAAGTATTGAGGTGTTCCTCTTTTACACCAATACTGCTCAGTTTGTGAGGAATATTGATATTGTTATTTAGCTCAAAAAGATAATTGACAACTCCTAAGCCATTCTCTTCTTTTAATTCAAGTGTTCTTGCTATTCTTCTGAATTTATCCTCACTACCTTCAATATTAAATTCCATACCATAGGGCAGGTTGACTGCATTTGCTAAGCCATGGTGCGTATCGAGTAAAGAAGATAAAGGGTGTGCCAATGAATGAACAACTCCTAGTCCTTTTTGAAAAGCGACAGCTCCCATAAGTGAAGCAATCATCATGTTTGATCTTGATTTCAAATCAGGTTGGTTGACAGCCTGTTCAATGGATTGATGTATTAATGAAATCGCTTCAAGCGCAATGCCTTCACAAAGTGGATGGCTCATTTTGGCAATGTATGCTTCCATGTTGTGCGTTAAAGCATCCATACCTGTAGCAGCAGTAACTGCAGCAGGCAATTCCATAGTAAGCATGGGGTCTGCAAAAATGATTTTCGCAAGTAATTTGGGAGAGAATAAAATTTTCTTCTGGTGGGTGATGTCGTCAGCAATGATGGCACTGCGACCAACTTCACTGCCTGTGCCGGCAGTAGTGGGGATGGTAATGAAATGGGGTACATCATTGGTTACATAAACATCTCCTCCAATCAAATCGTCGTATTTGAATAAGTCCTCTCTGTGATTTACTCTTAACACAATAGCTCTTGCAACATCAATTGCAGCGCCACCGCCAATACCTATAATACAATCATTTTTTTCAGCATCGTATACATCTGTTCCTTTATAGACATCAGATTTGACTGGGTTTTTGTGGATGTCTGAAAATACAGTGACGCCAATATTTTTGCTAATTAGGTCTTTTGTTATTTTTTTGAAAAAATCCAGTGTTGCCACAACTGGATCTGTAACAATTAAGGGGGAGTTCAAATTATTTTTCTTCAAATAATCTCCTAATTCATTTACTGCCCCCGCACCAAATCTGATGGTCGTTGGAAAATTATATTGTAGTATAGAACTCATTATAATGATTTAAATGATTTCAAAGTAGCGTTTGTATTCCCAGTCGGTTACAGCCTTCAAGTGTTGGCGCCACTCCCATTCTCTGCTTTGTATAAAATGATTGGTGAAGGTTTCTCCAAATAATTCTTTAGCTATCGAAGAAGATTTCATTTTGTTGGTTGCATCAATCAGGGTATAAGGCAATGTACCATGTTCTTTTTCTAGGTAACCATTTCCTGTTGTTGCAGGTTGTTTTAATTTCATTTTCTTCTTTATGCCGTAAAGACCAGCTGCAAGTGAAGCCGCCATTGCCAAATAAGGATTTACATCAGCACCAATAACACGGGTTTCAATTCTGCAGGAGGATGCACTTCCGTTTAGTACACGTAAAACGACAGTCCTGTTGTCCATTCCCCAGGTTAAGGTGGTAGGTGCCCAAGTGCCTTCTACGAGTCTCTTGTAACTGTTGATGGTTGGTGCGAACATCGGTAAGATATAAGGCATACAATGAAGTTGTCCAGCCAAATAACTCTTTGCTGTCTCACTGAGTTTTTGTTTGTCCTTTTCATCATAGAAAAGATTTTTCTTTGCTGATTTATCCCACAAACTTTGATGGACATGTCCGCCGCAGCCTGGTAGATTTTCATTGATCTTGGCCATGAATGTTGCCATGATCTTGTGTTTATAAGCAATTTCTTTTACGCTGGTTTTGAACAAAACAGCTCGGTCTCCTGCCTCTAGTGCAGTGGAATGTGCGATTGCTGCTTCGAAGGAACCATGCCCTGTTTCTGTATGCAGTCCTTCAATGGGTATATTGAATTTTGTCAGATGTTCAAACAGGTCTGTAAAAAATGGATTGTTTAGGCTGGTTCTTAATATAGAATAGCCAAAAGAGCCTGGACTCAAGGGTTGCAGATTTTTGAATTGTTTTTCGTTTGCCGATTGGGGAGTTTCTGCAAAACTGAACCATTCGAATTCCTGCGCCATGAATGGGGTATAGCCCATTTGATCTGCCTGGGAAGCAATTTTTTTGAGCAATTGTCTTGGACAAACTTCGGATGGATTTTTTTTCTGGTCGTTTAATTCTGCAAGAAAGAAAGGGATATCATTTTCCCAAGGAATCTTTCTAAATGTTTTTAGATCAATAGAAGCGGGACTATCCGGGTAACCAGTATGCCATCCTGTGAATTCAGCTTTGTCGTATAGCACATCTGCCGCATCCCATCCCATGATTACATCGCAAAAGCTTGTCCCTTTTTCTGCTATAGAAAGAAATTTATCAGCTGATATGTATTTGCCTCTGAGAATTCCATCCATATCTGCAATCGCAATCTTTACTTTTCCTGAAGGATGGTTCTTGACGTATTGAATGATTTCTTTAATCTGCATGTGCGTGTATTTGAAATGAATTAATTCTGATTTTTTTTGTCGAACAAGGAAAATGCAATAAGGCTAACTACCAATAGTGCAAGATAAATTCCACCCAAAAGAGGGTTATAATATATCATTGCAATAATAGAAATTAAAGCAATGACCAATGCCACAACAGGTAAGATCGGATAGAGTGGAACTTTAAAAGGTCTTTCCAGATTTGGTTCAGTTTTTCGCAAGCGCAAAACTGAAACCATCGAAACAGCATACAGTGTTAGTGCTCCAAAAACAGAGATGGTAATGATTTCAGCTGTTTTTTCACTTAGCAAAGCTCCAATTCCAATAACCATGTTAAAGAGCAGCGCATTTGCAGGAGTATTGAATTTTGGATGAATCTTTCCTAAAGCTTTGGGGAAATATCCAACCCTTCCAAATTCAAAAGTCGCTCTTCCTGCAGCCAAGATCAAACCATGAAAGGACGCTACCAGTCCCAGTAATCCAATTGTGATGAGCAAGTGATATAGTCCACTGTTGTTGCCAAAAATTTCACCCAATGCCAGAGGTAGTGGAGAATCTGAAGTGCTTCCATCAGCTTTGTATACTATCTTTTCCCATCCTCCAACCCCAATGGAACTAAAGAAGGTGAGGAAACAAAGAATAGTTAGCGTGATGATGGCAGATCCAAAACCAATAAGTATAGTCTTTTGAGGCCTGATTGTTTCTTCGGCTACATTGGCAACACCTTCGATTCCAAGAAAAAACCAGATGGCAAATGGGATAGCGGCAAATATGCCTTGCCAGCCATTGGGTAGTGCATTTTGGTTCAGGTTACTCATTTCAAAATGAGGAAGTGTTAGTCCTGCGAACAACAAGAGTTCCCCGACAGCCAAAATAGTAATGACCAGTTCGAACAAGGCAGCTGCTTTTACACCAGAAATATTCAGAGCAGTAAAGATGACATAACTGATAATTGAAATGTAGAGAACAGGAACATCAGGAAGAAATAAATTAAAATATGCGCCAATGGCAAAGGCAATTGCCGGTGGGGCAAAAGTGAATTCTATGATTTGCGCAATACCAGCGATAAAGCCCCATTTTTTACCTAATGCTCTATTGGCGTAATCGAAACCACCTCCAGCTTTGGGTATGGCACATGCAAGTTCAGTATAGCTGAAAGTGAATGAAGCATACATAAGGATGATGAACAAAGTAGCAATAGCCAATCCCCAGGTTCCACCTTTTTCAAGTCCCAGGTTCCATCCAAAATACATACCTGAAATAACATAGCCCACGCCTAGTCCCCATAGCATTAAAGGTGTCAATGTTCGCTTCAGTACCTGTTGTTCCAATGATGTAGTTTTGATTGTTGTGAAAATAAGAAATATTGTAGTCTAAGTTTCTTTATTTTGATGATGTTTTTATGAATAAACAATTCGATTATATCGTCATTGGAGTTGGTTCTATGGGTTCTTCCACTTGTTATCACCTGGCTAAGTCGGGTGCAACAGTATTGGGTATTGAGCAATTTGAACTGGCTCACGAAAGGGGTGCACATAGTGGTCAATCGAGAATTGTCCGCAAGGCCTATTTTGAACATCCTGATTATATTCCTTTGTTAGAAAGGGCTTATCACAATTGGCAAGAAATTGAAAGGGTTTCAGGAAACAAGATGTATCATGAAACTGGGATATTTTATGCTGGTCCCATTGGACATGCAATTATTGAAAGCATTAGGACTGCTGCTGCACAATATGAAATTCCGCTATTAGATGGCAGGAATGGTGATCAGTTGGAAATATTGCCATTATTTGATTTGTCTGAAGGGTATGAATGGATCTATGAGCCAGAAGCCGGTTTTGTAGAGACAGAAAAAGCAATTTTAAGCTATGTAGAGCAGGCTAAAAAATTAGGTACAGTAATTCATCAGCATGAGAAAGTTTTGGGTTGGGAGCTGATTGAAGATGGGGTAGAGGTAATGACTTCAAATGGTAATTATACTTGTAAAAAAATCATAGTTACTGCTGGTCCATGGTCGGCTAAATTAATGCCAACTATCAATGACGAGCTCAAGATAACGCGACAAACTTTGATGTGGATTCAACCTGATGAAGCCAATTCATTTAAAATTTCGGCCTTTCCTTGCTGGTTTGTGGTGGACAAAGATAAACCAGGTGCTTATTATGGTTTTCCAATTGCAGAAATCCATGATACCAAGAATCCAAATGGGTTTAAATTTGCCTATCATTACCCTGGAGCAGAAACCGATCCGGATGATGTAGATAGAAACATCAAAGAAATTGATAAAGAACCATTGCTAAGTTTTATCGAGAGGTATATACCTAAAGCAAAAGGACAGGTACTTGATGTCAAGACCTGCCTTTACAGTAATTCAAAGGATGAAAATTTTGTTATTGATTGTCTAGAGGGAACTGAGGGTAGGGTTTGTTTTGCCAGGGGCTTCAGTGGTCATGGGTTTAAATTCGTTTCTGTTGTTGGGGAAATCATGGCTGATCTTGCCTTGAAGGGAGCAACAACATTACCAATTGGATTTTTACGGGCAGATCGGTTCAGTTAAGGTTGGTCAGATTTGAAAAAAGATTCTACTTCATCCATTTCGCCATCCTCTATTCTGACTGTCAGGTATTTCCTTTCACCTTCTAATTTTATTACCCAGATATCTCTTTCATATGCTTTTACATTAATTGCTCTGATGATTTTATAATTGTCATAAGCTTTTAATACATCATCTTTAATTGCTTCTGGTAAGTGTTGTTGATATCCATAACTTATGTCGTATTTCATTACGCCATTCTTTCTGAATAGTGCATTATGGTCCATATCCTTCATAAAAAACTTAGCCAGATAATCTCTGTCGTATTTGTACCAACGAAGATTTTCTGCTTCAGGGAATGCTCTTCTAAAAGAACTGTAAACACTTGTTGTAACTGCACTTGCAGCTGTGATTCTTACTTCAGGTAAAGTAATGATCGTGTCTCTTTCCTGCGCCAGGCCTATTAAACTTTGAAAAGCAGTAAATAGGGTAATGATGATTTTTTTCATGGTAGAGCGTTTTGATGTTTCAAATTATTCGACAAATTTGAGCATCCTTAACGCTGTCAACAATGACAACTATCAAGTGAGTTGATGAGAAAGGATAGTTCTTTTATTCCAGCACCTTGACTACCCTTGTCATTTTACCATCTGTATTTACACCCTCTAAAACTATATTCAATTTTTTACTGAAGTCGTTATTGAAGAACTGAATCTTAAACCTTGGGTGCTTTTTATTGGTGATTACATATGGACTCCAGAACAGGGTTGTCCTTATATCAGTATCTGGATTATCCCCTGGTATATCATATTGAGGGTTGTAGAATTCCTTGAATCTGGTATAGCCGGGAATTAGGGTAGATAACATTCCTTTGTTGCCTTTACCATCACTAGAAGATCTTACATCTCCTCCTTTTTTTGTGTAAATAGCGATTGCACCGCCACTTCCACCTCCAATACCACCGAAGAATGGAGGTCTGAAAATTTTGATAATTGCAACATCACGGATGTTCATCGATTGGATGAATTCTGGACCAACTAATTGTTGGTCTAAATAAACTTCAGGATTAGCACCTCTCCAGAGCAGTTGAACCTGGCTTCCAGATCTGCTGATCATTAATCCGGGTACTCTTCCTTGTAAATAGGTAAATAAATCCAACCCTCCTAAAGATGCTGGGTCATTCATGAAGTCCAACACTTGCGCATCTCCACCCGAGAAAAGTCCACTCGCATATCTTTCATCCAATGCTTCTTCTTTGGGTTTTTGTCTCGTTTTAATAATTACTTCCTGAAGAGTTTTGTATTGAGATTTGCTTTTCCAATCTTCTTGTAATTTCAAGAAATAGGCCATTCGTGCTTTTGCAATGCTGTCATTCCAAAGTTGGACTTTCTCCAGTTCATTGATGCCAATGAGTTTTGAGGAAGGTTTAAGCATTCCGTTGTCAAATTGAATCTGTGTGACGTCATTCAACTTCGGATTATTGTTGAAACTGTAAAAAAGTTTGGCAGTGTCATAAAACATTTGTTCTCTGGTCTCGAAATAACCTTCTTTGCTTACTTGTTGAAAAAGAAAACTTTTGCTGCTGTCTTTGTTCTGCAAAACCATATTCAACAACAACTCATTCGCACTTACATTTTTTAAACCATAGACCAAGCCTCTAATTTTCATACTCTCTGATTCGGGAAGGTAGGTGAGAGATGGTCCTTTGCCTGCTCTGATCTCTCCCCAGTTAAATCTCCTCCATCCGTTGGTTAGCATTACCAAATCAAGATTAGAGGTAACCTCATCAGAGTCGCTTGATAAATAATAACCTGAATTATGAATTTTACCTTTTAGCTCACTGTTGAGTAATAAATCAGCATAGATTGTATTACCCAAACTGCCATCGTCTAAATTGCCATCTGTAATGGAAATCGACATATTGGTAGTAGTGGTATCAGATACAAGAATATCAATTACATTTTTACCTCTTTTGGTAAGTGTTACCAATTGAGGAATAATTTTAGCACCAAACTCATGCATACGGTTATTAACGAAAATCAATCTTTCTGCTACTGGCAGCCAATCGCTCGTGAACAAAGAAAATTGAAGTACTCCAGTACTCATTTCCTCAATAGGAATTTTGGCAAACAAAGATGTTCTATCTGATGCATTGAGGCTGACTTTGAATAAGATTTCCTGGTTCATGTGAACCAAAAGATTCAGTTGTTTGAAGTTTTCAGGAATGGTGGGTGTACGGTCAACTTTTACTCCTGCAAATTCATTGGTTGCCCTTACCGATATCACTACTCCCTCTACTTTTGCAGCTGGCAGTTTTGTGATTCCCGAATTTCCAAAACTATCACTCCATTTTATGGAATAGGATTCTCCTGTTTTGGGAATGAGAATGAAGCTGCCCATCCCGTCATGTTTGATATCTAGGGTATCCAGGATTTTATTTTTATCATTCTGTAAAATGGCTTTTACCTTGACTGGCTTTCCAAATTGATCATATGCTTTAAAGGCAACAAGAGAAGTCATACCATTGACCAAATCACCGCCTTCAGGAAAAACATCTAATTTGGTTTTCCTGGTTATGGGTTTCACCTTTTGTACAACATCATTGTTGTTGATGGTGATGTTTCTTTGGTATAAATATGCAGAATCATCATTTAAGCCCCATTTTGTATAAACTTTCATTCTGATGAAATCACCTTTGTAGTCTGCCGGTAAATCATATGCGCCTTTGGCGGTAGATTGAAACAGAGGAGATACTGTTTGTTTAATGAATTTTCCAGTTGTATCAAACCATTCAACATAAACATTTTTACTAAGCGATGTTAGTCCCTGTCCATCTAAAATGTAAACCTTATACCAGATGGTTTCCTCTTTATTGTAAACCGTTTTATCAAAGTGGACATGTATTTTCTCTTTTGGAAAGTAGTTGGCATAAATATTGACAATAGAATCTGGTTCTTGTGCTTGAGATGTTAATGACGCAAATAATAAAACAAAAATCAGTTGTAAAATGCTGCTACTCGGTTTCATGGCGTTCAAATATGCTCTAAATTACTGATTCCAAGCCTTATTACAAGAGCTTGTTATATCTGAGTATTGGATAATCTTTTTTTGAAGAATAACTCTTTTCTTTTTTGTTGAATATGTTCGCTATAGCCTAAATTGAAAATCCTTTTTTGGGCAGGCTTTGTAATCTAATAAAATATGACAGATGAGATTACATTGAAGTTAATTGAAATTAAGTAGATTTAAAAATCTTTAACATTAACATGCATTGAATGAAGGGAATAAAAACCCTTGAAAAATTACATTGATTTATTTTTTTCGCATTAAAAACATAGCATCTGTTTCATTTTGTAAAATGCCGCCTAATAAAAAAGGGTTAGTGAATTTTGATGACTTTTTCACTTGACTTGCCTTAATTGCTATTTGCTCTATTCCACTTGACTTAATTCCATTTATAGAGCTTGCATATACTACTCCTCCGATACCTGCCCAAATTAAGGCACTCATACACATTGAACAAGGTTCTCCTGTAGTATACAATACCAACTTTCCCCAATTCTTGTTTCCATGTTTTTCTACATAGTTATTCATGCACACTATTTCTCCATGAAGCGTTGGATTTTTGGATGATTGGTTTACGCCTTTTGCTAGAATTATACCTGTTTCGATATCGACAATAACAGCGCCAAAAGGATAAGATTCATTTTTCTTTGCTTCGTCAATTGCACTTCTCATGTATTCTTCGTGTTTTGACCGAGTATATTTCTTCAAATCATTTACCTCTTGCGAAAATGCCAGACTAGGAATAATTGATATAGATAATATGCAGATGAATAATTTTAGCATAAATTTTATTTTGAAAAATATTTATAATGTAAATGTTTTTTGGCTTGTCTTATAATTTAAATTGAATACTGGTGAAATAATAACTTCCGTTGAATCCAAATTGAATGCCGGATCGACTATATGGAACTTGTCCGTTTGAATAAGTAGCATAGGATGGATTGACCTTATCTGGGTAAATATTCAATAAATTATTTACTCCCACTGATATTTGCAACTTTGATAAAAGTTTATAGCTAACCATGAAATCGGTCAGGGTTTTGGCGCTAAACGTCTGACTCCTATGTGGTATACCATTTGGTTTTTCCCAGGCCGTTACTTTTGCAAAGCGGCTCACACGCAGGTTCATGGTTAATTTATTGGTGCTGTATTCTAGGTTGCCAATAAGTTTTTGGCGAGGTTGGGCAGTTGTGATTAGTCCCACACTTATGGTGTCAATTAATTTGACTGGAACCAATGCATTTTTGGTCAATTGTTCAGGTGCATTTTTCTCTTTTGTTATTTTCGTTTCATTCAGTGCTAAAGCTGCATTAAAAGTCAGTCTTCTTGATTTTGCCAGTTCTAATTTATAAGACAAAACCATGTCTAAGCCTCTTGTACTCGTATTGATGTGGTTGGTAAAAAACGCAATTTCTTTAATACCTGTCGATGCCGGAAATACTGTTTGTAATGCGGGAATGGATGGTCCTACTTGCAATACCTCTGATATGATAATCCGGTTAGTTACATCAATCTTAAATACATCTGCAGTAAAAACCAATTGTTTGTTCAGGTTGTATGTAATTCCCATGTTGTAGTTCCAGCTGAGTTCTGGGACTGGTTGAGGAATGCCTATTTCAGTAAGTCGTGGATCATTGGATGGCAGTTGTTTAGTCTGACGAATTAGACCATTTTGTGCATTTGAGGTTGTTTGTCCATTGTAAATCTGTTGCAGTGAAGGTGCCCTAAAACCTTTATTGATAGATGAACGTAGAGCGATGTGTTTATTTACTTTCCACAAGCCCGCAATTTTTCCTGAAACGTTACTTCCAAAATCACTGTAGTGCTCAAAGCGAGTGGCAATGCTAAGTGACAACCATTCATTCAAATCAGTCTCAACATCAAAGTAACTGGCTATGTTTAATCTTGACTGCTTGGTGCGGTCTTGAGGAGAAATTCCAGGTCTTCCGCTACTGCCCGGCACTTTATTTTCAGTAAGCGTAAGTGGACCTATTTCATAAGATGCGGGTTCGCCTTCTGTCAATCTGTATTCATCTTTTCTGAGTTGACCACCAAATGCGATGTTGACCCATTTTGCATATCCAGTCTCTTTAATCGTTTTTGAAAAATCCAATTCAGTTATGCTTTGGGCAAAAGAATTTCTGCCGACATAAAAATCTGTTTTTGAATTAAGTCCAAGTGATGCATTGCTGGATTTTATTGAATAAATGTCTAAATGGTTATAGCCATAACCAGTTCCTAAATCCATCTTCCATCCATTGGTTGTATGTCGCTCAAATCCAGTGAAGAAGGAATAATCAGCTGTAACACCTGGTAATAGTGGACTATAACCATCAGGGTATAAAGCAGATCCATTTGGATCGTTTTTCTTTGCTGTCCTGAAAAAGCTTTCGCCTACAACACGCTTGTTGGAACTACCTCCAAATCCATACCATTTCCAATTATTTTTAAGTGGAACTCCAAAATTGATAAATGTTTGAAATCCTTTAGTTTCATTACTTCCATACTTCATTACATAAGCGGGTTTGTTGGTTGGCCAAACACCTCTTGCATTTCTGATACTATCATCGATGCGTTTATCATCAGTATAAAAACGACCGATATAAGGGTCTGATCTGTCTGTTCCCTGGATGCTTATTGCTGCAATTGTATAATTAAAGTAACCTCCTTTTTTGCCTAGATTCAAACCCTGGTTGAGTGATGTAGAAAGAGTCAGTCCATCGCCTTTTTGCGTGAAGCCTACATCTGTTTTGATCAATCCGCCAACATGGTTATTTTTTAGGGAAAGATTGATGACGCCAGCAATTGCATCTGATCCATAGACTGCGGCGGCACCATCCCGCAATACTTCCAATCTTTCTAAGGCCAAGGCAGGAATGGCATTGAGATCTGTTACTACCGAACCTCTGCCAGGAATAAGTGTATTGCTGATGGAGGCAAATTGGTGCCTTCTTTTTCCATTGATCAATACCAGTGTTTGGTCGGGTGACATACCCTTTAAGCTTGCGGGGTCTGCATAGTTTGCAATACCGTTTAGTCCTGTCTTAACCGATACAAATGATGGGGAAGTGAATTGGGCCATTTGGGCTAAATCAATCTGACCTGTATTGATGAGTTCTTTGGAAGAAATGACATCTATTGGAACTGGACTATTATAATCAGATCTTGGTTTGCCTCTGCTTCCAATAACCATTACCTCTGATTCATTGGTATAAATGGGTCTCAAATAAATAATGTGCCATAACGTGTCTTCTATTGGCTTGTGAAGGATTGTTTGGAAGCCTACTCCTGAGATGGAGAATTTTGTAGGGGCATCAATATTTAAAATAAATCGCCCCATACTATTGCTTATGGCTCCATGTTTCCCATCTTCCGTCTTGATGGAAATGTCTGAAATAGGCTGGCGATTATGGATATTGAGAATTTGTCCTTTTATCTGTTTAATTTCTTGTGCATCAGTAATCAAACAAATCAGCAGGAGTAGTGTTAGGCAAAAGGAAGACTTGATGAAGCGCATAATTGCGACAAAAATATATATTTCATAACGCCAATTACTTGATAAAGTAGTTTTTGCCTATTATATTTATTCACAATAAAAATTGATAATCATGGATCGTAAAAACTTTTTAAATCAACTAACAGGCGGTTTAGCCTT
The DNA here is from genome assembly GCA_046303455.1 of Chitinophagaceae bacterium. Taxonomy (GTDB): domain Bacteria; phylum Bacteroidota; class Bacteroidia; order Chitinophagales; family Chitinophagaceae; genus Pollutibacter. Next base: position 2,022 of record JBKCGF010000131.1, on the reverse strand, counting down.
AACCTGCGTTTCCTGTATGATGGCAGCTTGCTCTAAAGAAGAGGATAATGGTGGGGGTGGAAACAATCCAACACTTACAATTGACCTTAATTCGCAACTAGGAGCTATTGGTGATTTTGTTGCAGCTTCAGGTATAATTGTTGTAAGATTAGCTGCAGGAAATCAAGCCTCAAGTTTCAAGGCATTCTCTAATGTTTGTCCACATGAAGCTGGATCAATTTCTTATAATAAAACAACGACTGTCTTCACCTGTGCTAAACACGGTGCAACTTTCAATCAAAACGGTGCGGTTACTAGTGGACCAGCAACTTCGGGTATGAGCACAAAAATTGTTACTGTTACAGGTAATACGCTTACTGTCTAATCAAATATGAGCCATCCTAAATTGTACATGGTGCTGATTGGCTGTAAGCCAGAAGGTCGCCATACTGAACAACACGATATTTTCTTTGGAATTGCAGAGAGCATGAAAGCTTTACTTCCAGATATTATAGCATTCTGGCCAGAGGCTAATGGTGACTTACATATCGATGGCTGGAGAGAAGTACTTCAGGTGGATGGTTTTGATGTAATGATTGAAGATCGTTCTGTAAACAAAGCAGAACCATCCCATCAATTGTTTTTCATCAACCTGGGTGGATATAAAGAGAATGAGTTTGATGAGTTCCACTATAAAGTGCTTGTTGCTGCAGCAGATAAGGCTGAGGCAGTTAAAAGGGCAAAAGCAACCGCTTTCTATAAACATACTCAATTTGAAGGTGCTAAGTCACACATCGATGATAAATATGGTGTTGATGTAGATGATCTGTATCAAATAGAGGAAGTGTTGAATGAAACAACAAAGAAACAGTTCCGTATTGTACTTTCTCCATCAACTGAAGTCAGGGAAGATCAATTGCATCTTGGCTACTTTAAATTGAGTTCTTTCTCAAAGTAAATAATAAATTTTTTCAAACTCTTTTTTAACAGCATCTCTCAATTGGATAATATTTTCGAATACCCATTTGATGGAACAACAATCATTATATTGACTAACTAGGGTTTTTAAACTAGCTATTTTGTCAAGGTTGAATAGCTACCCTCGATAAGGATAAATTGTTGTCTGGTTTTTTTAAACTAAATAACCACCAGTAATTATATTTCATAAGCAAATTGTATACGAAAATTGGTAATAGTACTCCTGATATGAGCACCAATAAGGTAAGAAGTGGAGCTGACTCGATCTTGAATACTTTTATGAGGATAAGTCGCGTGATTGCCATTAAAATAATTTGCATACAATAAATGTATATAGAATGAATACCAACCCATTTTAGAAATTTCCATTTATTGAATTTTGCCAAAATAAATGAAATGTTTATTGAAATGAAACATCCAGTCAGTGCTACAAACAAATAAAATAAGGGCATACGGTGCTCTACATAGTAATTACTTTGATTTTCCATGTTGATTGCTGTAAAATTATATTGGGTAACTAAAAAAATAGGGATAAGAGTAAGTAGTAAATAGGAGGATGAAAAAAAGCCTTTATTCTTTTCGTCACGCATCGTAGTTGATATGAAGTCTCCAATACCGAAGAACAGGTAGTATTGTAAAATATCCATCATAAAACCCCAATAGCTTCCAGTCGATCTTAAGTAAGCAACAAAAAAGTACATGGTTAGTCCTAAAAACAATTGGTGTCTGTTGCTGAATTTAAGTTTTGTTTTTAGAATGGCATAAAGCAAACCAACAAAAAACAAGGTATTTAGGTACCAAAATTGTCCAGTTCTTCTTGGATCAACAATCAGCCAGATATAGTCGGTAAATTGAAATCCGGAATTGGAGTAATTGTTAAACACAAGTTGAAGTGTAAGCTGTATAATTCCCCAAACGAACATGGGGTATAAGATGGTATTTACTCTTGCTTCAGTATATCCTTTTATCCCTTTTTTCTGTAAGCTCAAAGAGAGAAACATGCCTGATGCTATAAAAAAAAGAGGCATTCTGAAGCCAAAAAGAAAAATGTTGATATACTCCAAA
>JBKCGF010000130.1:0-2210 GCA_046303455.1 Chitinophagaceae bacterium | reverse complement strand
CCACTGACGCTGTTCTTAAAACCCAAGTAGTCCCGCGATCATCTCTAGACATTAAAGGTATTAAGGTAGCTGATGCAGATGCAGTTCCACTACCAGAGGTATTTACTGCTCTAATTTTTACTTGGTATGATGTACAGTTGGTCAAACCACTGCTTATGACCAAAGGGCTCGCTGTTACTGCAGGAGAAGGCGTAACCCAAGTAGCACCATTATCGGTGGAATACTCATAATTGGTAATTGGAGAAGCAACCGAACTAGATGGCGCATTAAACTGTATCTCGCCCCCTGCATTGAATGTAGTAACAAGCAGATTGGTAGGAGCTCCTGGTACTTGAGACTGGGCAACACCAAAAAACAAACAAACAAAAATCAAAATAAGTTTTATGTGGTGCTTGATCTTAAAAGACTGCAACATAAAGGGTACTTTTATTTTTAAAGGGAAAATGGGTGGCTTGGAGATTTAAAATGTAAAGTTTGAATAACTTGTAAAACTCTAAATTTCAAATCAATACACAAGCAAGAAGCCTTCTATTTCCACTTTTCAATAGATATTTCCCCCAAAACAATTGATAAATAATTCCCAGTCAGCTATTTTTAAAGATTGTATTATTGTATTCAATATCCATTTCTCGCTTTTTATTAGCCCTTATATTTAGGTAGTGGGCTTCATCCAAAAGATTTGAACTTATTTGTTAGAGAAAAGCAGGGGAAAGATCAGTATACTAGAAATCGCAACCACCTAAGAGCTGAATTCAGTCTTTTCATTATAATTTTTCAGCTTTTCATTATAATCTTGTCTATTATTTCAGCAGTAGCTAGTTGTAACTTGTGTTAGATTATTACTAATAATTATATAGAAAAGTTTAGAAAAAATATTGTTGATTGATTGATAAATACATTGAATGATAAACACATTAATCTTATTCCTTTGTATTATACTGGGCTTTATTACTACCATTATTATTTACAACAAAAGGATTGATAAGTCATCTCCATTCATCAACAAATACCTCATTTTTTTAATCTTAAATACTTGCTTCTACTTTATTTTCCACTTAATTCATTCAATAGATCCATCCATTTTACCTTACAGAATATTAATACTGGCAGACGCGACTCGCCTGATTTCTATCCCCTTTTTTTACTTGTACTTTGAAGATTTGGTTTTTGTAGAAAAATTCAGAAAAAAGAAACTGCTTCACTTTATACTGCCATCCATACTGTCGATTTTAGCAATTTCGAACAGTTTAGCTACTCAAAAGAGCCTATTGGTAGTCAAAATTTTTATAATTAGTGGCATGTTTTTTGTTCTAACCTATTTAACAATGGCATTTATTTTGCTTTACAAAAATGTTTGGTTCAGAAAAAGTGACTTCAAAATAGTGCAGGAACAAAATAAATTGATGAGTAACTGGACGTTATTTTTGTTCATCTTGTTTACCTCCGTCTTTCTGTTCAGATTATTCATGACCACCCTTTATTATGACACCATTGACTATAACCAAAATATAATTTGGATACCTACACTGGTTTGGTCTTTCATTTTTTTAAAATTCATTTTAACTCCTGAAATACAATATGGATATGACTTTTTAAATAAAAACATTAAAAAAATAACCAAACAATTTGTGCTTCCCAAAATATGGGAAACAGAAAAACCTATCCAAGAGATTATCTTAACCCGAGATATTAAATTAGCTAAAAAAATAAATACTACTCTTAGAGAATATATTCACCAAGTAGAAGAAGCTTCCTTTCATTCGCATTTATTCAGAAATCCTAACTTAACCATTGATGAAATGGCTACAAAACTGAATATCCCTTCCAGCCATTTAAATTTTGTGTTTAAATATCATTGCCATGACTCCTTTTCTGATTATAAGAAAATCGTTCGCATCCATGATGCGATTAAACTACTGGAAAATAACTACCTAAAAACCAATACAATAGAATCCTTGTCTGCAGAAGTAGGTTTTGTTACTTACAACACATTCCACGTAGCATTTAAAAGTATAACAGGATTAACAACCCAAGAATACATCAAGAATGTATCCATCGTCAAATAAAACGTTTGCGTATAAAAAATCGCAGCAATAGAATTAGATGGTTACTTAGCAATATCAATCTTCACTTTCTTGTTCTTGATACGCTCATCTTTTATGTGCTGTAAAGCGTTACCTGCATTGGCTTTTCGTACCGCGACAAAAGAG
>JBKCGF010000129.1:0-6554 GCA_046303455.1 Chitinophagaceae bacterium | reverse complement strand
GCTTCAATCATTTCCAAACCCTTGTTCATCAAGGAAGCAGAATCAATAGAAATCTTTGCACCCATACTCCAATTGGGGTGCTGTATGGCATGTTCTCTTTTTACGTTGACAAGAAAATTGGGTTTTCGTCCAACGAAAGGACCACCAGAAGCAGTCAGGATAATTTTTTCAATTGGATTATTTCTTTCACCAACAAGACATTGAAAAATGGCAGAATGCTCAGAGTCCACAGGAATGATGCTCACGCCCATTTGCTGAGCTTTCGACATTACAACATCCCCTGCAACTACAAGTGTTTCTTTATTTGCTAAAGCAATATGCTTACCTGTTTCAACAGCTTTTAACGTGGGCTTTAATCCTGCAAATCCAACAATACCAGCCATCATCATATCAAAACAATCCATTGCAGCTGCTTCCTCTAATGCCTCATCACCTGCAAGCACTTTTATACCAGTACCAGAAAGTGCCTCTTTCACCTGTTCATACTTTCTTTGATCACCAATAACAACAGCACGCGGTTTAAATTCCAAGGCTTGCTCAATCAATAGTTCTGCATTGGATTGTGCAGTGAGAATTGTAGCAGTAAATAAATTTGGATTGGCTCGAATAACTTCAAGTGTCTGTTTCCCTATTGAACCTGTCGACCCAAACACACCAATACGCTTGTACAACGTAGGGGCACTTAAGGCATCTTCAAAGGCATAGGAGAAATCAAATTCCATCGGGTAAATTTAGGAGTTGTTCACCATCTTTTCAAGTTCACTGGCAATCTTTCTATCGTTGCTCAAACGAGGCACTTTATTTTGTCCACCTAACTTCCCTTGAGCGCGCATATAATCTATGAATGCATTTTTCTTTAATGGTCTGATCACCAATGGTCTCAAAATATTTCCGCGAATCAAATCATCGTAATAAATGTTTTTTGAACGCATATGCTGATCTACTTTTTCAGCAAATGCATTTAAGTCTGCGGGCATTTCTTCAAACTCTACAAACCATTCGTGAAAGGACTTTTCGTCATTCGCAGCAACCATAGGCGCCACTGTAAACTCTACAATCCTGGTATTTGTTTGCTCAGCAGTCTTCATCAAACTGTACTCAACTTCCTCACCAATTACGTGCTCACCAAATGCCGAAATAAAATGCTTGATTCGGCCAGTAACTACAATTCTGTAAGGTTCAAGTGAAGTAAACTTGACTGTATCGCCAATATTATAACCCCATAATCCAGCATTATTATTGACAATCAAAGCATAATTCTCTCCAATTTTTACATCTCTAAGTGATAATCTTGTCGGATTCTCATTAAAGATTTCTCCAGCTGGAATAAATTCAAAGAAAATACCTGAATCTGTATTTAATAAAAGGCCCTCTTCATCTCTTGTATCCTGAAATGCAAAAAAACCTTCAGAAGCAGGAAATGTTTCTACTGTATCTATTTTGCGGCCTATGCTGTCTAATAACTTAGACTTATAAGGAGAAAAATTTACTCCCCCATGAACCATTACCTCAAAATGTGGGAACAAATCACCAATTTTCTTTCCGGTTTTTTCATACAACCGATCAAAATACATCTGCACCCAAGGTGGAATCCCACTAATGAGCGTCATGTCTTTATTGATCGTTTCTTCAACAATCTTATCCAGTTTGGTTTCCCAATCCTCAATACAATTGGTTTCAAAAGAAGGTAGTTGATTTGAACGCAAATACCCTGGAATATGGTGGTTAACAATACCACTCAACCTGCCCGTTGGGATGCCACCGATACGATCGAGTGTGGGTGATCCCGATAAAAAGATCATATTTCCAGAGGCAAAATCAGATTTTCCCGTTGTTGCTATATAAGTAAGCAGGGCATTTCTGGCCGTATTGATATGGTTGGAAATGGAGTCGTTAGAGATGGGAATGTATTTTGCTCCTGTAGTAGTACCTGATGTTTTAGCCAGATAAAGCGGTTTGCCTGGCCATAAAATATTCGCCTTCCCCTCTTTTATTTTGGCGATATAAGGAGAAAATTTTTCATAATCTCTTATTGGGATAGCCTGTATAAGTGATTGATAATCATTTATTTCCTTCAAATGATGTTCTTTCCCAAATTCAGATGCACTGCCTTTTTTGAGCAGCTGCTTCAGGATTTTATCCTGGTCGGCCAAAGCTGTTTGCATCGACCTTTGTAGACTTTTATATACAATAGAGGCAAAGGGTTTTGCCAAATAAGATTTGATCTTCATATGAATTCCGCCCAGCGTTTAACAAAGATAACCCCCTTATTCAAACCAATCCATTTGATTACCAATAATTTTTAACATCAAACTTGGGCAAAAAGCAATTTCTCCTTACCTTTGCACTCCTAAATTTTGTAATAACATGTTTGCAATTGTAAAGATAGCAGGACACCAATTCAAGGTAGAAGCAGGTCAGCAACTTTATGTTCCGCACATCGAAGGAAACGCAGGTGACAAGATCGAGCTTTCAGAAGTACTGCTTGCTGATAACGAAGGAAAACTTTCTGTTGGTAAAGACGTAACTGTAAAAGTTAGTGCTGAAATCCTCAGTGAAGTTCAAGGTGATAAAGTAATTGCCTTTAAAATGAAAAGAAGAAAAGGTTTCCGTAAAAAAATCGGACACCGTAAATTGTATACCAAGATCAGGATTGAGAGAATCGCCTGATTATAAACATTAACCAACCATAAAATTCTAGCATCATGGCACATAAGAAAGGAGAAGGTAGTGTTAAGAACGGACGCGACTCACACAGCAAAAGACTTGGTATTAAAATATTTGGTGGACAGCCTGCTGTTTCCGGCAACATTATTTTAAAGCAACGTGGTACTCAATACCACCCTGGATCCAATGTTGGTGTTGGTAAAGATTTTACAATCTTTGCAACTACTGATGGAGTTGTTGAATTCAGAAAATCGAAGAATAACAAGACCTTCGTTTCTGTAAATCCAGTTGTAACTGCCGGATAATCATTGACTAATCAAAGTTTTTTTTGTTGAATAGGAAAAGTGTATATACTTTTGTTACGTTATTCATTTTTTCTAACCATTAAATTCTAAACAAAATGGCAACTGCAAAAAAAGCTGCACCTAAGAAAGCTGCAAAGAAAGCTGCTCCTAAGAAGGCTGCAAAGAAAGCTGCTCCTAAGAAAGCTGCTAAAAAAGCTGCTCCTAAAAAGGCTGCTAAGAAAGCTGCTCCTAAGAAAGCTGCTAAGAAAGCTGCTCCTAAGAAGGCTGCTAAGAAAGCTGCTCCTAAGAAGAAGTAATTTTTCTTTAGTGCAAAGAATAACTGTCCCGCTCATGAGCGGGACTTTTTTTTGTCCCCACCCTATTGAGCATCTCAATAATTTAAGAACTTTACTCCATGCCAACCAACGCAACTATTTCAGAGCAATTTGAGCTATTGAGCAAACTCATGGATATCCACCAGGAGAACAGCTTCAAGTCAAAATCATACTCCAGCGCTGCTTTTGCCATTGATAAACTTCCGTTTGAGTTAGAAACTTTTGAAAAAGGAAAAATTGCATCCATCAAAGGAATAGGCGAATCCAGCGCCAAGAAAATCATTGAGATTTTGGAAACAGAGAGACTTTCTGTTTTAGATGAACTGATCAACAAGACACCTGAAGGGGTGTTGGATATGCTAAGGATAAAAGGGTTGGGGCCAAAGAAAATAGCAACCATCTGGCATGAAATGGGGATCGAGACAATCGGTGAACTTCTTTATGCCTGTAACGAAAACCATCTCCTGCTTTACAAAGGTTTTGGAGAAAAAACCCAAAAGAATGTTGCTGAAGCCATTGAATTTTTCATGCGCAATCAAGGTCACTTCTTGTATGCTGATGTAGAATCTTATGTAGAAAAAGTACATGAAATTTTGTCTGCCCGTTGTCCAGCGAATCGATTTTCTATTGGCGGTGATTTTTTCAGACAGATGCCTACACTGGATGAATTAATTTGGATAACAGACGCTCCCCTTTCTTTGGTTCAGGATTTTTTAGCTGAAATCGCATTTAGCATTGAAAGTAACGAAACCGACCAATTCATTGCAAAAGGGCCAGAAAACTTACGCATGCTATTTATACATACAGCGTCCACTAACATCGACCAAATACAATTTGAAAAATCGGTGAATCCCGCTTTTCTGGAAGAATGGAAAAAGAATTTTAATACACAAAACATCTCATCAATTGAACCCTCTAATTGGATCACCACTTTCGGGATCAATTATATACCACCTTTCCTAAGAGAAGATCCATCCATTATTGAAGCAGCAAAAAACAACAGATTTGATGATCTCATAACAACAGATCAAATCAAAGGAATTATTCATAGCCACAGCAATTGGAGTGACGGCTCAAATACCATTGAAGAAATGGCACAGGCTTGTATTGCACAGGGTTTTGAATACCTTGTCATCAGTGACCATAGTAAATCTGCATTCTACGCAAACGGACTAAATGAGGAAAGAATAAAAGCACAGCACCAATATATTGATGAGCTTAACAGCAAATATGCTCCGTTCAAAATATTCAAGAGTATTGAAAGCGATATCTTAAATGATGGAGCATTGGACTATAGCGATAATTTGCTGAGTACATTCGATATGGTTATTGCTTCGGTGCATTCAAACTTAAAAATGGCTGAAGAAAAGGCAATGAGCAGATTGCTCACTGCTATTGAAAACCGCTATTCGACAGTATTAGGCCACCCGACTGGAAGATTGCTGTTGAGTAGAAAAGGCTATCCAATTGATCATGAAAAGATCATTGATGCTTGTATAGCCAATAAAGTAGCAATTGAAATCAATGCACACCCAAGGAGACTAGATCTCGATTGGACATGGATCAAGAGAGCACAGGATAAAGGTGCAATTTTATCAATCAATCCAGATGCCCACCATGTTGATGGCTACCATGATGTAAAATATGGAGTATTAGCTGCGCAAAAAGGTGGTTTAAAAAAAGAAAATAACCTATCGAGTTTCTCACTCAATGATTTTGAAGAATACCTTAATCGCGTGAAGAAAGCTTAATCTCGTTCCAAATGGCATCCATTTCAGTTAAATTGAGGTCGGTCATTTGTTTACCTTGTTTAGCTACAACCTCTTCCATAGCCTGGAACCTATTGATGAACTTTTTATTGGTCCGCGCCAAAGCTTGATCTGGATCAATATTAAGAAAACGAGCGTAGTTGACAATTGAGAAAAGCAGGTCACCCAATTCTTCTTCCATACGTTCCTGACTACCCTTCCCTGCATCCATTAGCACAACTTCTTCTTTCAACTCATTAGACTCCTCTTCAACTTTTTCCCATACCTGCTCTTTATGTTCCCACTCAAAACCCACCTGCTTTGCTTTTTCTTGAATTCTCATGGCTTGCACCAATGGTGCTAATGATCTTGGAACACCACTGAGTATTGACTTCTTACCTTCTTTCAATTTGAGTTTTTCCCAATTTCTTTTTACCTCTTCTTCATCAGCCACCTTTACATCGCCATAGATATGCGGATGTCTATGAATCAACTTTTCTCTGTTTGCTTCAATTACATCTTGAATGGTGAATTGATTCTGCTCTGTTGCAATCTTGGCATAGAACAAAATATGCAAGAGTAAGTCGCCCAACTCCTCTTTAATCCCTTTCCAGTCGTCTGCAGCAATTGCATCAGCCAATTCATAGGTCTCTTCAATTGTTAGTTGCCTCAATGAATGAATGGTTTGTTTTTTATCCCAGGGACATTTCTCTCTTAAATCATCAAGGATTTCCTGTAAGCGATTGAATGAAAAATTAGGTTCCATGCTTGCGAAACTACAATAAAAAAGCTCCAAGAAATTTGGAGCTTGTGCCCGGGGCGGGAATCGAACCCGCACTCGCTTTTTCGGCGAACAGGATTTTAAGTCCTGCGTGTCTACCAATTCCACCACCCGGGCGGGCGTGGATACCACGTACCATCAAAAATAAAAAATTCCATCTACTGATGGAACTTTTTGAGCGGAAGACGAGATTCGAACCCGCGACCCTAACCTTGGCAAGGTTATGCTCTACCAGCTGAGCTACTTCCGCGTATTAAGAGCTTTATAGGGCTGCAAAAATAACAATAAGATCATAATCAAAAAAGATATCTTACTTGAATTTTGGAATGTACTGTGTACTTTCTTTTATTTACACTATTGGCTTGACATTATAATACATGATGAACAATCCATAACATCCACCAAGAACAAAGGCCAAAAAGGCAAAAAGCTGTACATGGAAAAGAAAACGTGAGGAAGAAACCCAGTTTCTACCGAAATCTTTTTTAGCAGCGTTATCTGTTGTATTGTGTTGCATATCTATTGTTTGCGTTGCAAAAATAAAGAAAAGGGAATTGATTTTCAATTACTCTTGGCAATAATTTCAGAAAACTTATTCTTTCCTTTTACAAAGTGCTGCCAAACCACACTCCCCTTATAAACCCCTTTGGGTTCAAGCTCATTTGAATGAAAATAAACACCAGATTTTCTATCTGAAAACAACCATCCCATGAATGAAAAATGGGCTTTCATAATTGCT
>JBKCGF010000128.1:0-1894 GCA_046303455.1 Chitinophagaceae bacterium | reverse complement strand
ATTTGGAGGAATAGAGAGTAGGGAATAGGGAGTAGGGAATAGGGATTAGGGAATAGGGAACAGGGTATAGTAGTCTGGATTTTTTTTTTGGTATCAAGTAAAGTATATAATAGCAAAGGCGTTCCATTACAGAACGCCTTTTTTATTTTATTTAGGTAGAGTTTAGTTTTGATTAAAGAGATTATCTTTCACAATCCCTAATCCCTGTTCCCTATTCCCTGTTCTCTAATCCCTATTCCCTATTCCCTGTTCCCTAATCCCTATTGTCCCAAAACCTCATTCATAGCCCTTACTGCCGCTGCGCTTTTTTCAAAAGCTTCTTGTTCTGCTGCGTTCAATTCAAGAGGAAGGATTTTTTCCCAGCCATCTTTTCCAATGACTACTGGTACACCAAGGCAAATATCTTTTTGTCCATATTCGCCTTCAAGTGCTACGCAACAAGTAAATAGTTTTTTCTCATCTCTGAGTATGCTGCTTACCAAAGCTGCTCCGGCTGCACCTGGTGCATACCATGCTGAAGTACCAATCAATTTGGTTAAAGTAGCACCACCCACCATTGTGTCAGCAACAATTTTGTCTTGTTGTTCCTGACTTAAGAATTGAGTTACAGGAATACTGTTCCATGTTGCTTTACTGATCAATGGGATCATTGTAGTATCACCATGTCCACCAACTACAATTGCATTTAAATCACTGGCGCTGCAGTTGAGGTGTTGCGACAATTGATATTTGAAACGACTGCTATCTAATGTTCCACCCATACCAATGATTTTGTGCTTTGGTAATCCAGTTGATTTCAAAGCGAGGTAAGTCATGGTATCCATTGGATTACTGATCACAATGATGATTGTATTTGGAGAATATTTCAAAACATTTTCACAAACTGTTTTTACAATACTAGCATTTGTGCCAATGAGTTCTTCACGGGTCATACCTGGTTTGCGCGGAATACCAGAAGTGATAACAACAACTTCACTGTCTGCTGTCTTTGCGTAATCATTGGTTGATCCAGTTATCTTGGTGTCAAATCCTAGTAAAGCAGCAGTCTGTTGCATGTCTTGTGCTTTACCTTCTGCAAAACCTTCTTTGATGTCTAATAAAACAAGTTCAGTACATACTCCAGCGCGAGCAATATTGTCGGCACAAGTTGCGCCTACTGCACCAGCTCCAATTACAGTGACTTTCATTTTTTTAAATTTATAGGTAAGATAGATTGTTTGCGCCGCAAAGGTATGGTGTTATTTGCCAAATTGGATTACCTTTGCCGCCTCAAATCATAGTTATGGCAAATACGTCGGATATCTCAAGAGGCATGATCATTAAATTAGATGGTAGCCTTTACACAGTAATTGAATTCGGAGAAAACAAGACTGCCCGCGCAGCTGCAAAAGTTTGGGCTAAGCTCAAGGGTGTAGACAATAGCAGGTCGATTGAAAAGACCTGGAACAGTGGTGATACCATTTTCCCTGTTCGTGTTGAAAGAAAAAGCTATCAGTACTTATATAAGGATGAAACAGGGTTTAATTTCATGGACAATGAAACTTTTGAACAGGTAGCAATTGGTGAAAACCTTGTAGATGCTCCTCAGTTTTTGAGTGATGGCCAGGAGGTTTCAGTACTCTTTAATACTGAAACTGAACAGCCAATGAGCGTAGAATTGCCTGATAAAGTAGTTTCAAAAGTAACTTATTCTGAACCTGGATTAAGAGGAGATACTGCAACTCGTACCTTAAAACCAGCAACGGTTGAAACAGGTGCAACAGTGATGGTTCCTTTATTTGTAAATGAAGGGGATGTTATCAGAATCAATACAAAAACCGGAGAATACATCGAAAGAGTGAAGGACTAGAATTATCGAATTTTAGATAAAAATGACTCAAAAAGCCCTGATTTT
>JBKCGF010000127.1:0-6596 GCA_046303455.1 Chitinophagaceae bacterium | reverse complement strand
GTGCCTGCAAACCCGTTAAATATTCAGTTGAAGGCAAAAACATAAATGACATAGCCGATATCTACAATATATCTAAACTGGTCTATGAAAATTCATTCGATTTGTTACAGGCCGATCATATGCTCTCAGGCATTGATATCGCGCTTTGGGATTTGCTGGGCAAAATAAAGCAAGCACCCGTTTATTCCTTATTGGGATACAAAAAGGCCTATGCCAAATTACCTTATGCCTCCCAGCTTTTTGGAAATACTCCTGAAGAAACATTTTTAAAAGCCAAGAAATCATTTGACATGGGTTTCAAAGCTGTAAAGTTTGGCTGGGGTCCATTTGGAAAGGGAACACTTGAGGAAGATGTGGCACAATTAAAAGCAGCCCGTGAAGGTCTGGGAAAAGATATTCATTTAATGATTGATGCTGGAACTGCATGGATTGATAATAACAATGATGCCAGCAAAAGACTAAAAGCGCTTAAAGAAATAAATGCATATTGTCTTGAAGAACCTTTTATAAATGGAGAATTAGCAGCATACAAACAACTTTCTACAGCTTCACCTCTCTGCCCTCTGGCAGCCGGTGAAGGTTGTCACAATTATGCACAGGCAGCTGCTATGATTGAATATGCTGGCCTAAGCTTCATTCAAATTGATACAGGGCGTATTGGTGGTATTACAGCTGCAAAACGGGTTGCCGATCTTGCCAAGGCAAGAGGGGTAACATTTATCAATCAGACCTTTACCTCACACCTGGCGCTGAGTGCATCGCTACAACCCTATGCCGGTATAAAAGGTGATGTCATTTGTGAATATCCGGTTGAATCACAACAACTGGCGCTGGATATAACCAAAGAAAAAATACTTCCAGATTCAAACGGGATGATTCATGTTCCTGATTTGCCTGGACTCGGCATGACGGTAGATACCGAAAAACTTAGACCCTATCTGGTTGATGTAGAAATCAAGGTAAATGGAAATAACATTTATAAAACAACAGCACTTTAGAAATCTCGCCCGATATTTGAAAGCAGTAGATGTGAATGAACGCTCGATTGAGGGATTAGGAAACTAGAAACAGAAATTTATTACTCTTTAATTATCAAACAATCATTATGGTTAAAAATGATTTCGAAAATCAGGTTGCCATTGTAACAGGCGGAGCAGATGGACTTGGAAAAGCTATTGCCAACAAGCTTGGATTACAAGGAGCTGCCATTGCCCTTTTCGATATAAACCCTACTCAATTGCAAAGCACAACTGAATCACTGGTCGCTCAAGGAATAAACGTCCGTTCATTTGTTGTTGATGTTGCAAATGAAAAGGAAATCATTGATGCTGTTGATAAGGTTGAGAGGGAGTTTAGTAAAATTGATATACTGGTGCATTGCGCAGGAATTGTTGGTCCAACAAACACAAAAATTACAGCATATTCAACCGATGAATTTGACAAAATTGTAGCAGTAAATTTTAAGGGAAGCTTTCTAATTACTAAATACACGATCCAGAAAATGGAAAAGAATAATTATGGAAGAATACTCCTTATTTCATCTATTGCTGGAAAAGAAGGAAACCCGGGACTGGTCGGCTACTCATCAACGAAAGCAGGCGTTATCGGGCTTGTAAAGGGTGTTGCCAAAGAATATGCTACTTCGGGAATTTTAATAAACGGACTGGCTCCCGCAGTAATCAAAACCACTATGAATAAGAATACTGCACCCGAACAATTGGCATACATGACAGCAAAAATTCCAATGGCTAGGTTAGGTGAGCCGGAAGAAGTAGCTGAAATGGCATCGTTTATTGTTTCAAGTAATAATAGTTTTTCTACTGGTTTTATATTTGATATTTCCGGAGGGAGGGCGACTTATTAAATACTTCATAATGATTACAAACTATCTGCGTTTTAATGTACTTGTGAAATATTGTATAGCTATTGTTTTTCTTTGTTGTATACACCCTGTTTGGGGAAAGGAGAAAGTACTACGCATCGGTGTGGCCGGGCTAAATCATGGACACGTAGGTTGGGTTTTTGAAGCCAATAAGCGTTCTGATATTGAAATTGTCGGTATTGCTGAACCTAACCGAGCTTTAGCTGAACGTTATATTCTAGTACATGGATTATCAAAGGATTTGATTTTTGCGTCTCTCGAGGAGATGTTGGAAAAGACTAAACCTGTGGCAGTCACTGGCTTTGGAACAACCTTTGCTCATTTGGAAATTGTACAGTTATGTGCTCCTCGTGGTATACATGTAATGGTGGAAAAGCCTCTTGCAGTCAGTTTGGCACATGCCAAAGAAATGGCAAATCTTGCTCAAAAATATCAAATCCATCTACTGACGAATTACGAAACTTCTTGGTATGCTACCAATGAAAAATTATACCAACTATTTAAAGCTGGGAAAATTGGCGAAGCAAGAAAAATAGTCGTCCGTGATGGTCACCGAGGTCCCAAAAAAATTGGAGTAAAACCTGAGTTTTTAGAATGGCTGACCGATTTAGAATTGAACGGAGCCGGAGCGCTTATGGATTTTGGTTGCTATGGCGCCAACCTTAGCACTTGGCTTTTGGATGGGAAGAAGCCAATTTCAGTCACCGCTATCACCCAGCAACTTAATCCTAATGATAATCCCAAGGTGGAGGATGAGGCAACCATTATTTTGACTTACCCAACTTCACAAACGATAATCGAAGCATCTTGGAACTGGCCAATTGGAAGAAAAGACATGGAAGTTTACGGCATGACTGGTGCTATTTTTTCTGACAATGCCAAAAAACTTCGAGTTCGAATGGCGAAAGGCTATGATGGATTTGAAGAGGAAAAATTTGAGTTGAATACTCGACAGAAGCCGTTTGATGATCCCTTCTCTGTTTTGAAAGCTGTGGTTTGGGGGGAATTAAAACTTCCTGCATTTGATCTCTATAGTTTAGAAAATAACTTGATTGTTATAGAGATTCTGGAAGCAGCCAAAAAAAGCGCAGCTTCCGGGAAAACTATTTTGCTGGCAAAAGAACGATAAGCAAAAGCTGAAACGTATCAATGAGCTGTTAAGAGATATTTCTCGTAACCCCTATGATGGAATCGGGAAACCTGAGGCCCTAAAATTTAATTATGCTGGATTTTGGTCCAGGCGAATTGACGAGGAACACAGATTGATTTACAGGGTTGTTGACAATGAGATACAGATCGTCATATGCAGATTTCATTACGATTAATTATAAAGGCACTGAATCTTTCGAGGGAAAGGGGGAGCTGATATAAAATGATTATACATGTATAGTGTAACTCTTTTATAATTTGAATAAAATTAAATGAAATTCAAAACAGAATACTATTGGTTTTCAATATTTGCAATACGCTTTATTGCTTACCAACAAATACAAGAAATTATAAGGTGGTTTTCGATTAAATAGAGGAATTAAAAAGCAGATGGATCAGGGCAGTTATTGGCATAAAACGTAAGATCTTGTTTAGCACAAACCCCTGGATAATCTCCAACAAATCCTTGCATATCACGGATCAATTGGAAATGTAAATGCGGCGGCCATCCCCCATTTTCATCAGGTTTTCCCAAGTGGCAAATTAGCTGACCAGCTGCTATCGGTGCTCCTACTTCAAGAGGTATTAAATCATCACATGAAAGATGCCCATATAAACTATAGATTTTTTCAGCCGGATGATACAAGATAATTGTAGGTCCATAATTACCTGATCCCTCATTAACTTGAAAGCTGTGGACCACACCTGCTAAAGGTGCAAAAACAGGAGTTCCAGCAGTTGTCCAAAAGTCCATGCCCAAGTGAATATTCCTGAAATCTGCAGCGGATGTTGCGAAATTCTCAAATGGACTATAAATGACACGGTGCTCGAGATAACCACCATAACCAATCCTTCCCTCTAATTTTGAATTAATATAATCGCAGAATGCAGGAATATCACTAAAGATAGATGGTGTCAATTCCAAATTCTTGACACTTAAATCTAGCGCCACACTATTACCAACACTTAACGGTTCAGAAAACAAGCGATGAATCATGATGGGATATATTTCTAGTTTATAAAATTAGTGTAGATTCAGTTAAAATCATCAGTGCTATGTTACTTGACATCGTCCCCAAACTACCCATGCGTGATCAGTCACAGACAAAGGAATATTACATTACTCAATTGGGATTTGAACTTATAGGAGATTATGGTAATTATATTATGCTCAAGAAAGAGGGAATAGAAATTCATTTTTTTGAATTTAAAAACCTTAATCCATTAGAGAATTACGGACAAGTCTATTTCAGGTTAAATAGTATTGATGAATTTTACAAAGAGCTGTTAGAAAAAAATATAACCATTCATCCTAATAGTCCGCTGGAAATAAAACCATGGGGACAAAAAGAGTTCGCATTACTTGATCCGGATAATAACCTGCTTACATTTGGAGAAACCATTTGAACTTCAAACAATTGAATCTGATACTTGTTAGACGCTAATGGAAAGGACTTTTTTAAAGGCGAGTTGGGAGAATTTGATAATGGCTAATTATGAAATAGCGCCATCAGTTTTAGAGCCGTATTTACCTAAAGGAGTTGAGTTAGATTTCTTGAACAACAAAACCTACGTTAGTCTGGTTGGATTTATGTTCAAGAACACCAGTCTATTTGGATTTCCAATCCCATTTTTTGGTTCTTTCGAAGAAATCAATCTTAGGTTTTACGTTAGAAAAGTAGAAAATAGAAAAATCAAAAAAGGAGTTGTCTTTATTAATGAAACAGTCCCTTTCAAAATTGTAGCTCTACTAGCAAACAAGTTATACAAGGAGCATTATATTTCTATCCCAACCAAAAACTCAATTGATATAACAGAACACAAGCAGATCAAATATGAATGGAAGATAAATCACAAATGGAATTCTATCGAAGTACAATCAGATACAGATAAATATAAGATAGAACAAGCAACCATCGAGGAGTTTATCTTCGAACGTTACTTTGGTTTTACCAAATTATCGGATACTAGTACCCAAGAATATCAAATACACCACCCAAAGTGGATGACAAATAAAATTCTCAATACCCATATAGATTGTGATTTTAGATCGATGTATGGTGATGCTTTTTCAGGACTAGACAATCAAAAACCAGATTCTGTCATCTTAGCAGAGGGATCTCAGGTGAGTGTGAACTGGAAACGAGAACGATTCTAATCAGATACTTCAATTGACGAAATAATTAAAGGAAGAAAAGCGCATACAACAGATAAGCGCAAAGCATAGTAATTCCATTACTCAGAAAATTCACCCAATGGTTATCTAGCCAAGCCAATCCCTTTACCAATTGGGCAC
The DNA here is from genome assembly GCA_046303455.1 of Chitinophagaceae bacterium. Classification (GTDB taxonomy): domain Bacteria; phylum Bacteroidota; class Bacteroidia; order Chitinophagales; family Chitinophagaceae; genus Pollutibacter. Next base: position 1,269 of record JBKCGF010000127.1, on the reverse strand, counting down.
CTTGGTTGAATCCGGAAACTTCGCTCCAGTTTTCACCTTGCTTCCATAATGCTTGCCATTTGCTTCCCATAAGACTATCGACCAACATGCCAATCATTCCTGTTGCAACTACCCACAATAATTGAATATTCGTGACGGGTAAAATAAAATGCAAACAAGTAGCCAATATCAATAATGAAACAAAACCAGCAACAGTTCCTGCAAGAGAAATACCGCCCGACAAACCCGGTTGCATTGCGCGAAAATTTAGAACATTATAAGTTTTCCCGCGGACGGCTGTCCCTACTTCACTACTGATCGTATCACAAATGCTGATGGCAAATGAACACCATGCAAGCACTTGCCAATGAAACTGATCTGTCAATCCATATAGCATGTACAACACCACACCAATCCATCCATTTGAAAACACCTGCTGAGCTGTCCTTTTTTCAGAAGAATGTTTTGCATGAAATAATCTTCCTGCAACAGATCCCACAAACAAAAGAAAAACAGGCGAGAACAATGCTTCCCATCCTCCACTCATCCACAATACAACAGCTATCCACAATGCAGCCCACCATCCTGTTTGATCTAGCCAGTTTTTATGAATGACCAACCAGGCAAGAAAAATTAAAAAAACTGCAACAACACCTAACCAGATCCAAGATCCCAAATGCGGTGTTCTCATCAACAGTTGAATCCATGCGACAGTAAAAATGGGAAGAAAAAAATTATCACTGCCCCTCCAAGAAAACAATTCAGTGATTGTAGGCAAGAAGGCAAATATAATCCACCAGCCCATATGCAAATCAGGAAAACGAATACACATACAAATGAGAGCAGTCACAAAAAATGCAATAGCCCCCTGGTATGATTTTGTTTCTGATAAAAATATGTATTTGGGACTCCCCCATTTTCTACCCACCCATCCGGCACTTGCATCACTCACAGCCAATACCCAAGCAGCAGTCGAAACCTTTTGAGCTGATGCTCCAAAGAGCAATAGACCTCCAAGTGAAATAGGAAATAACGCAATTCCATAAGAGGATTCCTGCTGTAACCACCATTTGAATTTAAAAAGAAGAATCATCTAGAGTACTCCCATTGCAACAAGGGTCATTCCTAACATGTAGAAATCCACATCTCTATCAATCATCCAAGCAGTTGTTCCAATCGCAAATACATGCAACAATTTTCTTCCGAAAAAATATTCAAGCCAATTTTTACGAATGGATAACTCAATAACTATTGTAACAAGTAAAATAGCTAAAGCAGCAAAAGAAAAGA
>JBKCGF010000126.1:0-8180 GCA_046303455.1 Chitinophagaceae bacterium | reverse complement strand
GTTGATCAAGAAGGCAAAATATTTCATTCTGCATTTTTTAGCATTTTGTTTAGGCAAGATTCATCAGTAGAACAGTTCCAAATTCAATACAATGAAGATGAAATTGAGCTCCATCTAAAAGTGATTGAAGAATTGCCCTATCAAATACTTTACGAGAAATATATAAATAAAGTAAAAGAGCATTTAAAATTTAAAAAGTATAGCCTTTATATCAACGAGTCTTTTTTGTTAAGTAGTAATGCTAAGCATCGTTATGTAATTGATAACAGAATAAATAAATAATATGCGTATCTGGTTCGACATTTCTAATTCTCCTCATGTTTTAATGTTTAAAGACTTAATTAACGATTTAAAGTTAAAGGGCCATGATATAGTGATTACATCAAGACCCTTGGCCAATACAATAGAACTATTGAATCAAAACAATATCAATCATACTCCAATAGGAATACATTATGGAAAAAACTTTATCATGAAGTTTTTGGGGTATCCAATTCGGGTATTTTATTTATGGAAATATTTAAAAGACAAAAAAATTGATCTTGCGGTTTCTCAAAGTTCTTTCCATTCTCCACTTGTCTCTTATTTATTGGGTATTTCATCTATTTATACAAATGATAATGAACATGCAATAGGAAATATACCTGCATGTGTGTTTGCAAATAGAAAATTTGTTCCAGAATCATTTGTGTTTTCAAAAATAGGTTTGATGGAACGTATTCAAAAAAAGGTTAAACGCTATCCGGGGATAAAGGAAGGCATCTATTTATGGAGGAAGTCGGAAAATGTTTTATTGGATCAAAATGACTTTTTAAAACAACCAAAAAGACTTTTTGTGAGACCCGAACCTTCTACGGCTCAGTACTATAAGGGAGGAACAAATTTTCTAGATGAGTTTATTAACGAGGCAAAATCAATCTATTCTATAACTATTCTCCCTCGTAATAGCGACCAAATCTTGCATTACACTTCAGATGAATTTCGGGGGATTCAAGTTGCTAAAACTCCTTTGAGTTTTGATGAAATAGCAAAAGACTGTTCATTGTTTATAGGAGCTGGAGGCTCTATGACACGTGAAATGGCTATGGTAGGCGTACCAACGATTTCTGTATACCAGGATGATTTACTTGAAGTTGATAAGCTCTTAATAGATTCTGGGCAAATGTTGCATAAACAAACTTTGCAAGTAAAAGATATCGATGCTTATATCGAGACGTTTAATACTGAACCTCATTTAAATGAATTAATGGTGAAGGGTAAAAAGGCATATACAATGTTTATCAATGAAATTGCACAACAAATTAACTGAATATGAAACGACTGGCATTTATTGGTGTAGGTAAAATGGGTTTATCTCATCTTGCTATTGCAGGAGCACATCCTGGAGTTAAAGTAGTTGGAGTAGCTGATCCTTCAACATTTACAATGAATGCATTAAAACAGTATTCTGCGTTTAATATTTTTTCAGATTATAATGATATGTTGAATGAAACAAATCCTGATGCAGTAGTGGTCGCTGTTCCAACCAAATACCATGATCCAATTGTAGAGGATTTGGTTTCTAAAGGCCTACATGTATTTGTAGAAAAGCCATTTACCTTAAACAAGAATAGAGGTGCTCAATTAGTTAAGTCAGTAAAGGAAAAGAAGTTAGTCAATCAAGTTGGCTACCACAATAAATTTATAGGTACATTTTTAGAGGCGAAACAAATTATTGAATCAGGGGCCTTGGGTAAATTGTATCATTTTACCGGTGATATCAATGGTCCGGTTATCGTAAAGAAAAAAGAAGCCACATGGAGATCTCAACCTGATGAAGGGGGTGGTTGCTTAATGGATTATGCTGCCCACATGATTGATTTAATCAACTACGAAATAGGGCTAATTGACAAAGTGCCATCAGCTGATTTTATTACTGTTTATTCTGAACATGTAGAAGATGCAGTATTTGCACATTTGATAACAGAAAACGGTATTCATGGCTCCTTAAATGCGAATTGGAGTGATGAAACATTTCGTAAAATGTCAACTGTTTTAACCATCAATGGTACATTAGGTAAACTAATCGTAGACACTACTGAGTTGAAAGTATATTTTACGAATGAACCTAATTTTAAAAGATATGAGAAAGGCTGGAATATAAAAGGGATTAATACATTAACTACCCCAGTTGATTTTTATTTGCGTGGTGAAGAATATTCTGCGCAAATGGACTACTTCATCCGATCTATCAATGGAGAAGCTTCTAATTCAATCAATACATTTGAATCTGCTTTTCATACTGATCAAGTAATTGCTAAAATGAATCAATTTAAAAATGTATAATATGGATCGAATCTTGTTTGGCGACAATCAATTTTTTGGAGTAAATCATGTTTCGGATGAAAAGTCCCGAAAAATGTCAATTAAGTATCGTCATGATGAAGCTATTCTGAATACATTAAAAATTGCAAATACATCTGGAATAGATACGTTTATGTGTACAACACATGATCGAATGATTTCAATTGTGAACCACATGGCAAATGATGAAAGATTACAACATATGGATATATTTCCATGTTTACCGTATGCGCATAAATACGCTAATGCGGTAACTGAATTAGGTGTTTTAGGCACTGTTAAGCAATACCTTCCAGGAAATTACATTTCATCTTTGTTCAAAGGGGGTGTTGCATACTTATCTAAGGATTATATCTCTATGATGGAGCTGATGATCGATGCAGAATTAAAAATGTTTAAACATGCATCAACTCCAGTCATCTTCTTGCAAAATGTTATTACAGATCTTTTATTGGGTTTAGGAATGAAAGATGTGCTTAAGGCATTCCATACGCATATCATAAAAAAGTACAATGCTGAACCAGGATATATAACAATGAATATGCCCAAATTGACAGAAATGCTTCTTTCGGCTGGTATAGAACAACCTATTATTTGTTCATCAATTAATGTCGATGGGTTTCGAATGTCTGGCGGCAAAGAAATGTATGAATCATATTTGCGCCAGGGGAAGTCACGAAATATTGCAATGCAAATATTTTCGGGTGGAAATACCTCACCGAATAAAGCAATTGAATACGTATGTTCATTACCCAATATTGAATCAATATTATTTGGATCCTCTTCCAAGGAGAATATTTTTCAGACTGTAGACCTGATCAATCAATACGATTTAGTTAGAGCATAATCCGAAAAACTTAAATAGAAACCAGTGGACAAGGAACTTATGCGTTATATCAAACGCCTTTTGATTTTACTTGATTACACAGTAATAAATGTAACAATTACAGCTGTATTATTCTATGTTCATTCAAAAACGCATGTATCGTTCTTGCAATTGTTTTTGCTATCAATAATGATTAATCTAGTTTGGTTTTTTACCACCGAAGTAATTGGTGTTTATTCATCTAAATCAGTCAAGGATCTACTGATATTCATTAAGCGAACGGGATTAGCGTTAATGGTATTGCTTCTTTTAATCGTTGTATTTTTATTTGTGTTCGACTTTAGCTTTATTAAAAATATCCTTGTATTTCAATTCTATATTTATTTTATTGTAACCATAATTTCAATAAGGGGTCTTTATTTAGTGTTCTATAAACTTATTCATAAACAAAAAGGATTTGTGAACCGTGCATTAATTATTGGTTATAATGATACGGCAAAAAAACTTGCAGGTTACTTGAATGGCAGTACAGGGGCATTGCAATTGGTAGGCTTTGTAGATGAGTCAATTAATATTCATGAACTTACTTTTGTGCCTGTATTTACAGGGATAAAAAATACTGTCAAAATAGCGAAGAGGCTAAATATTAATGAAATATTTTCTACAATTAGTCCCAACGAAAACAATGCAATTAATGATTTGATAGCAGAATCAGAGAAACAGTGTGTAAGATTTAGAATCGTACCGAGCGTTTCAGCTTTTTTGGAAAAAGGTATGACAATTGACCATTATGCTGATTTGTCTATGTTTTCATCCAGGAGAGATCCACTTGAAGATGTTGGTAACCGGATTAAAAAACGGCTATTCGATGTTGTGATCAGTGTTTTTGTAATAGTATTCATATTGTCGTGGTTGTATCCATTATTAGCAATATTGATCAAATTAAGTTCTAAAGGGCCAGTGGTATTTAAACAACTTCGTTCTGGTATTTCTGATCAACCATTTTATTGCATGAAATTTCGGACAATGAAACTGAACAATCAATCCGATCAACTGCAAGCTTCAAGAAATGATGCAAGGGTTACATGGATAGGTACAATTTTAAGGAAAACAAGTTTGGATGAATTCCCGCAATTTATAAATGTATTATTAGGAGACATGAGTGTAGTGGGACCGCGGCCACATATGCTGAAACATACTGCTGAATTTTCACAAATGACTGAACATTATATGGTAAGACATTTATTAAAGCCTGGTATAACTGGATGGGCCCAAGTGAATAGTTTTAGGGGTGAAATAAATCATCCTGATCAATTGAAGGATCGGATTTCAAGTGATCTCTGGTATTTACAAAATTGGAGTTTAATGTTAGATATCAAAATTGTTGCAATGACATTTTTGCGAGTTTTTGTTGGAGATAAGAATGCGTATTAATGAAGAATGATTTTTCATCTTCATTAATACGCATGTACCTATTATTACTATATTTTTGCTACTGTATAGGTCTTGGTTGTTAAACCTATTTTTATTTTAATGTAATACGTTCCTCTGTTAAGAGTTTGACCAACATAAAATGTGGAGTATATATCTCCGGAAGTAGTGTAAACTATTTTCCCACTCAAATCTAAAATACTGATGAATACTTTTTCAGGCTTAGAAAAATTTGAGATTTTTAAAATGAAATAGTTTGTTGTTGGATTTGGATAAATATTCACTTTAAATTTTACATAAGATAAAGGTGTAGAATAACTGTTAATGGTTATACTATTTGATGCTATACAACCATTTGCATCTTTTGTTGCGACAGTATATGTGCCAGCAGCAATACTATAAAATGTATTAGAAGACTGAAAGTTTGTATTGTCCATGCTATAAGAGTATGGAGTTGTGCCACCAGTAGTTGTTACCTGAATTGATGTGGTACCTCCAGAAGTACTAATTGTGCCTGATGTGAGTGAGGATGCGATAGCTTTAGGCTCAGTAACTGTAGTTGAAACAGTATCTTTCATGCCTTCTGCATCTTTAACAATATAAGTATGAGTGCCAGCTTTCACAGTGAATGAACCTGTTCCTGTATAGGGTGAGATTCCACCTGAAGCTGTTACATTCACAGTTGTTGAACCCGCAAAACAATTTATAGTCCCATTTGAAATTACTGCATTCAATGGGGGACTTGTTATTTTCAAAATTTGTGAAGCAGTTTCAAATATTCCTGCATCAGGGTTATCTGTAATTGGGTTTCCAGAAAAATCTTTGTCAAATCCAACCGCTGTTCCAAAATTGATTGCTATTGATCCTGTAGGTAACTGTAAATTCCAATTTGCAACATCGCCGGTAGTGTTTGTAAATATACTGGCATTGTTACTTAATATTTCAGAGCTATTAAGTGTCATACCTAGTACTCCACTGGTCATTCTGTAGATATTGTTGGTGTGTATCATCTGACCAGTATTGAATTTACTGCTTGCAACGTTAACACCTGAGGAAAGCCAAAATATATTATTTTTTACAGTTACCATGCCTGGTGTTCCAGTACCTGCCATCCAAAAGAGTACAGATGGCTGTGAGTATTGTTTCATGGTTTCAATAATAGTATTGTTGTAGTATTGGAGATTTTTTACGGCGACTGTAAACGTAGATCCGTTTTGATAAACTCCAATGATACCACAATTGATAATTTTGTTATAGGCTATAATGTTATTTTCTGCAAGACCACCTGTGTTACTGCCAATTTCAATAAAGCCATTACAATTGATAGCAGTATTGTTGACTACTTTATTATTGTTCATGGATGCACCAAAAAACTCGACTGCACCTCCATCGTATCCATAATCATAGCTTAAAGCCCAACATTCTTCAAAACGATTATTGCTGATCAAGTTATTAGAACTTCCAATTACCATTGGATTAGCACCATAGTCGTCATCAGGATTTATTGATACAGGTGTATTTCTAACCATACGCATATTGTGCATGTAATTACCGATGATATTGGTGAAGTTGGATCCAGCGGTAACAGATATTCCTACTCCAACCCTTGATATATCACAGTTTCTAATTGTACAATAAGGAGAATTTTCGACGTTGATTGCATAACTGATTTTAGCTTGAACAGTATGATCAGTCTCACTAATCGATCGATCAATGATTTTGAATCCATCAATTACAATATACTGTTTGCTATAAATATTGATTATATCAGAAACAGCATTATTGAATTCTGGGAGTTCACCAGTACCATAGTTGGTGTAAACTATAGGAGCAGTTGAAGATCCTGATCTGTTGATGGTTAACCTGCCCGAATAGACTTGTCCTCTTTTAAAAAACACAGTATCTCCTGGATTCAATAAGGTAGTACCGCTATTAACCTGCGAAATGGTTTTCCACGGATAATTAAGACTTCCATTTGTTGTTGCAGAAGTTGAAGAAGGATCAACATAGTAGTTGGTTGCATAACCTACAGTGGATAAAACACTAATCATGATGCAAAGTGCGATTAGTTTAATTGGTAATGTTTTCATTTGGAATTGGATTAAAAAGTAAAAGAAAATGGATTTAAATCAAGGCATAAATGCTGTTGATTTTATTAAAAGTGAGATTTATTATTTATTCTTAATCACACTATTTAAAAATTTAGAATCGGATTAAAAATGATCCGTATTTCTAAAATTATATTTATACCCCAATGGGTATATATCTTGAGAATTCATCTGATTTATACCCGATATGATATAATATGAAATTGGAGCTGTTTGTAAAATCAAAACGCAAAGAACACAAGCTTTCTCAGCCTGAACTGGCATTTCGTGCCCATGTTGGATTGAGGTTTATCCGTGATTTAGAGCAGGGTAAAAAGACTTTGAGAATGGATAAAGTAAATCTTGTTTTGAACTATTTTGGCTATGAACTCGGAGCTGTCGATAAGAATATAATTAATTTAGATACTCTTGAATTAGTGAAATATGATTCGAATTGATAAAGTACTCAAAATATCTTTTATCAATTTCGCTTCTTATACTTTGAATAAGTGGGTCATCGATTTTTGTAATATACCTGAACTTTTCATTGATATTGCTAAACGTATCGCTCCTGACTTTTTTCTGTAGTCCTGTATTTTTATGTTTTAGTCCAAGTACGTAGTTTACTTCATTAATATTTGCTCTTTGATTGTCATTCACTTTTAGAATAAGAAGGTTTAACAGCGCTATTTCAGTATCAGTAAATTGAATACGGTAATTCTTTTCCTGTACTGGTTTATCTACAATCTTCTTTTTCTTAACTCGTGCGAAATAAACAATTAGTATTAAAGATATTATTAGCAGTATGATACTGACTGGTGTTGTAAAATTATATAGTGGTTCCCAAATAGTTAGACCTGTATCTATAAAATAATTATAATCTATTGTAAGTGAATCTGATTCCTTGAGGACGTGGTTGTAACTATAGATAAATCCATCTTTTTCATATACAAAATCGCCAGTCCCTTTTCTAGCTAAACCCTGGTTAAAAAAACTTGAATTGGAAGAATACACTCTGTTTGCATTAAAATCAATCAGATATGCTTTGTCATAATATAGAATAATCAAACCCTTCTCTGATCTAAAACTTTGCTGACCATTTGTGATAATTTCAATCAATTCATGATTCGTCTTACCAAGTCTTTTCCATTGTTTGGTATTGATATTAAGTTCATAACTATAAGGGATTACCTTGCCTTTCACATACTCAGTACCTGCAATCCCTGCATTTACGATAGATTGTAGTGGCACAAAAAATTTACCAGTAGCGTTGTTGAACCAACTTGCTTCAAGTGGATAATATTGAGGAATAATCTCTTCACTTAGCGGAACTATGTCCCACTGTTGATCTGTTTGATTAAATAATTTGAGATTGCCATTTGATTTCCAAAAACCATAACCGCCAAATGAAAATACTTGTCCCTTGTATGAAAAGTAATTGGCGCCCAAATTGTAATTGATGTTTTCTGTTCGATCAAGTCTGGAAAAAATAT
>JBKCGF010000125.1:0-2814 GCA_046303455.1 Chitinophagaceae bacterium | reverse complement strand
TAGCAGCTCCTTTTACTCCACCGCCTGGTGCTGCATTGAATGTCAATGCTGGGGCTCCAGGAAGAGATGCTGATAAAAGAGAAGGAACAGCAGTTGGAGACGTTGGTAAATTAGCCGCAAACGCTCTTGCAAGCAAAAGGTGGTAAGCAACAATTCCTCTAACAGTAGCTTGAGGCAACAAAGCCAATGAAGATGGACTTGCAGGTAAACCTAAAGCAGTAAGCAAATTGATGAACGCTTGATTTGTTGGTGCCATTACCGTAAAGTTTGCTAACGGGTTAGCAAGGAAATCTGAAAACTTGGAACCAGCCGGAACTCCTGCATCAGCAGCAGTAATGGCAGCAACCAAATAAGAAAGATCAGCATCTCTAGCAATTGTATCCAATAAAACTCTTGATGGAGGATTCAACATCGCAAATGTTACGTGTATTGTACCATTTGCAGCTGCCACATCTGGTGTTACTACTGGGATATTGTTTACCCATACATTTGCACCTCTCTTTGAAGGGAAATTGCTGAACCTAACCAAAGGATTGGTATTGGGTGATGGGAAAACAAATGCAGTTGGCATTTGTACGTTAGGGAATGAAGTTGGTATTGCTGACGATGTAATATTCCTTCCAGGAATAACGTGGTATTGAACAATACTTGCAACAGAAGCTGCAGGAAGTGCATTGATAAGGCCTAAAGAGATACCTGAACGAGTAAATGCTGCATCATCAGGAGCAAATACAGTAAAAACTGAATTTTTATCTGAAACAGCTGGAAGTAAACCAGCCTTTGTTACAGCTGCTTTTAGAATAGAGAAACTTGGATTGGTATTCAATACTTCTCCAATGGTACTTCCCGATCCTTGTGGATAGTTGATTGGTGTAGCTTCTGGAACATTTTTGTTACAGGATGCCGCTACAATAACAATTAGCGTCAATACTGGTAACCAGTTCTTAAGTATGCTTAATTTATTTTTCATGTTCATTTTTTTTAGTTTGTTTTTTGTTTTCAGGATCGATTAGAAAATATTGTAACCGAATGAAACATAATACAAACCACCGATTGATGGATTGGCCAAAGCAGTGATGTAGTACTGGTTCAACATGTTGTTTGCACCTATACGAACCACTGAATTGATCTTTGGAAGCTTATAGCTGATTTGTCCGTCTAATACTCTATATGAAGGAACAACACCATTAGCCAAATCACTTTGATAATCGAATTCAGATTGGAAACGATATACAAAGTTGAATCCTATGCGTTTGCTCTTTCCTATTCCATTGTTTCCAAAAGAAGCATTACCACGCAATTTTGGAGCATTGAAGTAAGTGATGAAACCTTGTTCTACATCTCCCAATTTATCAGAAGACAAGTTACCGGTAACATAGAAACCACCATTGAATCTGTATTCCGCAGAAACACCCCAGCCAGAAGTTTTAACCTCGCTTGGATTGTTGATAGGGATAGAAAGAATTCTTCTTTTTGATGGAACCAAGATATCAGCAGGACTTGGAGCGTTGGTAATAGATTGTGCTACAACTACTCTTGTGATGAAATCTTGATAGTTTCCAAGATAGTAATAAGCATCAATCAATAACCTTGATTTTAACAACAAGCCTCTATAACCAACTTCATATGAAGTAACAGCTTCAGGTTTGAAATCAGTAAACTCTTGAACTTTCAATTGTCCCTGACTAAGTGCAGCAACGTTATAAACTGGGTTTCCAACGATATTATATCCTTCTTTCATTGAAGGAACACCACCAATTAAGATAGCGCCTCCAGCTGCAAGATTGATATATTGTTGTTGAGTTGACGGGAAACGATAAGCAGTCTGATAAGAGAACCTTAAGTGATTGTTCTTAGCTATGCGTATACTTGCACTTGCTCTTGGAGTGAAACGACCTTTGAAGTTCTCGTTTTTGTCATAACGACCAGAAACAGTGAACTTGATACGGTCATCAGCAAAACCTTTTGCAACTTGAAGGTATCCACCAAATTCATTGATCGGAATTTTTCCTGTTGAATCTGCAAACAAAGTTCCTTCAGAGTTCAACAAGAACTGTCTGAAGTTTCCACCAACCAATACTTCAGCCCAGTCACCTGTTAGGTGGGTCAGGTTATACTGACCTTCAACTGCATAAAGGTTGGTTTTGTCAATAAACAAACCACCACCGTCAGCAATTGATCTTGCTCTAACTGAATCGTACAATCTTTGGAACTGTCTTGAACCTGCCGCTGGTCTTCCAGCATCAGCTACTGACCTTGCCATATTGTGTGCATTGATATTAGTCATACCACTCAATAAGCTTCCCAAATAAGCTTGACCATACTCAGTGTACCATTGTGGCGAAGGTTTCCAAGCTTCGTTGAACAATCTTGTAGTAACTGTGGCATTATAAGATTGACCAGCATTTTCTTGTGTAGTATATGCTTTGAGGTTCCAGTTCTTGTGTTTGAATTCAAGTTTATACTGTCCCATCTTTAGGTCTAACAATGAGTAACGATCACTTCCAGTATAGACGGTAGTACCTGTTCCCCAGAATCCTGAAAGAATAGCCTCTACTGAATTGGTAATTTTATAGTTGAAAGAAGCTCCTAATTTAAAGTTTATTGTATTAGGGTTAGTTACTTCTTTTTCAGAATATCCTGTTCTTGAAACTGGATTTGGTGAGCCAGTAATTGTTGAAATATATGGTGCAAGGAACGGAGCTTGTCCAGCTATACCATTCAAAACAAGATTAAGGTCAATAGTGGTTTCATCTCCATAGAAATTCATTCCATCGTAGTTAGGATCTGTAGCACGTGTTCCTGGTACAATAC
>JBKCGF010000124.1:0-4508 GCA_046303455.1 Chitinophagaceae bacterium | reverse complement strand
GATAAATGATAGCCTTGTACAGAATCCGGCTTATTACTTACGGCAATCTTATTAAAAAGCCCTCTAAAAAGAGGGCTTTTTCTTTACCAAACTAAACCAACTTTAAAATTATAACTCTTTAATTACTTGAGTAAAATCTTTTATTAATATGATTATCAACTTCTTGAAAGTTTATAAATAATTTAGAATCGATATTTTCTGCTTTGAATGAATCGTCCATCAATAAGTCGCTTTTCATTAAATCTGCCACAATTATTAATTGAAAAGATTTGTAAAATTCACTTGTAATTGTTCTATCGGCATCCGTAATTTCATTTTCAATATAGTTCAACAACTTGTAAGCAGCTAAGTCAGACTTCATATTCCTGTGCATTTCATTATCAGCTCTTTTGATCATGTTCTTGCTGGGTAAGCTGATTTTTGCTAAAGGTTGGTTGTCAGCCAGTAAAATCATCTGTTTTCCATTGATTTGCATACTATCATTGACCAAATTGTTATCAGTAAGTGCAATAGGAGTGGAAAAACTAATAAGTTGACTAAAACTAAAAATGACTAGAATAAAGGATATTTTAAAATAAGATTTCATAAAAACTAATTTAGGTACTTTGTATAGCAAGGAACCGTATAATGTATTGGATGCTTAATTTAACTGCATCTCTACGAAGGAGTGGTTAACAATCGAGAATGCAAAGATACGATTGAATTACCGCATTCCAAAACTTATTCGTTAATGATTTTTAAAAATTTCTAAAAAATAGCTTTTGTGGATATTCTATTTTTAAAAATAAATCAAAAATGACGTTATGTGTAGATATATTCTAAATAAAACAGCAAATGTTAGATCGGGACAAACAAATAAGGGTATTCTACTTAAAATTAAGCAGTATACAAGGGGAAAAGAGCGAAATTAAATTAGATTAGATCCAATGCTTTGGTAAAAGTGGTCACTACTGGAACTACCATTAGTGAAACAAGAGAAGGTACAAAGAAATAAACGCCTACAGAAAGGGCAAGTGAAAGGAAAAACAACATCCAGTAAGTATTTTTTTGGCTCTTGGTCATCTTGCTTTTATTTAAGAATACAAATATACAAACGCAAAACATTTCTAAAAAAACTTAATCGATTCATTTTCATGAAAATATTTTAATGTGTCTGCTATACACTTTTTTAAATTATGTGTAAATTGTACACCTTGTATAATAGCAGCTGATGAAGATTGATTTGTATTTAAAATTTAAGACAAACCCTGGGCAAAATCTTAAAATTGTTTGCGAAGATGATAGCATTACCAATTTATCGAAAGGTAGTTCAACTGTAATGCAATATCACGACCATGATTATTGGAAATATCAAATAGAGATTGCCGAAACATCACATTCTCAAAGAAATAAACTCAATTATTTTTATCAGTTTAGCAATGGGAAAGGAGATACAAATGAAGATTGGGGAGTAAATAGAAATTTGTTTCTAACTGAATTAATTGATGGGTTAGTAGTGATAGACAGTTGGACAGATATGGGTTTGATTGAAAATACCTACTATACTGCTCCCTTTCACAAAGTTTTTCAAAAATTTCATGAAGTCACTTCTGTAACTCAAATCCAATCTGGTTACATTCGATTCTCTGTAATGTCTCCTCTTTTGGATAGTAGTGAAGAGCTTTGTTTATCGGGCAATCAATCTTGCCTTGGAAAATGGCAATTATCTGATGTGAAAGCTATGCAATTTGATGGTGGAAAATGGTTTGTAGATGTGAAATATGATCAACTTGGATCATCATTTGAATACAAATACTGCATTCGAAATAAAGAAAACGGAATAATTCGATTTGAGAATGGAGAAAACCGAATCGTCAAACTACCATCTGCTATTTTTAAATCAGTCCTACTTCAGGATAATTATATAAGGGATGATAGAAGATGGAAAGGAACTGGAGTAGCAATTCCTGTTTTTAGTATGCGGACAAAAGATGGTTTGGGAGTAGGAGAGTTTCCAGACATCAAAAAAATGGTGGATTGGGCTAAAAAGGTATCAATTAAAATGATACAATTACTGCCTGTAAACGATACCACTTCAACTCATTCACGTTTAGATTCTTACCCCTATGCTGCAATATCTGCTTTTGCACTACACCCGCTTTATGTTTCACTGGAAGCAATAGCAGGAGATCAATACCGTAAAGACATTAATACACATCTTCAAAAAAAGAAATGTTTAAATGTACTTGACGGGGTAGATTATGATATGGTAATGGAATTAAAATGGGATGCGCTTACCATTTTATTTGAATTGATGAAAGACAAGGTTTTTAAAGAACCCTTATACAACGACTTTTTCAATGAAAATAAACATTGGCTGGTACCATATGCAGCGTATAGTTATTTGAGGGATAAATTTGGTTCACCAGATTCATCAACTTGGGGTAAATACGCCAATTATGACGAAACATTAATTCAAGAACTCTGTAGTCCCCTTGCTAAACAATACGATAGAATTGCAATTCATTTTTTCATACAATATCAACTTCACCTTCAATTGAAAGATGCACATGATTATGCCAATACAAATGGCATCATTTTAAAAGGTGATATTGCAATTGGTGTGCATAGACATGGGGCAGATACATGGACCGATCCAAGCTTATATCACTTAGATAGACAAGCTGGAGCTCCTCCAGATGATTTTGCTGTATCTGGACAAAACTGGGGATTCCCAACATACAATTGGGAAAAAATGAAATCAGATGGATTTGCATGGTGGAAAAGCAGATTCGGTCAAATGTCTAATTACTTTGATGCATTTCGAATAGACCATATTCTTGGTTTTTTCAGAATTTGGTCTATACCTGAACATGCAGTAGAAGGTATTATGGGGAAATTTGTACCAGCACTTCCAATTTTCAAAAATGAATTAGAGCATAAAGGAATCTGGCTGGAAGAGTCCCGACTTACCTCGCCTTTCATCACACATGAAATTATTCATCAACTCGCTTCAGGCTTTGAATCAGAAGTATTGTCATTTCTGGATGTCAAAGATGATCATTCATTTCAGTTTAAAAACGAATTTAGTACACAGAAAAAAATTGATAGTCATTTTAAAAATCTTCCTGAAACTGAACATAACAATTTGCTGAAACAAGTGTTGTTCAGTCTTCATTCTAATCTAATTCTTTGGAAGGACGATGTAGCTAATCAATATCACTTTAGATTTAATGCATCTAAAACTTTGTCTTTTCAAAATTTAGAGCCACATATTCAGTTTCAACTTCAGGAGTTGTACAATGATTATTTCTTTAATCGTCAGGAAAAAATATGGCGTGAAGAAGCAATTGACAAATTACCTGCGCTGAAAAAATGTACTGAAATGTTAGTATGTGGCGAAGACCTGGGTATGGTTCCAAAATCTGTTCCAGAAATCATGTCATATCTGGGCTTTTTAAGTATGGAAGTACAGCGAATGCCGAAACAATCTTCTCAGCAATTTTTTGATCCATCAACTGCAAATTATCTTTCTGTAGTTACTCCTTCCACACATGATATGAGTACTATACGAGAATGGTGGATGGAGGATAAGTGGGCTACGCAAGATTTCTATAATCACATGCTATGGCAATATGGATCAGCTCCAAGTGAAGCAAATTCAAATATTGTTAGATCCATTATTTTGCAGCATTTGTCATCTCCAGCCATGTGGTCTATATTTCAGATACAGGATTTATTTGCAATGAACAATGAATTAAGAATTCTAAATCCACATGACGAAAGGATTAATATTCCTGGTGATCCAAAACACTATTGGAGATTCAGAATGCACAAGAATTTAGAGGATTTATTGGAAGATGCAACTTTTAATGAAGATTTGAAATACTGCATCACAACAAGTGGAAGATAATGTTTAAAATAAAATTCTGGAAAAAATCACTTGCATTTGAATATCCATTTACCATATCAAAAGGTAGCAAAACTCATCAGTCAATTTTTGTTGTCGAATTAGAATGGAGAGGTATAAAAGCATATGGTGAGGCACCAGCGATTGCATATTATAATATTACAGTAGATCAAATGGCTGAAGATCTATCAGCAAAAATGAAATTTGTTGAAAGTTTTTCATTTACAGAACCTAAACGATTCTGGCATTTTTTACATCATCTTTTTCCTAAAAATCCGTTTTTGGTCTGTGCTTTGGATATGGCAGGTTGGGATCTTTATTCAAAAATCAGAAATAAGCCACTCAGTACTATTTGGAATGTCAATCCACTTCTTTCTCCAATTACAGATTACACGATTGGTATTGATGAAATTGATCAGATGATTGCAAAGGTCAAAGCACATCCTGCACCCATTTATAAAATTAAGGTTGGAAATGATGCAGATGTTGAGCGACTCCTTGCTATAAGGCAGCATACAGATGCTAAACTCAGAGTAGATGCTAATGGAGGTTGGCAATTAGAAGAAGCTTTAGCGATGTTGCCCATTTTAGAAAATTTGGGGATTGAACTTATCGAACA
>JBKCGF010000123.1:0-8918 GCA_046303455.1 Chitinophagaceae bacterium | reverse complement strand
TTTTGAGCCTGCATTTGATAGTTATATTCCCAACATTGTTTCTTGTGGCGCTATACCAGTAATTCTTCAACTTGAATATCCTTCATATAAAATAAATTGGGATAAGTTGAAGTCGGCCATCACTCCCAAAACAAAAGCAATCATCATCAATTCACCGCACAATCCAACCGGATCAGTTATGAGTGATGATGAAATGCTACAACTGCAAGAAATTTTGCGTGACACTAAAATATTTTTAATCTCTGATGAGGTATATGAACACCTCACTTATGATGGTCTGGAACACAACAGCGTACTCAAGTATCCAGAACTCTTTGAAAGAAGTTTTGCGTGCTTCTCCTTTGGAAAAGTATACAATTGCACCGGATGGAAACTGGGTTACTGTATAGCACCAAAAGCATGGACAACCGAGTTTAGAAAAATTCACCAATACAATGCTTTCTGTTGTTTTACACCTACACAGGTTGCTATTGCAGAGCATCTTAAAACTCCTTCAACCTATTTAGGATTGAAGCATTTTATGCAACAGAAAAGAGATTTATTTATCAGCCTGATGGAGAACACAGGATTTGATTTTTTACCAGTAGATGGAGGATATTTTGTTACCGCTACTTATGAAAAAATTTCTTCTTTAGGCGGACTTGATCTTGCCATGCAGCTTACTAAAACTGCGGGAGTAGCTACCATTCCGTATTCAACTTTTTATAACAAAGGGCAAGACCATAAAATTCTGCGCTTTTGCTTCGCTAAAAAAGATGAAACCTTAAGGGCCGCTGCAGAAAAATTAAAATCAATAGCGCCCAATAGTTTTTAATACCACGGCAGGTTTTTTCTAAATTTTAACTGCCTGCTTTTAAATAAGACCAACCTTCTGATTGTTTCACAATCAACTCAACAACCGCACTGGGAACAACTGTAGTCTCCGGCATCAATTGAGAGGGATCAATTTTTAGTCGTCTTAAAGAATTATTGCAAACTGCTATAGTTACCCCTTTTTCTTTCGCTGCTTTTACTCTAGCTTCAAATGACTTATCCTCTTTTAAAAGGGACAATACCGCTTGCCCATGGAAAACAACCTCAATCTGTAGTTCTGGCTTTAGCGCCCTTGCATTATTGATTTGGCGAAAAACAGCACCATGAATTGCAGTATCTGAACTGGAAAGATCCCATACCACACTCAGTTTATTTTGCTGTGCAAAAACAGTCGAAGAAAAAACAATAAAAAATAGGGGCAAAAATAGTTTAAGCATTGCTTTTGATTTGTTCTAAAAGTTAGACATTTATGTGATTATAAAAATATTAAATGCCAAAAAATATTTGAATGGGGTTGCGTGACATTCATCACAAACAAATAGAAAAAGAACAATCATTTTTGCTTTACAAAATTCAAATATGATCATTGCCGGATATTTAGCATCACTTTTAATTGGGCTATCACTCGGACTAATCGGTGGGGGGGGTTCTATTCTGACTGTTCCGGTATTGGTTTACCTGTTTGGTGTTGACCCAGTTCTTGCAACCGCCTATTCTTTATTTATTGTTGGTTCAACAAGCCTCGTAGGCGCCTTCCCTAAATACAAGAATGGTGAAATCAACATGAAGACTGCCATCATTTTTGGTATTCCTTCTATTATTGCAGTTTATGCTACCAGAGCATTTATCGTTCCTGCCATCCCATCTGAAGTATTTACAGTAGGCTCTTTTGTAGTTACCAAAGCAATACTCATGATGATGATCTTTGCTGTTTTGATGGTGTTTGCTTCCGTTTCCATGATTAAAGACAATAAGAAGACATCAGTTGAAACAGGTGAACAGATCTTTAATTACCCCATGATCTTGCTAGAAGGTACCATAGTTGGCGTATTGACCGGGCTCGTTGGTGCAGGTGGTGGATTCTTAATCATTCCTGCTTTGGTCATCTTCAGTAAACTTCCTATGAAACAAGCAGTGGGAACTTCTTTATTGATCATCGCAGCAAAATCGCTGTTCGGATTTACTGGTGATCTTGGAAAACAAACCATGGATTGGCAATTGCTGCTTTCTGTAACTGCACTTGCAATTGTTGGAATTTTTATTGGAAATTCTCTCGGTAAAAAAGTATCAGCCAACAGCTTGAAAAAAGGATTTGGATGGTTTGTGCTGGTGATGGGCATTTACATCATTATTAAAGAACTTTTTATCAAATAAATAATTAAACAATCATTAAAATCTAGACTATGTTTTTTCAACACGTTTACGACAAAACACTTGCACAAGCCAGTTACTTTATCGGCTGCCAAAAAGCAGGAGTTGCCGCAGTTATTGATCCGAAGAGAGATGTTGATACTTACTTAGAGATTGCTAAGCAAAACAACATGAAGATTACTCATGTTCTTGAAACACATATACATGCCGACTTCCTCACCGGTTCTAGAGAATTAGCAGCATTAACCGGAGCGAAACTTTATTTATCAGATGAAGGTGGAGAAGGCTGGGAATATGAATTTGACCATATCGGTGTAAAAGATGGTTCAAGCTTTATGGTGGGTAATCTTAAAATTGATGTTCTACATACACCTGGACATACACCAGAAAGTATCAGTTTCTTATTGACAGATACTCCTGCAAGTCCAGAACCAGTCATGTTCTTCACAGGTGACTTCGTTTTCGTAGGTGATATTGGTCGTCCTGATTTGCTTGAAAAAGCTGCAGGTATGACGGGTACCATGGATGCTGGTGCACACGAAATGTATAAGTCGATTAAAAAGTTCAGCGACCTCCCTGATTATATTCAAGTATGGCCTGGTCACGGTGCTGGTTCTGCTTGTGGAAAAGCACTAGGCGCTGTTCCTAGTACAACTGTTGGATATGAAAAAGTCCGTAACTGGGCTTTCAGATTTGCCAACGATGAAAAAGGTTTTGTGAATTTTCTATTAGAAGATCAACCAGAACCACCGAAGTACTTCGCTATGATGAAAAAACTCAACAAAGTTGATCGTCCATTGCTTACTTCAGTCCCGAAACTTAAACAACTCAGCAATGCTGAATTGTCTGAGGCAATGAATAAGGGTGTTAAGCTGATTGACGCAAGAGTGAAAACTGAATTTGCAAAAGGATACATTCCTGGAAGCATCAATATCCAGGGTAACAATTCATTTGCAACATGGGCTGGATGGTATCTCGGCTATGACGAGCAATTCATCTTGTTGGCTGAAGAATCTCAACTCGATGATCTTACACGCAAATTGATGCGAATTGGTTTAGACAACATTATGGGATATGTATCTTCAACAGATGCCTATGTACAAGCGGGTGGCAAACTGGATACCGTACCTGTAATTGATATCAACACATTCAAAGAAGTGATGCAAGAGCCTAATGTACAGATTGTTGATTTGAGAGGCGCAACTGAATACAAGTCGGGGCACATCAAGAACGCTGATCATGTATTTGTAGGAACCATTTTGAAAAATCTTGATAAAGTAAGCAAGGATAAAAAAGTAGTGATTCATTGCCAAGGTGGTGATCGCGCAACTATAGGCTACTCTTTACTTGCAAGAGAAGGATATACCAACGTACTCAATTATTCTGCAAGTATGAACGAATGGCTAGCACTTGGAAATCCTGTAGAACACAATTAAAAAATATTTATGCTCAATCTATTTAAAAATATGTTCAGTTCTGCTCCGGAAGTAAATTATGCTGATTTAGTTAAAAACGGTGCAATCATTGTAGACGTTCGCACTCCTGGTGAATTCAAAAGTGGACACATCAAAGGATCAATCAATATTCCTTTGGATGAAATCAAAAACAAGACAACTGAGTTGAAAAATAAAAACAAAGTAATCATTACTTGTTGCAGAAGTGGTAACAGAAGCGGCATAGCTAAATCAACGTTACAATCTGCCGGTATTGAATGTTACAACGGTGGCCCGTGGAACGCACTCGACAATCAAATTTAATTTGATGAAAAAATCTGGTTTCCTGTTTATGGCTTTACTGTGTTTTTCTTTTTTAGCAAAAGCACAACACCAGGAAATTGATGAAGATCCTGAAATCTGGAAAGCAAGAGAGAAAGTGGGATTAGACACCAACTCTTTTCTCCATGCTTTTAAAAATGGTACCGCAAGTGGTCACTTGCGTTATTTTTTCATGAACACCAACAATGAAAAAGGACTATCAGATTATTTTGCTAATGCAGCTGGTGGTGGTCTGAAATTTGAAACCGCAAAGTTCAAAGGCTTTCAAATGGGCATCAGTGGTTTCTTTACTTTCAATATTGGATCTTCGGATTTCTTAAAACCAGATCCAAAAACTGGACAACTTAGCAGATATGAAATTGGACTATTCGACCAAGAAGATCCATTGAATAAAACAGATATCGACCGACTGGAAGAATTGTATTTGAAATACAGCTTCCATCGTTCAAGCATCACACTTGGTAAACAATTGATCAATACTCCCTTCATCAACCTGCAAGATGGAAGAATGAGGCCGACTGAAGTAAATGGTTTGTGGCTTGATCATAAAATGAAGAAGACCAGAATTGAAGGTGGTGTACTCTACCAGATTTCTCCAAGGGGGACCGTAAAATGGTACGATATAGGAAAATCTATAGGTGTATATTCAACAGGCATCAATAAAGATGGTACCAAATCTGAATATGAAGGCCATACCCAAACAAAGGGATTGGCCATGGTGGGCATCACACACAAACCCAATAAAGAACTCTCTTTACAATTTTGGCATCTCTACACAGAAAATATCTTCAATGCTAGCTTCATCCAGGCGGAATATGAAAAAGAACTAACCAATAAACATAAACTAAGTGCTGGTATTCAGCTCTTCCAACAAACCAGAATTGGTGAAGGCGGAAATGAAGAAGAAGCAAAAAGATACATGCAAGACAAATCCTCTTTTGTATACAGCGGTAAACTGGAATGGGGTTATAAAAAATGGAAAGCCTCTTTCAACTATTCCCGCTTCACCTCGGCAGGTAGATATACCATGCCAAGAGAATGGGGAAGAGATCCTTTTTATACATTCATGCCCAGAGAAAGAAATGAAGGGCTCGCTAATGTTCATGCTTATGTAGTTAGGGCGGGAAAGAGTTTTCCAAAACAACGCTCATCAATAAATCTTGCAGTAGGACATTACAGTCTTCCTTCAGTTTATGATTATGAAGCCAATAAATACGGACTCCCTTCGTATAATCAATTCAATATCGACTACAGATACAGTTTCAAGGGTATGTTGACAGGATTAGAGGCACAGATTCTTTACGTGTACAAAGGAAGGGCAAGCAATGAAATCATTGACGATCGATACATTATCAATAGAGTGAATATGGGTCAATGGAATATTGTCCTGAATTATAATTTCTAATTGTTTTTACACTCTTTGTCATTTGTGATATTAATCACATATGGTAAGGGGTATTTTTTTTATATTTAATCAATACAATTGGCCATATGCAAAAACAAAACTGGATCATCATTCTAATTGTGAGTGGAGTTTTTCTACTTACTTTTAGTGAAATCATAGATGCTGTAAATACACCTAAAAAAGAAATTCCTCAACTCAAACAAGATGCATGGGTTGCACCCACATTGTATTTAGATAGAGAACTCGAGGGTGAGGAGCGTCAGCAAATTATTTATGGTGAAGAACTCATTGCCAATACAGCAAAATATCTTGGCCCAAATGGATCAGTTGCCGCTATCACAAACGGTATGAATTGTCAGAACTGTCACCTGAATGGAGGAAGAAAATCTTGGGGAAATAATTATGGGGCCGTTGCGGCCAACTATCCAAAATTTCGTGATCGTAGTGGTAGTATAGAAACAGTATACAAACGTGTTAGTGATTGCATGGAAAGAAGTTTGAATGGAACTGCGCTCGATAGTAACAATAAAGAAATGCAAGCCATGATGGCCTATATCAAATGGGTTGGTCACACTGTTGAAAAAGATAGCACACCAAAAGGAAGTGGTATTCAACCACCCGCCTATCTTGATCGCGCTGCTAGTCCGGAAAATGGTAGCGTAGTATATGGTGCAAAATGCCAATCTTGTCACGGTGCCAATGGAGAAGGACTCATGGCAGCAGATGGAAAAAGTTATACCTATCCTCCGCTATGGGGAGCCAACAGCTATAATTCTGGTGCCGGATTGTTCCGTCTTTCGCGTTTTGCAGGTTTTGTTCGTGATAATATGCCGCTGAATCAAGCAACACACAATGCACCTTCGTTAAGTGACGAAGAAGCATGGGATGTTGCTGCATTTGTCAATTCAAGACCAAGACCAGGCAAAGACTTGAGTGGCGACTGGCCAAATATTGCGAAGAAACCAATTGACCATCCTTTTGGTCCTTATGCAGATGGATTTTCTGAAACACAACACAAATTCGGTCCCTTTAAACCCATCATCGAAGCAAGAAAAAAACAACAAAAACAAAAGACGATCTAATCAATAGTTATATTACTGCATCACATTCCCGCTGATTGAATGCGGAACAAACAACAATTACTATGCCATCCCAACACATCAACAATTGCACCTGCTCGGGTTGCCAAACAGAAGCAATCAGCAAAGCGGAAAAAGAAATGCATGTGCAACTTTCTGAAAACAGTAGAAGAGATTTTTTAAGACGTTCAAGTCGACTAGGCTTAGGACTTGGCATAGGTGGAGGACTCATCAGTACTCCATTGGCTGCATCAGCTCTTAACAATGAAGATGCTGCATATAAAGCTGCATCAATGAGTAAAAACAAAGCCGTGAGGGATGGAAAAGCAACAAAGGTTACTTTGCTGCACACTGCAGACATCCATGCTCAACTAAATATTCACGATGAGTTCTTCGTAGAGAATGGAAAAAATGTTTTTAAAAAACGTGGTGGTTTTGCTTCTATGAAAACCATGATCAATACCCTTCGAAACAAAAATAAAGAAAATACATTGGTGATAGATGGTGGTGATTGTTTTCAAGGTGGTGGCGTTGCAGCATTGAGCAAAGGGAAGGCCATCATACCACTCATGAACAATATTGGATACGATATCATGTTGCCCGGAAACTGGGAAGTAGTTTATGGTAAGGAGATGATGATGAAAGATATGTTTGGATACGATGGTGTGAAAGTTTGTGCAAACATGTACCACAATACCAAAGACGAATTCAATGGCGATCTTATTTTTCCTCCATATTTTGTAAAACACATCGGTGGAATAAACATTGGTTTCATTGGTTACAATGACCCCTTAACTCCAAAACGTCAATCACCAGCTTATAGCGAAGGAATCAAATTTACCAACCCGGAATTTAACGTTGCTAAATACATTAAGATTTTGCGTGATTATGAACTATGTGATATGGTGTTCTTATTAACCCATATGGGCCTCGCACAACAAGTAGGGCTCTCCAATCAACCTGAAGTAAAAGGCGTTGATTATATACTTGGTGCTGATACACATGAACGTGTAAGAACTCCAATACAAGGAGTAAATACAAAAGTTACAGAACCTGGTGCGTTTGGTTCTTTCATAGCACAAATGGACATTGTTATTGAAAATGGTATAGTGAAAGATCATACTTACCAACTGCTTGATGTAGATCCTGCTATCTATAAAGAGGACGAAGAAATGAAACGTCTGGTGGAAAAAGCAAGAGAACCGTATAAGAAAGAACTCAATCGTGTGATTGGAAAAACAAAAACACCTTTGATGCGCTATTATGTAATTGAAACTCCAATGGATAATTTCATTACAGATGCCATCATGTGGAAATTTAAACCAGATATTGCTTTGAGCAACGGTTTCCGTTTTTGTCCGCCATTGGTACCAGATGCTAAAACGGGTGAAGCAGAAATTACAGTCGACTATCTCTGGAATATGTTGCCTGTCGACAGCGAAGCCAAAACCGGTAAAATCACTGGTAAACAACTTTTGGGCTGGATGGAAAAAGAATTACAAAACGCCTTTGCAAAAGATCCAGGAAAAAGATTCGGTGGATGGGTAGTCCGTTTCAAAGGAATGGAAGTCAACTTCACCATTAATAATGAAGTAGGCAAAAGAGTTAACTGGATTAAAGTTGGTGGAAAACCGCTTGACCTTGAAAAAACATACAGTTTCGTAGCCTGCGAAAGAGAAGGTGATCCTGATACAACTATTTGTCGTGTTGAAGGTGTAAGTGAACCAAAACGTTTAGGTGCTACATTGCATAGCGTTATTGAAGAATACTTAAAAGTTAATTCACCCATTGCCCCTAAACTGGAAGGAAGATGCACAGCAACTGATGCACCAAATACTTTGCTCACGCAATTGATGGGATTTGGATATGAATTCAGATAAATAAATACTAACTAACCCAAAAGAAAAACCCTTATGAAATTCATAAGGGTTTTCTATTTGATTTTTCATTTATGTTTTAGTGGGGTAGTTTTTCTCTTAGTTTTCCATATACCCATGTTCCTGCAATAGCCATCAAGATGGTAACCGATATTGCAGTTGCACCATAGCCGAGTTGAGCAAAAAGTGGACCAGGACAAGCACCTGTCATTGCCCAACCAAAACCAAACAACAAACCACCATAGATTTGTCCCTTGTTAAATGTTTTATCAGGAAGTAAAATCTCTTCACCATTAATGGTCTTGATCTTAAACTTCTTAATGATGAAAACCGAAATAGCACCCACCACAACCGCAGAACCAATCACACCAAACATGTGAAAGCTCTGCAACCTGAACATTTCCTGAATACGATACCAGGAAACCACTTCAGACTTAATCAACACAATACCAAAAAGTAAACCGAAAAATAAATACTTTAGGTTATGCCATGTTGGTGTCTGTACATTCTCTTCATTCACACACATCGCATCAAGCGACCTTACTTCAAAATCTGTATTTGTATCTTTTGTATTGTTTTGCATGATAATGGTTTAAAG
>JBKCGF010000122.1:0-6170 GCA_046303455.1 Chitinophagaceae bacterium | reverse complement strand
CCCTTTTCAAAACCGGATAGTCTTTGATCATTTGCTGTGTGCGTCCACCACGATGTGGAAACTCCCATGGATCCTTGGTTGCATTGGTATAGTCTTTTACGTGTTCGATATTTCTTCCACGTTCAAGCATAAAGGTGATTATGCTTGAACGTGGAAGAAATATCGAACACGTAAAAGACTATACCAATGCAACCAAGGATCCATGGGAGTTTCCACATCGTGGTGGACGCACACAGCAAATGATCAAAGACTATCCGGTTTTGAAAAGGGATTATCCTTTGAACGAAACCAATCTTGATTTTTGGGCAAAGGACAGTGAGTGTCCTTATACTGAAGTCAAGCGATTCGACTGGTTTCGTGGCTACCATGTCGGTGGAAGATCATTGATGTGGGGACGCCAAAGTTACCGTTGGAGCGAATTGGATTTTGAAGCGAATGGAAAAGAAGGAATCGGTACCGATTGGCCGATTCGATACAAAGATCTTGCTGCATGGTATGATTATGTTGAAACATTCGCGGGCATCAGTGGTTCTAAGGAAGGACTTTCTATTTTGCCTGATGGAAAATTCATGCCAGCAATGGAATTGAATTGTGTTGAAAAAGATGTGCAGGCCAGAATCAAAAATCATTATAAAGGCGACAGACATTTATTTATTGGTCGCGTTGCAAATATCACAAAGCCTCTGCCGGGCAGAACGAATTGTCAGTACCGCAACAAGTGCTGGTTGGGTTGTCCTTTTGGTGGTTACTTCAGTACGCAATCATCAACACTTCCTGCTGCTATGGCGACAGGTAATTTAACATTGAGACCTTTCTCTATTGTTACAAAAGTGTTGTATGATAAAGACACACAAAAAGCAATTGGTGTTGAAGTGTTGGACAGTGAAACGAATCAGACTTATGAATACAAAGCAAAGATTGTTTTCTTAAACGCTTCTACATTAAACTCCACTTGGATTCTTTTGAATTCTGCAAATGATGTTTTCCCTGAAGGTTTAGGAAGCACAAGCGGTCAGCTTGGTCACAACCTGATGGATCACCATTTGGGTGTTAGAATCAATGGTAAATATGAGGGCTATGAGGATAAATATTACTACGGCAGAAGACCAAACGGATTTTATATTCCTCGTTTCAGAAATGTAGGTGATGACAAGCGTGATTATTTGCGCGGGTTTGGTTACCAGGGTGCAGGAAGCAGAGAAGGATGGAACCGCAATGTAGCTGAATTCAATATTGGTGTGGAATTGAAAGAAATGATTACCGAGCCGGGTTCATGGCAGGTGGGCATGGGCGGATTTGGTGAAATTCTTCCTTACCACGAAAACAAGGTTACAATTGACAAAGAGAAAAAAGACAAGTGGGGTTTGAATGTATTGGCGATCGATTGTGAGTTGAAAGACAATGAACTGAAGATGCGCAAAGACATGCTGAACGATGGTATTGAAATGCTGGAAGCTGCAGGTGTTAAAAATGTAAAAGGTGTTGATGGCGATGGCACTCCTGGTCGCGGTATCCATGAAATGGGTACAGCCAGAATGGGTACAGATCCTAAAAACTCTGTATTAAATAAACACAATCAGGTTTGGGATGCCAAAAATGTGTTCGTAACCGATGGAGCATGTATGACTTCTGCTTCTTGTGTGAATCCGTCGCTTACTTATATGGCACTGACCGCAAGAGCAGTTGATTTTGCAGTGAATGAATTGAAGAAGGGAAATTTGTAAATTAAATCTCACTTGATAGTAGCGGGGCAACCAAGTAGGTTGTCCCTTTTTTGTATCTTTGCACCATGCTAAAAAGCACCTTGCTCAAGGCTGCAACTGCAGCTGGAGAACTCATTAGAGAAAGAATTGACGGAAAATTTTCAATTGAAAAAAAATCTGGTCCAAACGATCTGGTAACGGAAGTGGACAAAGCCTCTGAAGCTTTGATCATGAATATTATTCGGGAAAATTTTCCGGATCATTTTATTTTAAGTGAGGAGATTGGTGAAGTGAAAATGGACTCCTCTTACAAGTGGATCATCGACCCAATTGATGGCACAGTAAATTTCGCCAACGGCATTCCGCTTTGCTGTGTTAGCATCGGTATAGAGAAAGATGGTGAGATGATCATGGGTGCTGTTTACAATCCTTTAATGAATGAATTCTTTTTTGCTGAAAAAAACGCAGGTGCTTTTTTAAATGAAAAAAAGATTCACGTAAGCACACAGAATCAGGTTTTGCACTCTTGTTTGGTTACGGGTTTTCCATATACTTATTTAGATATGGAAAACGGACCCCTCGACGTTTTTGCAAGACTTGTTAGAAAGGGTATTCCAGTAAGAAGACTCGGCTCGGCGGCAATTGATCTTTGCTGGGTTGCCGCTGGCAGGTTCGATGGTTATTACGAACACAAACTCAATGCATGGGATAGTGCTGCAGGATTCCTTTTGGTTGAAGAAGCTGGTGGCAAAGTAACCGATTTCAAGGGTAGTACCTATTCTCCCTATCAACCTCAGCTTGTTGCAACCAACGGATTGATTCATGATGAATTATTGAAATGGATTTCAAATACACATCAACAATAATATATGTCAAGAACTGAAATAAGCGAATACGGTGAATTTGGATTGATCGATCACCTGACCAAAAATATTGAAATACAAAACGCATCTACTGTATTGGGGGTTGGTGATGATGCTGCAGTTATTGACCATTTTGGAAAACAAACGGTCATCACAACAGACATGTTGATTGAAGGTGTGCATTTCGATCTGGCCTATACTCCACTAAAACACCTGGGTTATAAATCTGTGGTAGTCAACTTAAGCGATATTTATGCAATGAATGCAATGCCCACACAGATTACACTGAGCGTTGGTATCAGCAGTCGCTTTAGTGTTGAAGCGCTTGAAGAGTTCTATGATGGTGTTTATGCAGCGTGTGAAGAATATGGAGTGGATTTGATTGGTGGTGACACTTGCTCATCTCAAAAAGGTTTTATAGTTTCTGTAACCGCAATTGGTGAATTGACCAACGATAAAATAGTGCAAAGGTCTACCGCACAAAAAGGAGATTTGATCTGTGTTTCAGGAGATTTGGGTGGTGCTTATATTGGCTTGTTGTTTTTAGAAAGAGAAAAGAAAATTTATCTGGAGAGTCCGCAAATACAACCCGACCTTGAAAACGAACAATATGTAATTGGAAGGCTGCTCAAACCTAAAGCAAGAAAAGATATTTTTGAATTTTTTGAAACACAAAATATACTTCCTACATCAATGCTGGACATCAGCGATGGATTAAGCTCAGAGCTCTTGCATATTTGTCAAAAAAGTGGTGTTGGTTGTATGATTTATGAAGACAAAATTCCAATTGCAGAAGACTCTAAACAAGCTGCTTATAAATTTGAAATAGACCCAACGGCATGTGCATTGAGCGGAGGAGAAGATTATGAATTGCTCTTTACCATTAAGCAAGAGGATTACGAAAAGATTACACTAAATGAACAGATTAGTGTGGTAGGTTATGTTACTGAAGCTGAAGAGGGTGCCATCATCAAGACGAAGGGCGGAAATACACATAAGATTACAGCGCAGGGTTGGAATGCATTTAGAAAATAATTAATCAACGACAAGAAATCCGTCCGCATCTTTCCAGAAAGGAAGTCGCGATCTTATATCCGAAAGTTTATTCTTTTCAATTGTGATAGTGTGTACATCTTCTTCGTGTGCCTTATGGTACAACACTTCACCCAAAGGATCAACCACCATGCTGTCGCCACTATGGTAAATGTTTTTACCATCATTCCCTATTCGGTTAACGCCGATTACAAAACACTGGTTTTCTATCGCCCTGGCTTGTAGAAGTGTTTTCCATGCGTGGTTTCTACGTTCTGGCCAGTTTGCAACATAAACCAACACATCATATTCGGGGAGAAATTCATTTTGTTCATTTTGCTGCAATTGTTGTCGGCTCCAAACCGGAAAGCGCAAATCATAACAAATTTGCAAATTGATTTTCCATCCGCCAACAGAAGCAATGGTTCTTTTATTGCCCGATGCATAATGTTGGTCTTCCTCTGCTAAAGAAAAACAATGTCGCTTGTCATAATAACCGTATTGTCCATTGGGTTGCATCCAAACAAAACGATTAAAATATTCACCATTTTCAGCAAGCATAATGCTTCCACCCAAAATAATGTTTTTCTGTTTGGACAAATGACGCATCCAGTTCACCGTTTCTCCATCCATTGTTTCTGCAAACAATTCAGGTTGCATACTAAATCCTGTTGAAAACATTTCTGGTAACAAAACAATGTTTGTCTTTTCGTTAATGCCAAGAATTTTTTTCTCGAACATTTCAAGGTTGGCCGACTTATTTTCCCAGTGCAGATTACTCTGTATCGTTGTGAAGATCAGTTTTTCCATAAAATTCTTTCATTGCTTTAGTGATCACATTGTTTTCAAAACCTTTTGCTAAAAGGTATTGGCGAACCTTCGATTGTTTTACATAAATGGTATTACCGGGACCCTTTAAGGCATTCCATTTTTTTTCCATTTGCTTAAGTAAAGAAGCCTCGTATGCTTGTGGATCTATTTCTTCTCTTAATGCCTTTTGAATGGAGTAGGAAGAAACATGACGCTTCTTCAGCTCTGCTTCAATTTTTTTCCTGCCCCAGGCCTTCATTCGAAATTTTCCGCCGACAAAAGCTTTTGCAAATCGTTCTTCATTTAAAAAACCCTCCTCGATAAGGTGTGATAAAATTTGATTTGCTTCGGTCCAATTGATTCCATAAGACGACAACTTTACTTTCACCTCCTGGTGGGTTCTTTCCTGAAATGCACAGTAATGACGGATTTTAACCTTCGCCTGTTCTGGTGAGAGCTGCTTTTTCCAAGTTTTGATTTCATCCATCTTTGGCAAATTAATGATTAACCTTTCAGGTAGTTGTGGTTTTCAACATAATTGTGTTGTTTTTTGCATAAAATGTCAAGAAATTTTGAGCGTTTCTTAGTCGCCTTGAAGTTATATTTGCTCATAAACAAAGGTTGATATGAAATTCATTGTTTCCTCTTCTGCGCTACTTAAACAGTTGCAACAGATCAATGGTGTGATTGGCTCTAATAATGTGCTTCCGATTTTGGAAGACTTTCTTTTTGAGATTGAAAAAAACACACTGAGTGTGGTGGCTACAGACCTGGAAACTGTAATGAAAATTCAGTTGGATATTGAGGCCAAAGACAGTGGTCGCGTTTGTATCCCTGCAAAGATTCTCATGGATTCATTGAAAAACCTTCCTAATCAGCCGCTCACTTTTGATATCGATAAGAACTTCGGCATAGAAATTACCAGCGATAATGGTAAGTACAAGGTAATGGGAGAGAACCCGGATAATTTTCCAAAGGAGCCGCCAGCTGACGATACTTCTGGTTTCAGTATGACCAGTCACGCTTTGCTGACTGCAATTAATAAGTCGATTTTTGCTGTAAGCAACGACGATCTTCGTCCCGCTATGACCGGTGTATTCTTCGAGCTTGAAAAAAATGGTATCACTTTTGTCGCAACCGACGCACATCGTCTTGTTCGCTATAAGGTTAAAGATGTAAAATGCCCGAAAGCAGACTCTTTCATCGTTCCGAAAAAGCCGCTTAATCTTTTAAAGACTTCTTTGCCAGACAATGATGATGAGATTACTGTTTCTTATAATAACAACCACCTTTTTGTAAAACATGGTACGGTTCAACTTTCTTGTCGCTTGCTTGATGCAAGGTTCCCCGACTACAAAGTTGTTATTCCTGCAGAGAATCCTTACAGAATGACCATTGGGAGACAAGATTTTCAATCTGCCTTAAGAAGGGTAAGTATCTTCAGCAACAAGAGCACCAACCTTGTTACGCTGAATATTTCAGGAAGTGAATTACAATTGATGGGGCAGGATGTGGATTTCAGTTTTGAAGGAAATGAGCGCATGGCTTGTCAATACGACGGTGAAGACATCGCCATCTCTTTCAACGCGCGCTTCTTGATTGAAATGTTATCTTGTACTGATAGCGGCGATGTTCGACTTGAGTTGTCTACTCCTACAAAGGCCGGTTTGTTAAAGCCGGTTGATCAGGAGGAAAACGAAGACCTGTTGATGTTGGCTATGCCACTGATGTCTAATTAATCATTAAACGATTTGATATGGAT
>JBKCGF010000121.1:0-2185 GCA_046303455.1 Chitinophagaceae bacterium | reverse complement strand
CAATTGTATTTGCTAAATCAAAATATTGTTTTCCGTTGCGTTGGTATTCTGAACGAATAGACCAAGTATTATTTGAAATTTTGATTTCATATTGTAACGCTATGAATTGATTAAAGGAAGGGGTAAAAACCTGTTTTTTCCCTGACAAATCAATCTGTTCTCCATTGCTGATACCATCCAATTTTCTATACTTGGCATCTGTTATTCCACTATTGTATTGAATAGATAATCCCTTCACGATTTGAGCCATCATTTCAAATTCAATACCAAATGATCTAAGCTTTCCAGCATTTTGAGTAACTGTAACAGCGTCTGGAAGAATTAGCAAAGGGGTTTGAATGTTGGTCACTAAATTATAAAATGCAGAAAAACTATAACGTATCGTTTGTTTCTTATTGCCACCTTTTGTCCCCAGTTCAAACATGTTGCTGAACTCAGGCAAAAATGCCTTTAATGGAAGCTGTGAAGGGTCAGAAGCAATACTGGATAATCCACCGCTTCTAAAACCTCTGGCATAAGTCAAATATACCAACTGGTTTTCCTTTGGCTGAAACTGAAAACCAAATTTGGGTGAAAACGCAGTATAATTCGTTTTTGCAGATTGTGGTTCTAATGTTACAATTGCATTATTGGGTTGTTTCTCGTATGCACTTGATACAGTCATCGACCGATTTTCATTGTCCATTCTCAATCCACCAGTTAAAGTAATTTTGTTGCTGATCTTGTATGCCAGATTTGCATAACCTGCAATACCATTATTTCTGGATTTATTGATAGAAATAATTGAAAAGTTTACATCTGGTACTCCAAACAAGCCAGCATCGTTTCCAAATACAGTAGCCTGTTTTCCTGGGTTGCTTTGTGTGAAATGAAATAAACCAACCGTCCATTCTATTTTTGAATTTGCATTTGAACTATTCGACTGCAATCGAAGTTCATTTGATAAAATTCTTACAGTATTGAATTGGTTACCATAATTATTAAAGATTCCGACGATATCTGCTGGTGAAAAATCAGCGTCCAATGTTTTATCATAATACCTGTAATTTCTTTGATAGGAACTCTGAAGTGTGAAATCAAACGATTTTCCTTTGTGTTTGATGGTTAGAGATGAATTTGAAGTATTGTCTCTCATCTCTGCAAGCTGATTTTGTTCTAAAGTATAGGGTTTATCAAATAATGCAGCAAGATCGGTAACCAAAGGAAATGCGCCGCTATTTTTTCCTAGATATTGTTTATGATTTGCTAGTATGCTCCAATTGTTTTTTAAATAATACCTAAGCTGTACATCAAACATGGTTTGTTGTTGCTTATCATAGTTCTGGTTGAATAGGGTATTGGTATAATATCCATCTTTTTTGTCGTGTAAAACAGAAACGCCTAGGAAAATTTTGTTTTTCACGACTGGTACATTGAATCCACCTGCATAACGTTGTTGGCCAAAGTTTCCAAATTGAACATCGGCATAACTACTTGTTGTATTTGTTGGTTTTTTAGTAGTTATATTGATTATTCCTCCCATTGCATTTCTGCCATAAAGGGTGCCCTGTGCACCTCTTATGATTTCTATACGATCTACCTTTTGTAATTGTGGTATATAAGTGTCCAAATTGAATTGTGCTACACCATCTACATAAGTTACAACAGCTTGTTCGTAAGAGGTAGTAGTTATACCTCTAATTGAAGTAACATTTCGATTGTCGCCGGAATTGGACAAGTAAAGGTTTGGAGCTATGCCGGATAAATCATTCATTTCCCACAAACGCATGTCTCTTATCTGTTTTGAATTGTATGCAGTAATCGATGAAGGAACAGATAATATATTCAAATCTTTTTTATTAGCATTTACAACAACGTCACCGATATTTTTATAATCAGGAGTCATTTCTACATTAACTACTGTGTTGTTTTCGACAGAAAATAATATAAGTTTTGATGCATATCCCTCTGCATTAACATTGGCATTATAAATACCTTTTGGGATGTTATTAAATCGAATAGTACCATTGTTATTCTCGATAGGTAATTTTTCAAGGTTTAAAATGGTGATTTCAACAGAAGAGAAATTTTTATCTTGAGCTGATTTTAAATTAAAAGTAACTTGAAAACTTTCTTGTGCATAGAGGATAGGATTTATAAATAAAAGAAAACACAGTATCAAACTTCTCATGAGACTATTCATTTA
>JBKCGF010000120.1:0-3660 GCA_046303455.1 Chitinophagaceae bacterium | reverse complement strand
TGATACACACAACGATTTTATCAGTACAGGCATTGAGAAGAACAAGAGCTTTGATATGGAATTGAAAGGAATTACACATTCCGACCTCAATAGAATGAAAACAGGTGGAATAGATATTCAAATCTTTTCCATTTTTTGTGACGAGAATTACGGCATGGGCACCGCTTATGCATTTGCCAACAGAGAAATTGATACACTTTACGCAACAGTACAACGCAATCCATCAAAGATGATGATTGTAAAAACACCTGAAGAACTTACATCAGCAGTAAAGTCAGGTAAACTGGGCTCAATGATTGGTGTTGAAGGTGGTCACATGATTGAAGATAAAATGGAATACCTCGAAGCACTTTACAACAGAGGTGCTCGTTACATGACACTTACTTGGAACAACTCCACATCATGGGCAAGTTCTGCTGCAGATGAAAGAGCTAAAAATAATTTAGGAAGACCCTACGGTCTCACCACATTTGGAAAAGAGATAGTGAAAAAAATGAATGCGCTGGGCATGATAGTCGACATCTCTCATGTTGGCGAACAAACATTCTATGATGCCATCGCTGCAAGCACAAAGCCTGTCATCGCCTCTCATAGCTGCACTTATGCACTATGCCCCGTTCCAAGAAACATGACCGATGACCAAATCAAAGCATTGGGTAAAAACGGGGGAGTGATTCATCTTAATTTTTATTCCGGGTTTGTCGACAGCTCCTTCAAACAAAAAAACGATGCTTTCTTAAAAAAACATGAAGCAGAAAAAAACGAACTACTGAAAAATAATCCGAGTGATTTTTATGCAAATCTTGTATTGCATGAAAAATATAAAGATGAAATCGATGGTGTTCGTCCGCCATTATCATTACTGATTGACCACCTTGATCACATCGTTAAACTAATTGGCGTAAATCATATAGGAATTGGATCAGATTTTGATGGCATCAATTCTTCACCTCGTGAACTGAACGATGTTACAGATATGCCACTGATAACTGAGGAACTTTTGAAAAGAGGATATTCTAAAAAAGATATCTACAAAATACTTGGTGGTAATTTTATTCGTGTATTCAAAGCAAATCAACAATGAAAAAATTCTTCTTTCTATTTCTTCTCCCAGTTATCGGTTTTGCGCAACAAACGACAGACATCGCACGTTGGGAAGAGACAGCCAAACGTGTAAATATCATACGCGATAAATGGGGCATACCACATATTTATGGTAAGACAGATGCGGATTGTGTTTTTGGTTTATTATATGCACAATGTGAAGATGATTTTCAACGTGTAGAAATGAACTATATCACCATGCTTGGAAGAAGCAGTGAGGTGAATGGTGAAAAAGATCTCTATGAAGATTTACTTGTGCGCATGGTCATTGATACCACAGAAGCCATCAAAGATTATGAAAGGAGCCCGGATTGGTTGAAGAAACTACTCAACTCATTTGCCGATGGCGTTAATTATTATCTCTATAAAAATCCTAAAGTTAGACCTGCAGTACTCAGAACTTTTAAACCTTGGTATCCACTCACTTATACCGATGGCAGTATATCTGCCATTCAAACAAGTGATTTGAGTGCCAATGATATTAAAAAGTTTTATGAGGGGCTGTCGACTTCCATAGCAAAACGTACAAAAAAAGATCCTGAACATTTAATTGGATCTAATGGGTTTGCAATTGCACCTACAAAGAGCGCGTCTGGAAATGCAATGCTCTATATCAACCCACACGTTACATTTTATTTCAGACCTGAAGTCCATATGGTAAGTGAAGAAGGTTTGAATGCTTATGGTGCAGTAACATGGGGACAATTCTTTGTCTACCAAGGATTCAATGAACACTGTGGCTGGATGCATACTTCAAGTCAGGCTGATGTTGCTGATCTCTATGAAGAGACAATCATCAAAAACGACCAAGGTATTTTCTACATGCACGATAAAAAATTAAAGCCAGTCAAAACAAGAAATACATCTATAGCTTATAAAACCAGCAACGGAATTACTATCAAAGATTTTAAAATCTATGAAACACATCATGGTCCCATTATGGCGATGCAAGACGACAAATGGATTAGCATGCAATCCAACAACAGATCACTTGATGGACTCATCCAATCCTGGAGCAGAACAAAAGCAAAAACATTTGCGGATTTCAAAGCGACAATGGACCTTAAATCAAATGTTTCTAATAATACTGTCTATGCAGACGATCAAGGCAACATCGCCTACTGGCACGGAAACTTCATGCCAAAACGTGATCCCAATTTTGATTGGAGTGGTATTGTAGATGGAAGTACTTCAGCGACAGACTGGAAAGGACTTCATACCGTTGAAGAAACCGTACACCTCATCAACCCCAGTACAGGATGGTTACAAAATTGTAATGCTACACCATTTACAGTAGCAGGAACAGGAAGCATCAACAAAAAGAAATACCCAAGCTACATGGCGCCTGATCCAGAAAATTTCAGAGGCATCAATGCAGTGAAAGTATTAGCACGAACCAATAAATATGACATCAATTCATTGATTGCTGCTGGATACGATACTTATTTATCGGCATTCGATGTACTCGTTCCTTCTCTTGTTAGTGCCAGCAAGACAGCCATTGCTGATGACATGAAAGCAGACGTAAATAAAGCTATTCAAATGCTAGCTGCATGGGATAGAAAATCTTCTGCTACCTCAGTACCAACAACAATTGCGATCATGTGGGCAGAAAGAATTCTTCCTTATCTCACGAAGGGACAATTAGGAGATATGGATCTTACACTTGAGTTACCACGATTATTAAAAACAGCACCTGATGCAACCAAGATGAGCTTTCTGATTGATGTATTGAAAAAATTAAAAACTAATTTTGGAACTTGGGAAGTCGCCTGGGGCGAAATCAATCGCTTCCAAAGAATTGACAATACCTTACAAGCAAAATATGACGACAACCAACCGAGCATTCCGTCACCATTCGCATCTTCAACCTGGGGAAGTCTTCCATCGTTCAACAGCAGACATTACCAGGGCAGCAAAAAAAGATACGGCTATGGTGGCAATAGTTTTATATGTGCCGTCGAGTTTGGTAAAAAAATAAAAGCCAAATCCTTACTAGCTGGTGGTGAAAGTGGAGATCTGAATTCAAAACATTTTAAAGACCAGGCTGAGATGTATACCAAGGGCCAATTTAAAGATGTCCTTTTCTACAAGGAAGATATTCTCCTCAACAAAGAAGCTGAATACCATCCAGGTGAAGGAAGTCCCACTGGTGTAAAAGCAGCAGGCCGGGTAAGAAAATAAAATAGATCAATATTAATTTATCAAGATGAAAAAACTAGTTTTCATTTGCAGCATGCTTATCGGCATTGCTTCAGCACAGACCATTGACATAACTGAGGCAAAACTCAAAAGCATTGATTCATTATTTAAACTTCAATTTCCAGCAACAGAACCAGGCGCCATCATGATATTGGCAAAAGATGGAAAACCCATCATGCGCAAAGCATATGGCATGTCTAACATTGAGTTGAATGTTGCTTTGAACACTGATCAAAAAATGGGAATTGGTTCCATCTCCAAACAATTCACAGCAATTGCAATCCTCTTGTTGCAACAGGAAAACAAACTCAATGTAAAAGACGATATCCGCAAATACCTACCACAGTACAATAC
>JBKCGF010000119.1:0-1003 GCA_046303455.1 Chitinophagaceae bacterium | reverse complement strand
GTTCATCAGCGTTCATCAACCCCATGTGCGGTTCGGGGACACTTGCCATTGAAGCAGCACTGATAGCAACAAATAGAGTACCCGGACTACTTCGCGATAACTATGCTTTCATGCATATCCTTGAATTTGAGCGATCCATGTACCTCGATGAACGCGCAAAGCTGGAAGATGAAATCATTCAACAACCCAATCTTAAAATCATTGCATCAGATATTAGCGAAAAGGCCATCAATATCGCGCGCATCAATGCTGAAGCTGCTGGAGTAGCTGATTTAAGTGATTTTGAAGAATGTGATTTTGCTGATACCACAATTCCTGAAGGAGACGGAATTGTTATGTTCAATCCTGAATATGGAGAGCGACTGGGAGATGAAACCGAATTGCAATCTACTTATGCAAGAATTGGTGATTTCCTGAAACAAAAATGTAAGGGTAAAACAGGATATGTATTTACTGGTAATCTTGAATTGGCAAAAGCGATCAGACTTAAACCTTCCAGACGTATTGAATTTTTAAATGCTAAGATTGATTGCAGATTACTGGAATATGAAATGTATGCTGGCACCAAAAGGACGGACAAGCTTGATAATGTTTGATGACCATCATCATATCTGAACATTTTTAGAATCATTGATGTGAAAGTGGCGTGAATATATTTTCACAGCATGAACTTCCACACTAAAATTATTTTACACGCAACCGACTTCTCTGCAAATGCCGCAAATGCTTTGGAAGTCGCAACCGACCTACTGAATATTCCATCTTCGCGTTTAGTTATTCTGCATGTCTGTGATTTACCTACAATCATGAACAATCCAAAAGCTGAAGATGCAGTAGCATTAGAAAAAGAAAGAATAAAAGAAGCCAACGAAAAAATGGACAAATACATCAAGCAGTGTTTTGGTGATCAGATTCCTGTACCAGTGCCTGAAAAAGAAATTGTTTTACACAGTTCTCCCTATAAAGGCATACTTGATACCATCAATAGAATTGACCCTTATAT
>JBKCGF010000118.1:0-9880 GCA_046303455.1 Chitinophagaceae bacterium | reverse complement strand
TGACGCATATCAATTTAGGAGATTCTGCCCATGGTCATGGAGACGGAATGGCTTTTGAGGCGGTATTGAGGGATACTGCGGGAACAGTCGTTGGTGAAGTGTTGGGTTGGATGGTAACTGTTGATATCGTAGATGGCGACTCAGCAAATACTGTTCACATGACAGATCGTATTGGAACGATGGTTATTAATTTTGGAAATGAAAATAAAATTGTTGTTCCAGGTGGAAGCACTTATCATAAGGGCGAGCAGGTAATGAAGTTAGGAATTCCCCAAAAAAATGCTATTGTTGGTGGTACAGGCAAGTATAAAGGGGTTAGAGGTGAAGTAACGACTACTAGAAATGAGGATGGAACATACACACATGTATTCGATATTAAAATGGAGAATTAGTTTTTGAGTTGGTGGCAAAGATGTTTGTTTGTTTTTTGTAAAAGTGGATATGTGTCCACTAGCTGATGTATGGACGGATAAAGACAAAAAAAATCGTAATAGCCAGCATCAGTTCAATGACTGAAGACACGCTTACGTACAAAAATTTGCATCACATCAAGCAGGTCGTCAACCAATAAAGATTATTTATGTTCTCTCAAGATATAATGTGTGCTTCTTCCGCCACCGAGTCCATTCACCAAAACTTTTTTATTTAATAAATCTTGTATATCTCTAAGTGCAGTATCCTGAGAGCAATCGCACATGTCTCCCCAAACCGATGTGTTTAGTTTTACCGATAGCCCTTCAATTAACCTGTTGATCATTTTTATTTGCCTGTTGTTGAAAGGGAGTCCAATCTGTTTTTCCCAAAAACGAGCTTTTTTATATGTACCTGCCAAAGGTTTGTCTGCTGAGTTAATCGCTTTCTTGATCGTTTTTAAAAACCAGATCAACCATTCGGTAATATCTAATGTTCCTTTTTGAGTTTGCTCCAACATTTGGTAATAACTGGTCTTTTCTTTTTTCAGTTGAGCGCTCAAGCTATAAAGACAAATCCTGCTTTCTGTCGCCCTAGACAATTGTAATGATGTAATTAACCTGGCAACTCTTCCATTGCCATCATCAAATGGGTGAATCGTTACAAAACCCAGGTGGGCAATACCGGCTTTGATCAGTGGGTCTACTTGAAACTTTGTATTGAACCAGCTCAAGTACTTGAACATATCTTTTGATAAACCGTCGGAAGGAGGTGCCTCGAATAAAACTTTTTCATGAGGCGGTACTCCCCAAAATACTTCAAGTGGTCGGTCTAATGGATTATTCCTCCATGCCCCAACACGAATTCGATAAGCCCCACTTCTGCCCGTCGGAAACATTGAATGATGCCACTCATTCAATCGCTCCTCGGTTAGAGGCGCTATCGAATGCTGACTAGCATCCCATAACAGGTTCGCCCAATTGGCATGTTGTTCACTGCAATCTGACTTTTGCTGTAGATCGGTGCCAGCTTTCCCAGCAAAATGACTAAGGATTGCTTGCTTATCAAATTCCTCATCTGCTAATTCAAAGCTACCCAGCAACTCTTCTGTAAGCATGTTAACATTTGCCTCCCTTCTGAGAAACTCTGGTAAAGCATCAATTTTATTCTTCAGTTTTTGTTGTTCTTTAATCACGTCTGCAAGAATTGCATTGACTGTTTGATGTTCCCAGGTAACGGTTGGCCATCCATATTGGTTATAAATATAATCGGACATTTATCTTGTTTTGCTACAAATATAAATCTTATTCTCCGCATAAAATGCGGATAAAAATTATTCTAAATCTTCCTTTGATTTGTCCCGTTTAACCCTAATTTTCACTACTTTAGGTAAAATATTAAAACCCTTCACATGTTCAGGAAACTTGCTTTTGGAATTATCGCTAGTCTTTTGGTTTTCAGCACATCAGCTCAGGAATCCTATTTCTACCCCAATAGTGGAAAATTCAACCCTGCTATTCCTACACCTCAACAGTTTTTGGGTTATGGAATTGGGGAGCAGCATACTAGGCATGATAAGATTGTTGAATATTTTAAGGAGTTGGATCGGTTATCTGATCGCGTGTCTGTTGAGGTGATTGGCAGGACTTTTGAAAACAGGGAACAAATTGTGGGGGTCTTTACCTCTGCTGATAACCATAAAAATCTGGAGCAAATCAGGCAACAGCATCTTGCTGCACAAAAACAAGGTGCAACTCAAAAATTACCCCTGGTTATTCATTTGGCCTATAATGTGCATGGTAATGAGCCATCCTCCAGCGAAGCAGCTATGCTTACTGCCTATTACATAACTGCATCTCAATCTGAAGAGGCAGATAAGTGGATGAAAGATATGGTCATCTTATTGGATCCGGTTATCAATCCAGATGGACGTGATCGTCATACCAACTGGGCAAACATGCACAAAGCATTTCCACCCGTTGCTGATCCAAACGATAGAGAACACAATGAGATATGGCCTGGGGGAAGGACAAATCATTACTGGTTTGATTTAAATAGAGATTGGTTTTTAGGAACGTTTCCCGAAACCAGAAACAGGGTGAACTTCTTTCACAAGTGGCGTCCATATGTTCAAACTGATCATCATGAGATGGGAACCAATTCTAGTTTTTATTTTGATCCAGGAGAAGAGGCAAGTAACAATCCGGTAGTACCTGATTATCTCTATAAAAAAGTCTATCCTAAATATGCTGAGTATTTCACAAAAGCTATAAATGGTATTGGCTCGATGTATTTTACCAAGGAAGCTTTTGATAAACTTTATCCTGGATACGGTAGCAGTTATATTAATTTTTATGGTGGAGCCGGATTCTTATTTGAACAAGCAAGTAGTCGTGGACATGTTCAAGAGACAACAACCATACCGATCACTTTTGCATTTACGATTCGAAATCAGTTTACAGCTTCATTGGCTACAGTAAGGGCGTCTGTTGCAGAAAAAGACATGTTGCTTGAAATGCGAAAGCAATTCTTTGAAGTCGCCAAAAAACAAGCAGATGCAGCAATAGTCAAGGGTTACATTTTTGAAGATGATAATGATTACAACAGAACAAAAGCATTTATTGATTTATTGCATTTGCACAGAGTTGATGTGTATCAGGTTCCTAATGCCAAAAAATATTTTGTTCCTACTGCACAGGAAAACCATATCATGGTTCGGACCATTTTTGAAAATCAAATCAATTTCAAAGACAGTTCTTTTTATGATGCGTCAACCTGGAGTTTAATTCATGCATATGGTTTGCCATTTACTGAAGTGAAAACAACCATGCCATTGGGTAATAAAATCAGTGGCCCGCTTCCAGCAATTACTAGCGAGGTTACAAAAAGCAGTTATGCTTATTTAATTGATAATGCTGATTACAATACACATCAATTTATTTATGCCTTGCAGAAGCAAAATGTGATTGTTCAAACTGCGACCAGGCCATTCACAACTGCTGTAAATGGAGCAGAGAAAAAATTCGGATATGGCAGCATAGTAATTAGTGTTCAGCAGCAAAGACTTGATGCAACTGCCTTGTATGATGCTGTTAAGAAAGCTGCTGCTGAATCAAATATTCATGTGCATGCTGTACAAACTGGATACCATATTGCTGGAGTAGATCTTGGTAGTAATTATGTGAGAACATTAAAGAAGCCGGAAGCAGCAATGGTCATTGGGACAGGTGTTGTAGCTGCAGAAGCTGGTGAAGTATGGCATTTGCTGGACCAAAGAATTGGTATGCCCATTACAAAAGTTGATATTTTAAATGTTGGCCGACTAGACTTAACACGTTACAATACTTTAGTTATGGTATCTGGCATGTACAATATGCTCGATAAAAATACTGTCGATCGTATCAAGGCTTGGGTTCAAAACGGGAATACACTTATTACCATCAAGACAGGTGCAGAGTGGGCGATTAGAAATGGGTTCACTAAACACAAACTGCTGATTGATTCATCATTCTCAAGTATTCGTCAGGATTACGATAGAGCAGTTGAAATTGAAGGTGCTAAGTCTTTGGGTGGATCTATATTTAAAGTTGATCTGGATACAACACATCCTATTGGATATGGATTTCAGCATAGAAAACTTTCGGTGTATAAAAACGGCTTGACCTTTTTTCAGAAAAGTATGAGTCCTTATAATACTGTCGCACAATACACAGCAGATCCTGTTGTTGGTGGCTATGTGCATTCAACAACATTAACCAAATTAAAAAATGGACCTTCTATTCTTGTCGGTTCTGAAGGAGCAGGAAGGGTTATTTTATTTGGAGATGAGCCTAATTTCAGAGGGACTTGGTACAGCACGAATAAGTTGTTTTTGAATGCACTTTTTTATGGGCAGTTAATCAGCAACCAGTAAAGGAGTAAAGTCATTTTTTTCTCATATGCAGAACATG
Source organism: Chitinophagaceae bacterium (assembly GCA_046303455.1). GTDB lineage: Bacteria > Bacteroidota > Bacteroidia > Chitinophagales > Chitinophagaceae > Pollutibacter. The sequence goes on along the minus strand of JBKCGF010000118.1, from coordinate 5,519 downwards.
AAGCATTAACTTTGTTGTTTTAACAGACTTAGGGAATGCAGAAACTGCTTTGGATATTATTTGTTTTGTTATCAGGTTATAACTGCTTTGCATCTGACTCTATTCCTGTAACAATCAATCAAAGAAATCTTAAAGCTGGAGACACACTTGAATTCAATTGGGATGGTAACCTCATAGGAAAAGGGTATCCTGCAGCCAGTTTACATGTTTGGATTGACCATGTTGAGAGTGGAAGAAGATGGAAATTGAGGTATCCGATTCTAAATGGACGATCAGAAGGGGCATTGGTAATTACAGATAGTATGCCCAAGGGGAACTATGCTTTAAATTTTATGGCAGCAGAACAATTTATTGAAATCAATGGAAAGGTCAGGAATGTTAAGTTAAAAACCGCATACAACTACAAGACCAAGAAAAAAGATACTGTCGCTGTTTTTGAATTGCCAAAGATGAAGGGGAAAGAGATGCGTTATACTTTATTGGGACAAGAATCAATCCTGCACAACGATTATGTGAATGTAAATGAAGAGGGGAAGTTTACTATACCTGCTATTGTATTTGGAGATTCAGCTCAACTGCTGTTTGATCCAGGAAGAGGAAGGGGTTTATATTGGATCAGTTTAGAGACAGCACTTGATTCTGTATTTACACCTTTTCATTCTACTACGATGTTCGTAAGCATTCAAAAAGAGGTCGCAGCATTCAAAGACGTAATAGATACAGCATCCTATGTTTTTGAATTTGAAGACCCCTATCCTGATGCAGTTGTACTGGATGAGGTTGTTGTAACGGGTAAATCAAATGCTGAAAAATTTGAGGATGATTTTGTTTCCAGATTATTTAAGAGTTTCCCTGACGCTAAAACATATGATGCATTAGATGATAATGAGCTGATGCGTTCAAATAACATATTGACGTTTTTGCAAACAAAGGTTGCTGGCTTGTTCATCAGGTCAAATGGTATCACTTCCACTGTTACGTGGAGGGGAGAGCCGGTAAACTTTTTTATTAATGAATTTCAAGTGGATGTCAATAATCTAAATTTAAATCCAATGGATGTTGCATTGATTAAAGTTTATCCACCACCTGCTCAACTGGTTTCTTTAACAAATGGTGGTGCAGTTGCTATTTATACAAAACGCGGAGCTTATGAAAATCAGAAAGGGGCTCCTCAATATAATTTTATGGTAAAGGGGTATACCCAAGGTTTATCTAGATTAAAAAGCAGAGATTAGTTCATGACAAAAAAAGATAAATTATTAAAAGATCTTCATCACCACACATTTGCTATGCTAAAGCCTTCTCCATTGCATGGAATAGGTGTGTTTGCTGTAACAGCAATAAAAAAGGGGGAGCAAAAAATATTTTCCAGTCACGAAGCTGAATGGATTGAAGTCTCTAAGCAGGAAGTTGATGCTTTGCCTCCTCATGCCAAGGATTTAGTAGAGAACCATTGTCTCTTCAATGAAACGCATTACTACATTCCTGAATATGGGTTTAAAGTATTCGATCTTGCAGTATACCTGAACCATTCGGAGCAGCCGAATTTAATTTCCATAAATGATGGGGAGTTCTTTGAAGCTGTTCGAGATATTGAAGCTGGTGAAGAGCTGTTAATAGATTATGGGACTATCGTGGAAAGTGAGGAGTGATGTCTAGGAGTCAATTGCTCGGTTTAAAAAATCGACTAAGGGCTTCATGACTTTGAAATGTGATATGACTTTAGGTATTAAATCCTTTTCCAGCAATTCATTATCTTCTATACTGGTCATTACAATAAAATTCTTCAATTTGAGATATTCTAATGCAGGATTATCTTTCTCGTACCCCTTAGGAGGTCTGATCAATTTCTCTTTATTGTCTAATGTAACAAAAGCATTTTTGAAAGCTTTCTGTTGAATAATGTTTTTAAATTCATCAAAACTGTAATCTATTTCTTGTCGTATTTTATTTAAGTCATCTGCCATTGGCATCCAGTACCCGCCTCCAATAAAACAGGCACCTGGTTCAAGATGAAAATAATAACCTGCACAAGCAATTTTTTTACCCCCTTTACTGAAGCTAGCCCCAAAATTAGTTTTGTATGGATTTTTATTAGCGCTGAAACGCACATCTCTATTTATTCTGAAAACACAGTTTTTGGGTTGTATATCTTGTAATGTTGGATCAATTGATTTTAAGGTGTTGAGTATCTTAGCAACGAAGTCAAGATAATTTTCTTTAGCTGCTAAATATTTTGTTCGGTTGTTGTCGAACCACTCCTTAGAATTCTTCTTTTTTAGCTTTTTTAAAAAATCGACTGTTTCTTTTTTAATCATTTTTCAAATGTCGTGTAAAATTTATCAAATACGATTCTGCCCTCGAACTTTAACCGAAAACAAATGTTTACAGTTAATCTATAATTTCTATTTTACAGTATAATTTTCAAATATGAGGTCTCTTATCACTTTTCTTTATCTCACTTGCTTAACATCAATTGCCTCTGCTCAAATTGATCCAAAGAAAGTAACCATCGCCAGAGATGGCTATGGGGTACCTCATATTTTTGCAAAGACTGACCCGGAAGTGTCTTATGGTTTGGCATGGGCTCATGCGGAGGATGATTTTGCAAGTTTGCAACGAATGGCACTTCCCTCTAAAGCACTCATGGGAAGAGTATATGGTAAGGATGCTGTTGCAGCCGATTATGCATTTGCATTGTTCAGGTGCAAAGAGATCACAGAAGAAAAATGGAATACGCTATCTCCTGAATTCATCAGATTGAGCAATGGTTATGTACAAGGCTTAAATGATTATGCAGCTAAACATCCTGAAGAGGTTTTGCATAAAGATTTATTTCCACTGACTGTTAAAGATTACATAGCATCATCAGTATTAGCGCTTACTGTTTTCAATGGAGCAGATCGCATCTTAGGTGCTATTTATGCAAATAACATGAACCCTGTTATTGATTATGATAAAATGGGGTCAAATGCCATTGCTGTTCATCCTTCCAAAACAGCAACTGGCGAAGCCTATTTGGCTATTAATGCTCATCAACCCAATGAAGGTCCAGAAGCTTTTTATGAAGCACATGTGAACAGTGAAGAGGGATGGAATGCATTGGGAGGTCTATTGGCTGGAGGCCCATCTATCCTCCATGGAGTAAATGAACATCTTGGATGGGCACACACGGTAAATTTTTGCGATAGAGTAGACGTCTTTCAATTGCAAATGAATCCCAATAACAGCAATCAGTATATGTTTGATGGACAATGGGTTGATTTAGAAACAAGTAAAATAAAATTACTAATCAAAGGTGTGCCTATTCCAATTTCACGCGATTTGCTTTGGAGTAAATACGGGGCGACCATGAAAAATGACCAGGGGGTATTTTCAATACGACTTGGTGCAAACATGGAAATACGCGCTTTGGAGCAATGGTATAAAATGAACAAGGCTAAAAATTTTACACAATTCTATAATGCTATCAGTCTTCAAGGTTTGTCAATGTTCAATATTATGTATGCAGATAAAAACGATACAATTTTTTATATCAACAATGCATTGATGCCAATTAGGAATGATGATGCTAAATACGATTGGAAGAAAACGCTGCCAGGCAATACATCAAAAACGCTCTGGATGCAATTTCATGGAATCAAAGAGTTGCCTCAGTATGTAAATCCCAACAGTGGTTTTCTTTTCAACACCAATCATTCTTCGTTTTATGCAACAGGAGAGAAAGATAATTTATCTGTGAATCAATTTCCCAAGCAAAACGGCTGGGAAACCAATCACAACAACAGAAGTGTTAGATTTCTTGAATTATTTCCGCAAGAGAAAAAAGTTGACTTCGGGCTTTTCAAAAAAATAAAATTCGATAGACAATTGCCTGCAAAATTGCAATATCCTTATGGAATTGATTCTATATTGAGGATGACAGCAAAAGAGTATCCTCAATATGATACGCTATTGAATAATTTAAATGCATGGGATAAGTCTGGAGATCCTAGCAGTAAAGGTGCCGCAGTATTTTTATTGATTTATGAAAATGTTTCAGCATCGATGCGTGGGAAGGATCCACAACGGTTGACAAAACTGCAATCAGAGCAAGTGATTCAAGCTGTTAAGTCGTATATGGTGAAAAACTTTGGCACAACAGATTTGAGATTGGGGGATATTCAAAAATTGGTAAGAGGGGATAAAGAGTATCCTGCTCCAGGATTTCCTGATTTGCTTGCTCCAGAATGGGGTGTCCCTTATAAGGATGGCAAAAGAAAAATTACCGGTGGTGACGCCTATGTTGCACTTGTGCGTTTCCCTAAAAAAGGATTGCCTATCATAGAAACATCAAATACTTATGGTGCTTCTTCAAAACCAGGTAAACCCCATTTTGATGATCAGGTTGAGCTTTTCTTGCAACAAAAGACAAAGCCAATGACACTCGACAAAACTGAGGTACTAAAAAACGCAAAAAGAGTTTACCATCCAGGAGAATAGTTTAATTGAAAATGATGGTTCCAAAGCTTTCATACTCAGGAAAGTTTTTTCTGGTTGGTCGCCACGACCAATAGGTTGAGCCTTTGTCATAGTCGATTCTATAAAAATTAGCTCTCCATTTCATACCTTTTTTAGGAGGCATATTTTGTAAAGGTTCCATCAATTTATAAGGAATAAAAAATTCGGCAGTCCAAGAAACTACTTTATCCCCTTCTTTATTAATTGTAGCAGCACGTCTTGTTTTTTTATTTCCTTCATAGTGCCAAGGTCTCCAGCCAAGAAATTTTCCATTGTAGTTGGGTACAAGAATGGGTAGTTCATAATTGTAAGGAGATAGTTCGTATTCAAAATAAATAATTGAACTTTCTTCAGGCCAGAAAAAAGCTTCAACTACATCTTCATTGAAAATGTCTTCGAAATCAGCTTTGATGGTTGATGTAATTATCTTGTCTTCACATTGGTAAAGACAATAAATTCCTGTTTCTGAATAGAGGATTTTCATTTTCGTTTTATAATCCATTGCTCCATTTCTTCTCTTTGGAAGTTCCAGGTAATCTGTTGTGTTCCATTCTACTGCGTTGCCATTCCCATTCAACACGAAATCTTTCGTCTTTTTAACTACCCAAGTTGTACTATCTGCAACTTGTGCCTTAGTGTTAGACACTAAAAGGCAAATAAGAGAAATGAAAATAAATTTGATTAGGCTAAAAGCATTTTTCATCTTCTAAAATGTTATTGTTGTTTTACAAGCATTGGAAATAGCTTTCTGATATCAGCTTCTGAAGGCTGAGCGCCGTATTCGCAAACTTCAAAAGCTTCTGCATATTTGGCTTTTGCAGCTTTTCCTTCTCCATACCATTTGCTGAGCGAAGCGCGAACATCTGGAGACATTTCTTCATCATATTGTTTCATCAACCACCTGAATCTTTCTTCTTTACCTTGCGGTACATCAGCTTCATAATGTCCAATCCAGGGCATCCACTCGTAGAATTGAGATACGTGCGCGTCTAAACCCGACATCTTTTTTTCAAATACAG
>JBKCGF010000117.1:0-14407 GCA_046303455.1 Chitinophagaceae bacterium | reverse complement strand
AGCAGTATCTTCTGTCAAGGGTATGGAAGTAGATGTCATATATTTACTTACAATCCTTAAAGCATCAATTTCTACAAGCTCTAAAGCTGATGGAACAAACCCAGCTTTAAAAATTGCACTGACTGCTTCACTGGCTTTTTCCAGTGATGAAAAAGGAACCAACATCAACAAATCATTTTTAGGATGTGGGATCAACTTCAATACGATTTTTGTCACGATTCCCAAAGTGCCTTCACTACCCACCATGAGTTGAGTTAGATTATATCCAGTAGCATTTTTCAACACATTGCTTCCTGTCCATATGATTTCCCCGGTCGGCAACACCACCTCAAGATTCAACACATAATCCTTGACTACACCATACTTTACAGCTTTGGGACCTCCACTGTTTTCAGCAATATTTCCACCAATAAAACAGGACCCTTTACTAGAAGGATCAGGTGGGTAAAATAAACCGACTGCTTTTACAGCATCTTGTATTACCTGTGTAATTACACCAGGTTCAGTAATCACCTGAAGATTCTCTTCATCGATTTTCAGTATACTGTTCATGCGGTCAGTTGATAGCAACAACCCTCCCAAATGAGGTAAGGCCCCTCCGCTTAATCCTGTACCTGCACCACGTGGAGTGACATGAATTTTTTCGTGATTACAAATTTGCATAATACGACTCACCTCTAATGCAGTCCTAGGCCTTACTACCACCTCTGGAAAAAACAAAAGTTTTTCAGTCTCATCATGAGCATATTGACCTAATACTTCTTGATCAACAATTACAAATTCTTTTCCAAGAATTTCTATCAATTGATCATAAATGTGTTTTGAAATACTTTGATGCAACATGTTCACCTGATTTTAAACGAATTTCGGAATAAGGTGAGAGTTTGAGAAATAATTCAGGAAATATGAATTTAGAAAGCTGGACAAAAACTTTGTTTATTGGCATACATCAAAGTATACATACCATCATATTGCATGTACATTTCTGTAGCTCCACGCCCACCATTAAAGTTTTGTAGTCCGGATGTAGTGGCATCATAACTAAATGTAAACTTAAACGACCTCCATTGGTATCCAATCATTGGAATAATTGCATCCCCAGGCCTTGTATAAACACCTGCAATCAGTTGCTGCTTACCATCTCCAGTGAGATTATAATTCAAATGTAACCCCCCCACAAATTCAGAGGCTGTCCCTTGTTTCGTATAATAAACCCCTGGAGAAACAATGATAAAATCATTCACTTTCACCATTGCGTCGAGAAAAGCAATAGAACGAACAGGAATCCTATTATCTACCCCATTACTTTGCTGAAAAAAGCTTTCCCTGGGCTTGTTTAGATGGTGCATACTAAATCCTCCATGAAAATATAAATTATCAGTAGGAAAGAAAGAATAATTCAATCCAGCCTGTAAATCGAAATAACCAACTGAATTGTTCAATAAGATTTCAGAAGTGGGTCTGCTAAAAAATTTTCCATCCCATTGGTCACCAAAACGCAAAGCGGATGCATTTATACGCTTGGTTGCTAAACCTAAATTAAATCCAGCTGAAAGCAAACTTGAAGATCCAATCATTTGGTGATATGCCAATGATGCATATGCTTTTGTAGAAGTCAAACTGCCAGATCCGGCAACATCTTGTAAAATCAAACCCCCCAAACCCATCCATCCACTAGGAATAAGATTTCGCATGAATTGAAAATCGCCGTAAATGCTCATCGTCTTATATGGCACGGGCACAGATGCCCATTGCTCTCTATAATGTGCACCTAGTCTGTAATCAGAAGAAGGCAAAAAACCTGTGTTAGCAGGATTGATTGATAAAGGAGAATTGAAATATTGAGAGAAACGAAGGTCTTGTGCAAAACCCCGTTGAAATAAAAACATCAACACAAGGCAGACAACGAAGATCTTTTTGATATGTATATTTCGTTTCATTATGTCTTGCATTCAAATCATCTAATCAATGTAATATTTCCTGAACTTTTTACTTGCTTACCATCAGAAAATTTAATAACCAACGTATAAGCATAGGCATCCAATGGCTGAGGTACTCCTTTGTAGGTGCCATCCCATCCAAATGAAGGATTGGCTGATTCAAAAATCAATTGCCCGAATCTATTAAAAATTCTGAAATCCATTACATCGACACCATAAGCATTCACATAAAAAATGTCATTTTTCCCATCACCATTGGGTGTAAATGCATTGGGAACATCCCAAAGTGGAAGAATGAGTGAATTTACTTTAGCATTGGCTATATCCTTGCATCCATAAATAGAGGTAGCATACTGATAAACATCCCATGTGCCGGTACTTTTATAAAGATGCGCTGTATCACTTCTGGAAGCACCAACAGCACCATCACCAAAATCCCATAGCAACTCATTCGCACCTATTGAGGTGTTTCTAAATGTAATAATTGTGTTTTCAACAGGAGGTTGTGGACTTGCTATAAATCCTGCAACAGGAAGTGGCCTTACATTTATGATGAATGTGGTATCCTTTTGACGGAAACACAATGGACTATTCTCAGTGATGACCAATTTGATTGTTTTAGGTCCTGGTGTGAAATAGGTTACATTATGAGGTCCATATGAATTTGCTGTCTGACCATCATCAAAATCCCAAGCATAATCCACACCACCCACACTGAAATTTTTAATATTGAGTGGAGCATTTACACAAACGTCATTTGAGGCAGGCTCAAGATTTATTCTGATATTCGGTTCTACTGAAACAGTAATTTCAACTGAATCTGGATTGTTGCAGAAATTAAGGTCGTTTAGCAATAACCAGATTTTATGTGTACCCGGACTAAATGCTTTTTCGGGTTGGAAGCCCTTATCAACTGGCCCAGTTGTAGTACCATCATCAAATTTCCATACAAATGATGTAGTTCCAAATGAAGAAGCTGGCAAAGCAGTTGTAGAATTGTTTGTAAATCGAAAAATAGGACTCGTGCAATTTCCTACACGTTCTGCAGCTGCAGCTAATAACGCTTCATTAATACCAACTCTAACCTTCATTTCTGAAGTTGCAGTTGTTATACAACGGTCATTATCTATTGCAGTTAATCTTACCGTATAAACAGCATTATTTGTTGGCGTATAAGTATGATTGACTTCTGGATCAACAGTTGTAACAGGCGCTGTTCCATCTCCAAAATCCCAAATGTAGGTCTTACCAATTCCAATTGTATCTATAAAAGTCACAGTAAGTGGCGCACAACCTGAGGTATCATAAACACCATCAATAAATGATTTAATACCTGCATCTACACCATCAAAATCAAAACTGATTTTTAATGCAGCAAGATTACAACCCCCTTCGCCGTCCCTGGCTAATGCACCATTGGTAGGAAATGCAGCACGCCATACAATCATCGGTGCACGAATTGGATCACCAGGTTGTCGTCCTCTGGGTGGACAAATCTGGTTACCTCCGCAGTTTGCACAAAGCGCCTGATAAATTGCACCCCTTGTATCGAATCTAGATGTACCTCCATCCACATGATCGCCTTCACCCCCTCTTTGTCCAAACCAAGAACCAAACAACTGACTCTGTGCATTTTTCTCCATTACAAAGAAATAGAAGTCCTTGTTATCAGTATAGTTTTGAATCGGAGTACCAATAATATCCATCCCTGTAGTTCCAAGTGTTTTGCTATCAAATGGTGAAGTTTGACAAAGATTTAATCTTCCTCCCCAACCTGATACATACACATTTTCACATCGATCAACCAAGAATGCAACAGGTGAAATATTGGGCACACTTGAAGTACCACTGAATCCAAATGGTGTAGAATAAACATATCCTGAAAGATCTGGCTGTAGCTTCGAAATAAATTGTTTTGCACCAGGTCTACTGTATCCACCTGCAGGAATTCCAGTTACTGGCCAGTTGCCTAAAGAAATTCCCATCACGTAAGGAAAATTGTTCAATGGCGCTCTATTCTGATCAAACTGAATACCATAGATGATGTCAGTAGAACTGGTACCTAAAAAAGTACTTTTAATAACATTACCACTTTGATCAAGAATTGCTACAAATCCATCAATTCCTCCATTGGCACTAACGCCAATCGTACCATTGTGGTCGCCAGGAAAATTAGCACTGCTCGTTGCACCAGCCACATAGACTTGATTATTTACAGGATGCTTGGCGATGACAAAAGCTGCATCATCATCATTTCCTCCCAAATAAGTTGCATATATAATATTAGTAAGGTTTGGAGTAAGTTTTAAAACAACGCCATCCTGGCTTCCTCCAAATGTTGAACCATTGGTAATGGATGGGAAATTATTTGACGAAGTACTTGAAGCAATATAAACATTATTGGATTCATCAATAATTACCTCGCTGCGGGCATTATCGCCATAATTATACAACAATGATTTTGGTGATGGAGTTATACTTGGATCAATGTTAGCACCATCAACACCAGAACCTCCAATAACCATACTACCAATCAAACTTCTACCATCAGCAGATAATTTGAAAACAGCTATATCTGTATTGCCACCACCACGTGCATTTGAAAAAGGAAAGACTGGAAAATTAATAGAAGTAGTCCTTCCTAAAATAATGGGATTACCACTTGGATCAACAATGATGCTGTGTGGAAACTCAATTCCACTTCCCCCAAAATAGGTTGAGAAAATTTTACTATTGGTACCGCCATTAGGACCAAATCTGGTAATTGCAATATCAATATCACCACCTCCAAAAACTTCCTGATAACCACCTATAGCACCGTATCTAGTGCCAAAAACAATTCCTCCTGCATATAGACTACCATCCGGACCAGGAGCAGCACTATACCCCCAGTTATTGCTTTTACTGCCAGTGTAAGTTGAAAAGACCAATGTAGGGTCAATGATCAATACAGCGTTTTTATCATAATTGCCCAAATCGTATGAGAGTGTATTTCCTGATACTACATATTTGCAACTGACATTTCGTTTTTGTCCGTTTATGATTTGATAAGCAATTGGAGCAAATTCCTTCACCTCCCCTACACTTGTCTTAATAATCAACTCTCCATTCTTAATGCGAAGTCCATCAGCACCATTGTATTGAAGTCTGATTTTACGTGGATCCGCACCAGGAGCTAACACTAAATCATATTTTACTTTCTCATCCCCACCATAATATCTCACGTCGACGCCTGGATATATTTCCTTGAGGTTAACTTCTGCAAATGATTTAACATCAGTTTTCCAGAATGCAGGATCATTACCAATAAAATAATTCGCATCGCTGCCTGTTGGCTTAATGGGAATAAATTTTGCAGCAGCTGAACTTCCTAAAAAACTAACCCGATAAGCATGTGTCCTCAACAACAAAGAATTATTTTGAGCATCTTGGTCAATTAGAGGATCAATCGAAAAATTATCCTTATTCCCATTGGCTGGAATGGGATTTTCTGCTCCAGATAATTGAGCTGTGCCATTCCCACCATGAATACGTTCAATAACTCTGTTGTAATCTTCTGGATGGGTAATGGAAATCGTAAACCCGTTGTTGTGAAAATAGACTACTCCATTACCAAGAATAGATTTAAATGAAAAATCCTCCTTCCATTGTCCCTTGTTTTCAATGAATTCAACTCCGTAGTATGACTGAGCATTCAACGAACTGAAAACAAGCAATAATATGGTAGAAAATAAGACTTTCATAGCGATTAGACCAACCATAAAACTAAGCGTTTAAACGCTTAAAATCTGTTAATAATCCCCTTTACTATGAATAATCAAAATTCCTTTAGATATTTACGGATGGAAGGGGCAATTCTTCCGTACCCAACTATTCTAAACATTTGAAAACCAGGTTATAAAATAAATAACCCAGATCAGCGTTTATTAGTATGTCCCAATCAGGTAACACCATGCAAAAAAATTACATTTATTCTATTAAGAAGCTGATATTCAGCCTCTTAATACTAATTTTTATTACAAATCAGACCGTTGCGCAAGGAAAATTTGAGATTGGATTTACGCTGAGCACCATGCAATATGAGGGTGAAATTGGTGGAAGATTCCCCTTTATTTATAACGATTTAAATAATCCTACTTCCCGTGCAAGAGTAGCAGGAGGAATCAATTTCGGGTATCACCTTACTGATTTTATTAGTTTTAGAGGAAGTATTAACGTAGGTTCAGTGCAAGCAGCAGACCGATTATTAAAACCTGAACCTGATCCAGCAGTAGTTTATAAATTAACGAGAAACCTATCATTCAGATCTTCAATTATAGAAGCAGGAATAACAACTGAATTCTACCCACTGCCTGTTATTTTCAAAAGGTACGGACAGAATCTCGGACGATTTAACCCCTATATAGTTGCTGGATTTAATTTTTTCAGGTTCAATCCAAGAAGTATCTACCTGGATAAAACTGGTGCATTATCTTGGGTTGATTTAAAACCATTGAGAACAGAAGGACAAGGAATGCCAATTGCAAACGCACCAAAAGAATACAGCCTCAACGCCACTTCAATTCCTTTTGGTATAGGTATAAGATTCAATATGAACGAAAATATCTCTTTGGCACTGGAATGGTTGAACAGAACAACTTCAACAGATTACCTTGATGATGTAAGCGGAAGATATATTGACAATGCTGAATTTGACAAATTTTTTGGAGCAGGTACAGTACAAGCTGACCAAGCCAAACAAAAAGCTAATTTTCCTTCTTGGTTAAACGGTGTACATGTCAATGGTTTTCTTCCTACAGAACCTAGAGGATCGCTAAGCAAATTCACTGATTTCTATTATACTGGTAGCATAAAGCTGTTTATTAATCTTGACAGAGTAGCTGGAAAAAGTAATTCCTGGTTTGGTGGAGATAAATACTTAAAATGCCCTCCTCGTTTTTAAAAACATTAAGATATTTTAGACCAAGCGTGTGCGCCTTTTTTTTGTTTCAAGTGGGTTGCTAAGGCATAATGATCTTGAAGCTTTAACTCTGGGTCAGAAGTCAGTATTTGATCAACATCATTTCTAGCCAGATCAAGTAACCCTCTGTCATCAACAATATTTGCCAGTTTAAAATTTAAAGCACCGCTCTGCCTTGTCCCTTGTATATCACCAGGACCTCTTAATTCCAGGTCTTTCTCTGCTATCTTAAAACCATCATTTGTTAAACACATAACATGCAACCTGTCTTTCGCATCTCTGCCTATCTGATTTCCCGATAATAAAATACAATAGCTCTTCTCACTTCCTCTACCTACCCTTCCTCTAAGTTGATGCAACTGACTTAAGCCAAATTTCTCTGCACTTTCTATCACCATCACAGAAGCATTGGGCACATTTACACCCACTTCAATAACGGTTGTTGCTACCATGATCTGTGTTTCTCTTTCCACAAACCTTTTCATGTTGACATCTTTCTGATCTCCGTTCATTCTGCCATGAACCATACTGATCCAGTATTGCGGCTCAGGGAACCATGCTTTCACATTTTCATATCCTTGCATCAAATCCTCATATTGCAATTTCTCACTGGCTTCTATCAAAGGAAAAATAAAATAGATTTGTCGCCCAAGTTTTATTTCCGACTTAATAAAGTCCATCACCTGAGGCCTGGCATCATCCAAACGATGTACCGTAGTAATGGGTGTTCTTCCTGGCGGTAATTCATCAATCACACTATAATCCAAATCTCCATAGGCTGTCATGGCTAAAGTCCTTGGAATGGGTGTGGCTGTCATCACCAACACATGTGGAGGTATATTATTTTTCTCCCACAATTTTGCTCTTTGCGCAACACCAAATTTATGCTGCTCATCAATTACGGCTAAGCCAAGATTGTTAAAGCGGACTGCATCTTCAATCAATGCATGTGTACCTACAACAATCTTCATGCCACCTTCTTCGATAGCAGATAAAATAATTTTCCGCTCTGCTGCTTTCGTGGACCCTGTAAGTAACCCGACTTCAATTCCCATTGGTTGTAATAACTTAGAAAATTGTTCAGCATGTTGACGTGCTAAAATTTCTGTTGGTGCCATGATACAGGATTGAAAGCCATTATCAACTGCTATCAACATAGACATCAATGCTACAATCGTCTTTCCACTGCCCACATCACCTTGCAGCAACCTGTTCATTTGCCTTCCTGTACCAGTATCTTGTCTGATTTCTTTCAGTACCCGCTTCTGTGCATTTGTGAGTTCGAAAGGAAGATGTTCTCGAAAAAAAGTATTAAAAGCTTCCCCTACCTGAGAGAAAATCACACCTCTGGAAAAACGATGCCGTGATGAACGCAACATTCCTAATCTCAACTGAGCAATGAATAATTCTTCAAATTTCATCCGCTCTACAGCTGACTGAAAATGATTCAAAGTCGGAGGAAAATGTAAATGCTGGTAGGCCTTAAATCGACTGATATAATTGTACTTTTTGAGCAGATGATCAGGTAAAAATTCAGGTAATTCTCTCTCTTCTAAGACTAAAAACAACTGCTCCATTAATTTCCCCATTGCCCTGCCATTGAGTCCTCTTGCTTTCAATTTTTCAGTGACAGGATAAATGGGTTCCAAATGTGATTTACCCGATGCATTGTGTTCCCTTACGGACTCAATTTCGGGATGATTCAACTGTGGTTTTCCAAGAAAAAATCCAAGCTTTCCAAAAGCCAGGTATTCTTGTCCCACTTGGATTAACTTTTGCACCCAATTGATCCCTTGAAACCAGGTCATTTCAATGATCCCTGTTTTATCTCGCAGGTAAACCACTAAACGCTTGGCCCGGCGCTCTCCAATGACTTCCATAGATATCACAATACCTCTCACTTGTACATGATCCATTGCAGGATTGATCTGGGCAATCGATTGAACACTGGTTCTATCCAGGTGCCTTAAAGGAAAATGATTGAGCAAATCTTCAAAAGTAAAAATCTGCAACTCCTTTTTGAGCATATCCGCACGAAGTGGACCTACACCTTTTAGGTATTCAATTGGATTGTTTAATATGGATGAAAAACTGCTGATGGTTTTTCTTTCAAATTTAATTCATTTCAACTACAGCGACTCAATTAAGGAGCTCCATTCAGCAAGTTGAAGTAACTTTGTTTCCTATTTACTAGAGATGGAAAAAATCGACTGGTCACTTAAAAAATTTGATGAGCTTTCTGCCAAAGAAATGTATGAGATACTTAAACTCAGAAGTGAAGTATTTGTGGTGGAACAAAACTGCGTGTTTTTAGACATGGACGACAAAGATCAGTTTGCTCATCACCTGCAAGGTAGAATTGAAGGAAATCTTGCAGCAGTAGTAAGGATCCTGCCTCCGGGATTAGCCTATGATGAACCATCGATTGGAAGAGTTGTATCCTCGCCTCGATTCAGAAGAAAAGGGGTTGGAATTGCTTTGATGAATAAAGCTATAGAAGAAACAGTTGCATTATATGGAGCCTGCGCTATTAAGATTGGTGCACAACAATATTTGAAGAAATTTTATGAAAGTTTTGGCTTTGTCCAATGCAGTGAAACCTACCTGGAAGATGATATTCCTCATATCAAAATGATCAGAAATCAGTAAAAATACTGAAGAAGTCTACTGATCATACCGCATTTCTCCTCGATTTTACTATATGGTATAATATGGGATAGTTGGTTCACGTTTATATAGTGTCGAAAGACAACTAAGTATCCAACCCCATGAAAACCAGACTTACCAGTCTTTCTAATTTGTTATGTGCAATGTTAATTATGCTGCTTCAAATCAGCACAACCTATGCACAACAGTCCAAACTTGAACTTGGGGTTAACTATGGTTTTTCCAATTTTCTCGGTGATTTAGGTGGTAATGCAGGTAAAGGGAAAGGCTTCCTAAAAGACAACATGGTTTCCTTAACCAAATTCATGACTGGCGCTCACGTAACCTATCGTGCAAGTGAATTCATTTCTTTTACATTTTCTGCGAACATCGGAAGATTGGAAGGCGCCGACAGTTTAATCAACGGCTTAGGTGGATATGAAGAAGCCAGAAAAGCAAGAAACCAGCATTTCAGATCTCCAGTAAGAGAGGCATTACTCGTTACAGAAATTTATCCTACTACCTTATTCGAATATGATTCTGAAGATGTTTACCACAGAATCAGACCTTATTTTGTTTTTGGAGTAGGCGTTTTCAATTTCAATCCTCAAGCACAATACGAAGCTGAAGATGGAACAAAGACATGGGTCGACTTAAAGCCATTAAAAACTGAAGGACAGGGTATGGCTAAGTATGCCGACCGCAAAGAGTATAAATTGACACAAATGAATATCCCTTATGGGTTTGGTCTAAAATATTATATGAATCAAAATGTTGCCCTGGCATTTGAAATTGTCAACCGCAAAACATTTACCGACTACATAGATGATGTGAGTACCAATTACATCAGCAACGAAGATTTTTATGCCCACTTTGGGGAAGAAAGTCCAGAAGCAAAAATGGCTATTCAAATGGCCAACAAAACTGCATTTGCGAATGGTGGAGTCTATAGGCCAAGTTATGGCATAGGCAGTAAACGAGGCACAGCATCGAATAAAGATGCTTACTACGCATCAACCATAAAACTCAGCATCCGTTTGGGAAGAAATAACGACTACAACTACGGTAGAAACAGCGGCGTTAAATGCCCAGTAGTTAGGTTTTAGTATTAGTACAAAATCTACTTCAATTCTTGTTGAAGAAACTTTGCAGTATGACTTCCCTTTACTTTTAATAAACCGTAGATATCTCCCTGGTATAATATTGTTCCTCCTCCACTTCCTCCTTCTGGCCCTAAATCAATAATATGATCCGCCATCTTGACTACATCCATGTTGTGTTCAATAACCAAGACTGTATTTCCCCGATTAACAAGCTTATTCAAAACATTCAATAATAAATTGATATCTTGAAAATGAAGACCTGTTGTTGGTTCATCTAAAATATAGAAAGTTTTACCTGTATCTTTTTTGGACAACTCTGTCGCCAACTTTACCCTCTGCGCCTCTCCTCCACTCAGGGTTACAGCAGATTGCCCAATTGTTACATAACCCAAACCAACTTCCTGCAAAACTTTTATTTTCCTGTATAAGTAAGGAACATGCTGAAAAAACTCAACAGCTTCTTCAACTGTCATATCCAAAACATCACTAATCGATTTTCCTTTGTAACGAATTTCTAAAGTTTCTCTGTTGTATCTTCTACCATTGCACTTTTCACAATGCACATATACATCAGGTAAGAAATTCATTTCAATCACCCTCAATCCACCACCTTCGCAAACATCACATCTACCCGCTTTCACATTAAATGAAAATCGACCTGCAGTATACCCTCTTATTTTTGCTTCAGGAACAGCAGCAAACAACTGTCGGATATCTGAAAAGAAATTACAATAAGTCGCAGGATTACTTCTGGGAGTTCTTCCAATAGGCGACTGATCAATTTCAATTACTTTGTCGATGTGCTCAAGACCCGTAATTCTTTTGTAAGGCATAGGGTCTGCCTTTGAGTCATAACAATGCTTACTCAGCAACGGATACAAGGTCTCGTTGATTAAAGTCGATTTTCCACTTCCACTTACTCCGGATACCACGATAAATGTACCCAAAGGAAATGTTGCACTGACATTTTTCAGGTTATTCCCTTTCACTCCATCCAATTCAATTTGGTAACCATTCCCTTTCCGCCGTTCAACAGGCAATTCAATTTTTTTTCGGTTATTCAGATATAAAGCTGTCTCTGAATTTGAATTACAAACATCTTGAGGTGTACCCTGGGCAACAATTGTACCACCATGTATTCCAGCACGCGGACCAACATCAATCAAATGATCAGAAGCCCACATGATATCTTTATCATGTTCAACAACCAACACACTGTTACCAATATCACGCAGATTTTGCAATGCATGTATCAATTGTTGATTATCGCGTTGATGTAATCCAATTGATGGCTCATCCAATATATATGTAATTCCCTGCAACTGTGATCCTATCTGAGTCGCCAATCTGATGCGCTGAGATTCTCCTCCACTTAATGTTCTTGAAGGTCTGTTCAAGGAAAGATATCCCAATCCAACATCAAGCAAGAAAACAACCCTGCTTCTGATTTCCTTCAGAATATCTTTTGCAATTGCATTCTGTTTTTTATCTAACCTGCTTTCAAGTCCTTCAAACCAATTATGCAAGCTGATTAAATCCAAATTAGACAACTCGGCAATATTGGTTTCATCAATTTTAAACCACAAACTCTCCTCTTTCAATCGCGTACCCTTGCAGGAAGTACAAGGAGTAAGCATCATGTATTTTTCAGCCCACTCTCTCACCATATCACTTGAGCTGTCCGTGAACCATTTCACTACCATATTGACTACCCCTGGATAATCTTCTTTATCGATTGACTCCTCTGCATCCAGTCCTTCTTCGTTTCCAAACAACACCAAATTCAAGGCAGATTCACTCAACTGATCGACTGGCGTCTTTAAACTGAATTTTTTCTTTTTTGCCAGTTGTTCTACCATTTTGAAATAGTAAGAATCTCTTGCTTCCCCCAAAGGCAAAATCGCTCCATCAGCTATAGATTTACTTCTATCAGGAATAACTGCATTCAAATCAATATTGTACTGTTGTCCAATACCCTTGCAAACATTACATGCACCATAGGGTGAATTGAAAGAAAATGAATTGGGCGATGGCTCTTCATATGAGATGCCCGTCTCAGCACACATCAGTTTCTTACTGTACTGAATGATTTTTTCAGTTTCATGATCCAAAATAAAAATCAACCCCTTTCCAATTTGCATGGATTGCTGAATGCTTTGCGCAATTCTCACTTTCATATCTGCCTCCACCACTAGACGGTCTACAACAACTTCAATATCATGCATCTTGTAGCGATCCACCTGCATCTTCGGAACCAACTCTTTCAATTCACCATCAATCCTTACTCTTACAAAACCCTTTTTTCGAGTTTCTTCAAAAAGTTCTCTATAATGCCCCTTTCTACCTCTTACCAAAGGAGCCAATACTGTAATCTTTTTCCCGGGACATTTTTTAAATAAATCCACAACAATTTCTTCGTCACTGAACTTAACCATCTTCTTTCCTGTATTCATCGAATACGCATCACTCACTCTTGCAAAAAACAATCGAAGGAAATCATATACCTCCGTCACGGTTCCAACTGTTGATCTTGGATTCTTATTTGTGGTCTTTTGTTCGATTGAAATAACAGGTGATAAACCACTGATTTTGTCTACATCCGGTCTTTCCATCTCCCCCATAAACTGCCTTGCATATGTCCCGAAGGTTTCCATATACCTTCTATGACCTTCAGCATAAATGGTATCAAAAGCAAGTGAAGATTTTCCACTTCCACTGATTCCAGTTATCACCACCAATTTATTCTTGGGAATTGAAATGTCAATATTCTTCAGGTTATGCGCCCTTGCACCAATTACCTCTATTTTATCATCCTTTGAACGCATGGTAGATTTTACTATTTAACACCTAAGCAACGCTAATGTTTTGCGCAACAAAATAAATCAAAAAAGAGCAGTAAAAATGCGCATTCACAAGGAATATAAAAGTGAATTTGGAGGAAATTGCCCAAAATCTTAACTTTGCAACAGTTCTTTATACTTCTTATCCAGAAAGGCAGAGGGATTGGCCCTGTGAAGCCTTGACAACCTGTTACCTAAAAAATAATAAGGTGTCAACTCCATCTCCGCAATTGCGGGGAAAGATAAGTCAGATATTTTCTCTAGACATGATCTAAACATTATAGTGAACCCATCTGACTTCAGGTGGGTTTTTTTTTGCCTTTCGGGATCGAACTCAATATCATGAACAAAAAAACACAAACATATCAATACAATGGTACCCTTCAATTGGAGTCGGGTAGAAACATCAGTAATTTTCCACTTGAATACACCACAATTGGAGAATTGAATGCGTCAAAAGACAATGTCATTTGGATTTTTCATGCAATGACAGCAAACAGTGACCCAAGTGATTGGTGGAGTGGTATGGTAGGTGAAGGAAAGTTCTTCGATCCTCAACTCTATTTTATCATTTGTATAAATATGCCAGGCTCTTGTTATGGCAGTGTGAGTCCGCTCAGTATCAATCCAGATTCAGGCTTACCTTACTATCAGCAATTCCCTTTTTTCACACCGTTGGATATGAGCAAAGCTTATGAACAGCTCAGGAATCATTTGGGGATTGAAAAGATATACATGGGTATTGGAGGGTCAATGGGTGGTCAACAATTGTTAGCCTGGGCATGTGAGCAACCTTCACTGTTCAAATACATTGTACCCATTGCCACAAATGCATTTCATTCACCATGGGGAAAGGCATTTAACGCTTCTCAACGCATGTGCATTGAGGCAGATCCAACATGGCAGGAAAAATCACCA
>JBKCGF010000116.1:0-1062 GCA_046303455.1 Chitinophagaceae bacterium | reverse complement strand
TTTGCCTTTGCCTGATTCGAGGCGGTCTAAGAGATTTTGTACGGTCCTTCGTTTTGATTCTATTGCATCTTCGTGCGGCGCCATGCGGAAGCAGGTAATGAGGTCTGTGTTTTCAGCAAGACGTCTTGAAACATTACCATGTAAGTCCATTGAAGTTGAAATCAATGTTTTGTTCCCAACAACTTTACGCACACGTATAATAAAATCTCCTTCCGGATCGTCTAGTCCCACTACACTCATTGCGCCATGGATATCAAAGAACAGACCATCATAAGGAAGATTCGCTTTTAATCTTTCCAGGGTTTGGTTAACAAGAGATTCGTAGGCTTCGCGAGTAACGGTGCCGCCTGGAAGCGCGTGTGCCTGAAGCGTTGGAAACCAGTTTGCGCGCAAGCGGAGTGCCGAATCTTTTGCTAAAAAAGGATAAGAGGAAAAAACTGCGGTATCTACTCTGGCTTTGAAAGCTGCTTCATGTGTTAATGCTGGCGAGAAGGTGCTGGATTCGATTGCCAATCCTGCAATCGCAATGCGCGGAAGTGTTTTTTCTGTTTTATTGGAAGTACAGGAGGTGGCAAGCACCAAGAGACAGAAAGTAAAAGCGTAGAAGTTTTTCATGCGCGAAAGGGCGAAATAGATTTTAAAATATTCCGCATCCTCAAGTTAATCTTTTACTTTATTAATTTATATCACCCTCAACAAAAGATTGCCGTCTATACCGAGGTGTTTGTGGATAGATTTGAGAAAATGAATATCTGGTTCTTGTTTGCCGGATAGGATTTTGGAAATTTTTGATCCGGATACATTGATGAGTTCTGCAAGTTCTGCCTGGTTTAAATTCATTTCTTCCAATCTGTGCTGCACGATGGAGTGCAATGATTGTTTAAATGTAATAGGTAGCATCATTACTTGCTCAAAGTCACGTGCTAAAAAAGTTAACCGTGTAAGTTCACTGTCTTCTCTTTTATTCAATGCATGAAAACCACCAAGTTTTGTTGCCTTGGTAATATATTTTTCAATCATCTGATTGATGGCTTCATATTGTTCTTTTGATCTGATTTTATC
>JBKCGF010000115.1:0-5619 GCA_046303455.1 Chitinophagaceae bacterium | reverse complement strand
AGAGAAAATAATTTTTACCTCCTTGCAACCTAAATCATTGATGCTGATGTCTCGTAACAAAGCTTCCAAGCTACTGAAGTGAATGGGTTGATGAGGCATTGTTTTATTAAACTGGATGATTTCTGCCTTTTCAACTTCATCACCCAATAAATTTTTTTCAATACTGCTTCTGTGATCGTGGTTGTTCATTTGCTCAGAAAACAAACCCATCATCACCCAAACATCTTTTTTCACCTGAGTAAAAATGGTGTCAATGTGCATATAATCACGCTTAGCAGGTATTTTAACAACGCTTACCTTGCTCACCAATCCAAGCTGGAACAATGTTTCAGTGAGTTGTGCAGCAGCAGCAGATGAAGTTCTTTCACTAATACCCACCACCAAATGTTCAGGAGAAACCATCATTACATCACCGCCCTCTAAAGTTATCTTGTTGCTGTTATCGTTCTCAGGCATGAGAAAGACAGGCTTATTTTGTTTAAGCTCAATAATATTATTTCTGTAGGCAATAAACAATGGATGATGGAAAAAAATATAACGTGCAAGCAATGCCTCTCGGTGTCTGGCAATTTTGGCTGGCTTGTTCAAAATCAAATGATCTTTCACTACTATACCAATATCACGGGTGAAAATGAAGTTGGGAATTGGTGCAAACAAAACTGACTTATCATTGCCCGTTCCTGATAATAAACAACTGGCCAATTCTACTGGCGAATAGTTACACAACAATTGCTGAGTAGCATGCGTGCAACCTTCAAGTGCACATACCGCAGCAATCATTTGTGATTTTAAATTATCATCAACCAGTATTTCTTCGAGTAACCATTGAAGCTCAATCACATTTTCTGATCTGTAAAAATGATGGTGCCCTGGCTGATAAAAAACCCTGTTGGAAGCCGGATCATCAATGTCTTTGAGTTTTCCTTTTATTTTTTCTGGATCAAGGAAGTACAACAACAACTTTATGTAGTAGTCGTATTCATCCCTGCGAATGGTATCCAGATGAACAATGTCTTCAAAAAGCCAATCCTGTGCCTTTGAAGGCACAACTTTACCTAGTCCGTTATCCGGACTATGTACCAATAATTTTCTTAGTACCCCTGTCTCAGAGGTTATATTAAAAAGCGACATATCTAGTAGTTTGAATTACAAAAAGATGCTAAACCCTTAAAAGAAATCGGGACGCTAATGATCGGGCATACAATTCAGTCCGGCATAAAGAATAGCCAAATGATGAGGATGTTTTTGTATCTTCTGATTACAATACATGATTGCAAGTTAAGTAAAATTGGAATCTGGACGATTTCAACAAAAGAGTTAAAAATGATTTAACATATTATATTTGAGTATGCTTCGTTTAAAGCCTGTTCTCTTTTTCTTTTTTATACTCATTTCCCTTGCATCAAAAGGGGAGCAGCCTATTGTCTGGTATTCTCAGGACGCATTACTAAAAAATGGAGTTTATAAAAATTACGGATTGGTATCAGAACCCCAACAGTTTGGTGTGGTTTTCAATAATACGACAAATCAAAAGCTCACCTATTATCTTAAAATCAACAACCCGCACATCAATCGTATCTATGTTTTGGATTCAAAACAAGATACCTTGTTTGTAACAGGTGATCAATTACAATTCAATACCAGACCTATCTATTTTTGGGAATTTATTTTCCCCATAGAAATCAATCCGCAATCCACTGACTCGATCAAATTTCAAATTCAAAAAAATGGAGAAAACCTTGCTTTTCATGCACTGCTTATTGCAGAAAATTCATATGATAAAATACACGATGGGCATTTATATTTTTACAGCACTTTTTTATCAATTACTCTTTTTTTAGTCTTAGGTTTTATCTTTCTTGGAATTTATAAAAAAGAAACTAAACACTTTGTATTTGCGGCGTTCATTTTTACAAGTGCCGGGTGGGCGCTCAATGAGATAGGAATTTTTTTACAGTATCTATGGACAAATAAAATTGCACTACACGAAAGAAATGATACTTTTTTTGCAACGCCCTCATTGGGATTTGTTTTGTTTATTCTCTTTTTTAATGAAACCTATAAAAGTTTAATTGGAAAGAAATTAAAATCCATATTACTTTTTTTCCTGATTTTTTTGACTGTAAGAACTATTCTTGTTTTTTTCTATCCTGGCCTAAATAATAGTCCAACTATTAAACTGAATTTACTAAGAATTAGCAATGGCATTGTAATTGTCATGATCCTATTCTTTTTATTTAACCTTTTTCGGTTTGGAATCAAAAGAATATTGTTTTTAGATACAATAGGTTTCATAGTTTACTTTGCCTATCTGCTGAAACTAGCACTAAGACAAAATAACCTTGATTTTATATTAACAGAACGCTTTCATGGTTTTGCATACCCGTTGATGCAAACCATTACAGTAGGAATATTTTCAGTATCCAATTATTTGAAATACCGGAAGAACAGAAGAGAAAAATTAGAGGAAGAAAATGCATGTGCATTAAATAGAGAAAAGGAAATGACGGAAACAATAATAGCTGTTCAAGAAAATGAAAGAGAAACCATAGGAAGAAATATTCATGATCAGGTAGGTGGACTATTGGCTGTAGCAAAAGTAAAACTGCAAACCATAAAATTAAAACAAGATGAACCGCAATTGAATAATGAAATTGATAATGTCATCAATATCATCAACAGATCTTCAGCAGAGATATACCAAATAATTGATGAATTGGTTCCTCCAGTTATACAAGGAGAAAATCTCTCGTCCATCATTAATTCCAGGGTTGAGATATTAAAAAATTCTACAAACATTGAATTTAAAATAGATATTCAACCTGTTTTTCTTGAACAAAAAATGATTTTGAAACTGTACCGTATTTTGTCCGAGCTGATTACCAATTCAATTAAACATGCCAAGTGTAAGCACATCAGTATTCAATTTACTCAAAGTGAAGGTGGATATAACTTAGATTACATAGACGATGGAATTGGGTTTGATAATAAAGCAACCAGAAATCATGGAATCTATAATATAGAAAGCAGGGTAAAATATTTAGAGGGCACAATAGATCTTTTCAGCGTACCTGGAAAAACACATTACTCCATTCAAATACCTCTCCCAAAACATGAAGACTGAATACACAATTTATATCTGTGATGATCATAAGCTTTTTTTAGAAAGCATTGAAGTATTTATTGGTTTACAACCAGGCTATACTTGTGTTGGCAATGCCGAAGATTCAGTAAAGGCTCTAAATGACATTAGTCTGCTTAAGCCAGATGTAGTATTGATAGACTATCATCTAAAGGAAACCAATGGGTTGGATTTGTTATCAAGTGTAAGAGAAATTCATCCAAACGCAGCTTGTTTTATATTAACAATGAGAAGGGATGCTGCAATTAGAAATAGTGCAAGATCACTTGGAGCAAGAGGTTATATGCTAAAGTCTATTGGTGCAGAAGAAATGATGACAGTATTTGATTTGGTGCTTTCAGACTCTATACATTTTTTTGATGCATTGGAAAATGAGATGATAAAAACGAATAAAAATATAGAACAGGCGGTTTTATCTAAAAGAGAACTTGAAATTGCAAAAATGGTATGCAAAGAACTTACCAGTGATACAATTGCAAAAACACTTGGCCTTAGCTTACATACAGTAAATACACACCGGAAAAATATTTTAAGAAAAATTGAGGGAAAAAACCCAATCGACCTCATTAATCATTTGAAATCAATTGGAGAAAAACTAGATTGATTACATCCCGTATTCGCTTAAAAACTTAATGCGCATAATTTTAAGTTGTTCCCATTCCAATTCCAAATCAGACAACTCTTCACGTGCAATATCTAGACTGCTTGTTTCACAACTTTTGAAATATTCCATGATTTCTTCCTGGTCATCCTCGTCTACCATTTGATCAATTGCATAATTCAAATTGAGTTTGGTGCCGCTTGCTACGATGGTTTCCATTGCCTCTAACAACTCCTCCATTTTCATGTCGCGGTTCTTGGCTATTGTATCAAGAGTTACTTTTTTATCAACCTGTTGGATAATGAAGACTTTGTTTCCGCTTTTGTTTACTACACTGCGCATCACAAAATCATCTGGCTTAACAACGTCATTTTCTTCAACGAATTTTGCAATCAAGTCGACAAACCTTTGACCATATCGCATCGCTTTACCCTTGCTTACCCCACTTATTTTATCGAGCTCTTCAAGTGAGGTTGGATATTGAGTGGCCATATCTTCCAATGAAGATTCAAGAAAAATTACAAAGGGCGGTAGCTGTTTTTCTTTTGCAACTTGCTTTCGCAGATCTTTCAACATCTCAAAGAGTCTGCTATCGGCTGCTGCGGTTCCTCCTCCTTCTACAGCAGTATCTTCATGATCTTAATTGGCATCTTCATAAAAATTACCCATTACCATCATGAATGGGGTTGGCTTTTTCATAAAGGCAAGACCTGCTTTGGTTATTTTCAATATACCATGCTCAGTAATCTCTTTACAAAGTAATCCTTCAAGTAACATTTGTCTAATGAGGGATGTCCAATAATAGTCTTGCTCATCATTTCCTGAAGCAAATACATCCAATTCATCATGCCTGTACATCTTGATCTGTGGAATCAAACGACCAATGATAATATTGACAACATAATCTGCTGCAAATCTCTCATCCAATGCCTTAATAGTCTTCAGCATTTTCTGTGCATTTCCTTTGGCCTCAATTCTTTCCTTGGGATTTAAGCAGTTGTCGCATTTTCCACAATTTTCCTGAACATACTTTTCCCCGAAATAATTCATCAGCACTTTTCTTCTGCATTGCCCACTCTCTGAAAAAGCAACCATCTCATCAATCAACTGCATGCCCACTTCTCTCTCACTCAGCTGTTTGTCACGCAAAAAATGTTCAAGCTTGGAAACGTCTTTATGAGAATAATAAAGAATACACTTCCCTTCATATCCATCTCTTCCTGCCCTGCCGGTTTCTTGATAATAATTTTCCAGGCTCTTAGGTATATTATAATGTATAACAAAACGGATATCGGGTTTGTCAATACCCATTCCAAAAGCAATGGTGGCAACTATTACCTGTATATCTTCATTTAAAAACTGATCTTGTCTTTCTGCTCTCAGTTTACTATCTAGTCCTGCATGATAGGCTCCTGCTTTAATTCCATTTATATTTAGTAACTCAGCAAGCTCTTCTGTGGTCTTTCGGTTCAACGTATATATTATACCACTCTTGCCTTTATTATCATGTATGTATTTAACAACACCTTTGATGGTTTGCTCTTTTTTTATCTTAGGCCTGATCTCATAATCCAGGTTTGGCCTGTTGAATGAGGATATAAAAATATCAGGCTTACGTAATCCAAGGTTGTGAACGATATCTTCCTGCACTTTGGGAGTGGCGGTTGCAGTTAAGGCAATCACCGGCACCTTCTCATCAATCTGGTCCATCATTTCCCTCAATCTTCTGTATTCCGGCCTGAAATCATGCCCCCACTCTGAAATACAATGGGCCTCATCCACAGCAAAAAACGAAATTTTCAAATCACTGAAAAAATCCAGATTTTCTTGTCGCGTTAATGTTTCTGGAGCTACATACAAAAGCTTTGTCACCCCA
>JBKCGF010000114.1:0-28902 GCA_046303455.1 Chitinophagaceae bacterium | reverse complement strand
AGCCACGCTCAATGGAGCACAAGCATTAGGTGTTGAAAAAGACCTGGGTTCAGTCGAGGTAGGTAAGTTGGCTGACTTGGTAGTAATTGATGCCAACCCACTTGAAAATCTACAATATTTATATGGTACAGGTGCAGTTTACCTGAACGACAAAAACGAGCTTACGCGCAAAGGTGGTGTGAAGTACACCATAAAAGATGGAGTAGTTTATGATGCCAAAAAATTATTAGCTGAAGTAAAAGCAATGGTTGATGCATCAAAAAAGGAGACAGGTACTACAATTAAACAACCCGGAATAAAATAATTCAATGAAAAAAATCATTAGCATTTTACTGTTTGTTCTTCCAATTTATGTCTTTGCTCAACCATTGCCTTCTATTGAAGAGAAGACAAAAGGTTTGAAAAAAGTAGATGGATTTCTGCCTTATTATCTTGATCTGCAAAATGGAAAACTTCTGCTTGAAATCAATAAACTCGATACTGAATTACTTTATGTAATGTCTTTGCCCGCTGGTTTAGGTTCAAATGATATTGGATTAGACCGTGGTCTGCTCGGAGGTGGTAGAATTGTGAAGTTTACAAAGATTGGTAAGAAAATAATGCTTGTTGAACCCAATTATAGTTACAGAGCTATCTCTCCTTCTGAAAGAGAAAGAATTGCAGTAGAGCAATCATTTGCGCAATCGACAATCTGGGGTTTTGTTGCTGAGGCTGAAACCGGAAATGTAGTATTGGTAGATGCAACTGATTTTTTAACAAGAGACGCTATGCAGGCTGCAAATAGAATAAGAAGAATGCAGCAAGGTGCTTATGCGATTGATAAAACAAGATCTGCTTTGTACTTACCGACTTGCAAGAATTTCCCATTGAATACTGAAATGGAAGCCAGCGTCACTTTTGTAAATGCAGATGGTTCTGCAGGAAGTTACGTGCAGGCTGTAGCACCTTCTACAGAAGCCATCACTTTGCGCATGCACCATTCGTTTGTTCAGTTGCCTGATAATAACTACAAGCCGCGCAAATTTGATCCAAGATCAAGCTTCAACAATACTTCTTATTACAACTACAGCTCTTCAGTTTCATTACCTATTGAAGAGTATGTAATCAACAGGCATCGTTTAGAGAAAAAAGATCCATCGGCCGCAATCAGTGAACCGGTAAAGCCTATCGTTTATTATTTGGATAATGGGACTCCTGAGCCTATTCGTTCTGCATTGTTAAAAGGTGCGGCTTGGTGGAATCAGGCATATGAAGCAGCTGGATATAAAGATGCATTTATAGTTAAGGTTCTGCCTGATAGTTGTGATCCAATGGACATTCGATACAACATGATCAACTGGGTTCACCGTTCAACAAGGGGGTGGAGTTATGGTGCGAGTGTAGTTGATCCTCGTACAGGTGAAATCATTAAGGGACAAGTTTCATTGGGGTCACTGCGTGTGCGTCAGGACTATATGATTGCACAAGGTTTGTTGTCGCCTTTCAATGGCAAACCCATGAAAGATGACCCGATGTTAAAAATGTCAATTGAGCGACTAGAACAGTTGTCGGCTCACGAAGTAGGACACACATTGGGTTTGATGCATAATTATTCTGCAAGTACAGTAGACCGCTCTAGTGTGATGGATTACCCACACCCTGTGATCAGTTTAAATAAGACGGGAGAAATAGATCTTACAGGTGCATATGATAATAAAATTGGAGACTGGGATAAGGTGGCTATAACCTGGGGTTATGCAGATTTGAGGAACAGCAAGAATGAGGCAGCTGAGCTCAATAAAATTTTGACTGATGCTGCTAAGCGTGGTTTAAAATTCATCAGTGATCGAGATGCAAGAGCCCCAGGAGGGATGCATCCCGAGGCACATTTATGGGATAATGGAACTGATGTAGTAACAGAATTGCAGAGGATGAATAAAGTGCGTGCAAAAGCACTTGAGCAATTTGGAATCCAATCTATACCTTCAGGAACTCCTATGGCCATGCTTGAAGATGTATTGGTTCCAGTGTATTTTCATCACAGATATCAGTTGGAGGCAGTCACTAAACTTGTAGGTGGTCTCAATTATACTTATGCTTTGAAAGGTGATGGACAAATGGTTTCTGCACCTGTGAGTAAAGAAGATCAAACAAAAGCCATGCAGGCAATTGTAGATTGTATGGATCCTTCATTTTTGAAATTGCCTTCATCAATTGCATCACTCATTCCTCCTCGTCCAGCTGGCTATGAATTTACCAGAGAATTGTTTAAAAAGAAGACTGGTCTTTCATTTGATCAGCTTTCACCAGCCGAAGCAGCAGTTGATATGCCGTTGTCTTTCCTTTTCCATCCTGAAAGAATAAATCGTCTTGTTCAGCAAGAATTTGAAGGAGGGTATGGGTATTCTCAAATGATTGATGCATTATTGAATGTTACGTTTATGTCTAAACGAAGAACTGGTATTGAATCAGCAATTCAAATGCAGAATGAACAGATATTGCTCACTTACATGCTTGCTTCAAGTGTTGATGAAAAGCTTTCCTTCCCTGCAAAAGCAAGTGTTGTAGCTTCTGTTAATGTCTTAAAGCAATGGATGGAAAACGCGAAAAAATCCACCAATGACAATACATATAAAGCTCATTTAGAAGTTGCATTGGAAAGATGTAAGTCGCCTGAAAAGGCTAAACCAACACTTCATGCAATACCACCTCCCGGTGCACCTATTGGATGCAGTGAAGAGCTTTAATTTTTTTTATTGAATTGAATCATAGCAACTATCCCTCCAACTAGATCAATCAGAAAATGAAGGATCATGGTGGGGTAGATGCTTTTGGTGATGATGAAGATGACTCCCAATAAAAGCGAAAAGATAAATATTTTGATTACGGCAGTCCACCCTTGGTAAGTATGTGCAAGGCTGAATAAAACCGAAGGTGCAAAAATGGCCATCCAGGGAATTTCATTTTCTGTCGCGTTTAATGGAAGAAAATAGGTCACCATAAATCCCCGGTAAATAATTTCTTCAAAAATTCCAGCACAAAGACAGAGTACAATATAAGAAGGTAATTCTCTTGTTTTTTCTGGTAAGAAAGAGGATTTTTCAAACCAGTTATCTTCTTGTTTTAATGCATTCATTTTTCTGGCACTAAAATAGAGGTCTATTGCATAGCCTATTATGAAAGCAGCAACTAAGAAGAAAACGGTAAAGTATTGGTTCTGTAATTGTGGTAAATTAAAGCCTAATGTTGTTAAGCCTCTTTGTTTAAAAAACCATAAGAGCAAAACGGATGATCCTGCAATAGCCAACATAAGACTATTGCTTAAATAAAGCTTCTTTCTGGTGTATTCATTAAACTGAAGAGAGCCTGCAAGAAGTTGACTTTGTAGTCCGGACATAAATGGAAGAATAATTCCAAAAACCCAGATCAATATATGGTCGGCTATCGAAGGAAAAGCTTCCATTTATTGAGATTTTGCTTTGGCTAAAAGTTTTTCATGCAGTGCTATAATTTGTGGGACTAAAAGCTCTTGTTCATTGTTGATCAATACTTCATCACATAGTTTCATTTTTATTTCCTCTTTGATCTGATTCTGCATTCTTAATCTCACCAGTTCTTTATCTGTCTTATCTCTTTGAATGGTTCTGTGTATTCTTAATGTTTCCGGAGCATAGACGCCAACTATAAAATCAAATTCCCCCTGACTGCCACTTTCAAATATAAGTGCAGCTTCTTTTATGGCATAAGGGGTTTGTTGTCTGTTCATCCATAATTTACCATCTTCAATTGTAAATGGATGGACCAAACTGTTGAGCAGCTCTAGTTTTTCTTTGTTGTTAAATACTATTGAGGCTAAGTAGGTTTTATCAAGCTTGCCCTCTTTGTAAACTTCTTCTGAAAAATGTTTTTTAATAAGATCAATCAATTGAGGATCTGTTGCCATTAATTTTTTGGCTTCATCATCTGCTTTGTAAACTGGCACACCCAATGATTCAAAAACTTTTGCTACTGTCGATTTTCCAGACCCAATACCACCTGTTAATCCGATTTTAAGCATATTCAAATGTAAACAAAAAAGCCCCGATATTCTCGGGGCCTTTTTGGGTGGGGCTTCAATTATTTTGTAGCAGATTTATTCAGTTGCTCGCTCCATTCAAGACTGATTGCGGATTTTTCAATTTTAATGAAAGAACCCGGACTAACTTCAATTTGAATAGTGCTATCGTCGTTTACTTTGTTTACAATACCATGGATTCCAGCAATGGTAACAACCTTATCGCCTTTTTGTAGATCTTCTTGAAACTTCTTTGCTTTCTTTGCCTTTTGAGATTGCGGACGAATCATGAAAAAGTAGAATACCAATACCATACCGCCGAGAAGTACAAGTTGCATTATGCCTGCGTTGGGTTGTGCCTGTAGAAAAAATGTTTGCATCATATTTGTTTGTTTGTTATTTGGAGTATTGAGGGTTATTGACTTCTACATCAAAAATAAGGGTATGTACTGTCTCTTTTGTATTGGCAACAACCGTAATTGCCTTTTGATTTAATCCAGCTCTTCCTCTGCTATCAAAGGTGGCTTTGATTTTACCGGACTGACCGGGAGCAATAGGCGCTTCAGGTTTTTCAGGTATCGTACAACCACAAGAAGCAGAAACATTCTTAATGATCAGCATTTCAGTTCCTGTATTGGTAAATTCAAATTCAACATCCAATTTCTGTCCCTCTTCGATTTTCCCTATATGAAGAATACTATCTTTAAATACAATAGAAGTCAACGGTTGGTTGGCTGAGCCTGCAGTAATATCATCTACAATTACCTGCTGTTTTGGAGATGTTTCAGGTGTGTTTTTATTGAACGCTATAATAGCAGCTGCGGCAATTATAAAGACTGTAAAAATGATGGCTGGAGATTTCATTTTTCTGTTCTTTTGTTAATCAAAAATAGTGAATTAGGCTTGTTTTTTGAAGTCTACTTTCTTCAGCTTTCCTTCGGAGAGTAACTCTTTGTGTATACTATCTAAGATACCATTGACGAATTGACCACTTTGTTGTGTGCTGTAAGATTTCGCAATATCAATGTATTCATTGATGGTCACTTTTGTTGTAATTGTCTCAAAATACAAAAACTAACATATGACAATCCTGATCATGATCTTATCAAGCTGTGCAATCCTATCGGCATCCCAGTTTTTAAGCTTAGGTTTTATGATTTCTAGCGTGAAATCCTTTTTTTGCATAGTTGTTTTTAGGAGAGAAATTGCATATTGATGCTTTTCATTTCCTATAACCTCTTTTACATCAAGAGAGCCGGGCTTACTTAAAAAATTCAATACCATTTGGTACACCATTTCTGCATCATCATCCCATTGTACAAACAATTCTTCAAGGTATTCGGTAACATCATCATTGGCCATGATAAGATCGGTAAAAATGAAGCTTAACAGCTCTTTTTCTGTCTTTTTCTCTCTACAGTCCTCTTGGATATAGGTTTTGTAGATTTCAGATTCAGCCAATTGTAAATAAATCTTTTTTACCAATTCCTGATCAATAAGTAACTCGTATTTGTTATTTTTTACGGTGGACTGAAAACTCTTTGATTCGAGTATTTGCCATAAGATGGTATTACCGGCAATTTTTACATTAATGTTGAGATCTTCTTGTGTAGGAAGGTGTTTGGAAGCTCTGTTTTTGGCATGTTTTTCAGCATATCGGGCAACTTCCGTTATCAGGAATATTGAAAAAGTAAATAATTCTGAGGCATTGTCGAGGTATTTGTTCAATAAGGAAACTGAATTGTTCTCTGAAAGAGATCCATTTTCAGCCTCTATTGCGTAGATACATTGCATCACTTTAACCCTGATATTTCTTCTACTGATCATCTGAAAGAACTGTTTTGCGGGGGCAAATATAACCCAATAATTGGGTTACACATTCTTTTTTATGTGTAAGGTGAAAAATTGACATATTATTTGACTACTTTGTCTGCCAATTTCCACATTTGACGTTAAAATGAATCAATTAGCTGACAGATTTGCAATGCCAGTGGATTGGTATGAATTTGGATAAATATGGGGAAAGGTAAACACCTAATTATTTTATTTATAAAACAAAACCAAAAGCTATGGCGAAGAAGTTAAACATTACCCCATTGCACGACAGGGTAATCGTGAAACCAGCACCTGCTGAAGAAAAGACCGCAGGAGGCATCATTATCCCTGATACTGCTAAAGAAAAGCCACAAAGAGGATCAGTGGTTGCTGCAGGCCCAGGTAAAAAAGACGAACCCATGTCTGTAAAAGCTGGAGATACCGTTCTTTACGGTAAATATGCTGGAACCGAAATCACAATTGAGGGACAAGATTATCTGATCATGAGAGAGTCTGATATTCTTGCTATTGTTTAATTAAAACTTTAAAATTTTTTTATGGCTAAGCAGATATTTTTTAACCTGGATGCCCGCAACAAAATGAAAAAAGGGGTAGATACCCTTGCAGATGCGGTAAAAGTAACTTTAGGACCAAAAGGTCGTAATGTTGTTATTGAAAAGAAATTTGGTGCCCCTGCTGTAACCAAAGATGGTGTAACAGTAGCAAAAGAAATTGAATTGGAAGATCCAATCGAGAACATGGGTGCACAAATGGTTAAAGAAGTAGCTTCTAAAACAGCAGATGTTGCTGGTGATGGAACTACTACAGCAACAGTTCTTGCTCAGGCAATTATCACTGAAGGTTTGAAGAACGTTGCAGCAGGTGCAAATCCAATGGATATCAAAAGAGGAATTGATAAAGCTGTAGGACTTGTAGTTGCAAATCTAAGTTCTCAATCTCAGGCTGTTGGTAACGACATCAAGAAGATACAGCAGGTAGCTACTATTTCTGCTAACAACGATGCAGAAATTGGCAAGTTGATTGCAGAAGCAATGCAGAAAGTTGGTAAGGATGGTGTTATTACTGTTGAAGAAGCTAAAGGAACAGAAACATCAATCGATATCGTAGAAGGTATGCAATTTGACAGAGGTTATATCTCTCCATATTTTGTTACCAATGCTGATAAAATGGAATGTGAATTGCAGAATCCTTTCATCCTGATCTACGATAAGAAGATCTCTGCGATGAAAGACATCTTGCATATTCTTGAGAAAGTTGCTCAACAAGGTGCTCCATTGTTAATCATCTCTGAAGATCTTGAAGGTGAAGCAATGGCTACACTTGTAGTAAACAAACTTCGTGGAACTTTGAAAGTAGCTGCTGTAAAAGCTCCTGGTTTCGGTGACCGCAGAAAAGAGATGTTACAAGATATCGCGATTCTTACAAAAGGAATTGTAATCAGTGAAGAACAAGGATTTAAACTTGAGAATGCTGATCTTACTTATTTGGGTCGTGCTGAACGTGTAACAATCGATAAGGACAATACTATCGTTGTAGGTGGTAAAGGCAAGAAAGATGATATCAACGCACGTATTGCTCAAATCAAATCTCAAATTGAATCTACAACATCTGATTACGACAGAGAAAAGTTGCAAGAGCGTTTGGCTAAATTGAGTGGTGGTGTAGCTGTCCTCAATGTAGGTGCTGCAACTGAAGTTGAAATGAAAGAAAAGAAAGATCGCGTAGACGATGCATTGCATGCAACTCGCGCTGCGGTTGAAGAAGGAATTGTACCAGGCGGTGGAATCGCTTTCATTCGTTCAATTGAATCACTTGAAAAGAAGAAAGGTGCTAATGAAGATGAGACAACTGGTATCGCAATCATCCGTAGAGCATTGGAAGCTCCATTGCGCACCATCGTTTACAATGCAGGAATCGAAGGTTCGATTGTTGTTCAAAAAGTAAAAGAAGGTAAGGGTGATTTTGGTTACAATGCACGTACAGATAACTACGAGAAATTGTTGTCGGCTGGTGTAATTGATCCAACTAAGGTAGCTCGCGTAGCACTTGAAAACGCTGCTTCAATTGCAGGAATGTTGCTTACTACTGAATGTGTAGTTGCAGATAACCCTAAGAAAGAAGAGCCAGTTCACGCACATGGTGCTCCTGGTATGGGCGGTATGGATTATTAATCATCCCACTAACTAAATTATAAGGGTTCTGTTTAATCAGAACCCTTTTTTTATGCAGTAATTGAAGTAGATGGAGAATGAACGTGCACACGAATAGCGCCTAGTACAATGAATAACTGCGCTAAGATGTAAGTCGACATAATTGAAACACCTGCCATTGAAAATGACTCCTTAAACATATTCAAAGCAAGTAAAGAATCCGATGTTACAAACAGTGTTGCTCCAATTATAAAAAACATTGCTGTCTTGTTTTCTAATTTCTGGTATTGCCATAAGGCTGCAGATAACATTGTGCTTATCGTTATGCCATAAATCAGAACTGGGATTCGCATAGGGCCAAGGGTAGGCCATAGTATATACATGAATTCTACAAGATAGGCCATCACTGCAATCAGCATGATAGGACGAAGTTTGAAGAATGAATGTTGGTCTGATTTGGTTTTGGCAAAATAAATGATGTAAAAAATATGGGCTGTTAGAAATGACAATAAGCCAGGAACAAAAAACTGAGGAGATTGTAACAAAATGTCTCCAACCCAAGAGAAAAATAAACCAAGTAAAATATTGTCCCTTAAAATGGGCAATCTCGGGTTTTGGAAAGAAAGATAAATGGCTGCAAGTAATGGGATGATTAGTGGTTTGCTGAGGTACCGAAGTGTTTGGTTATTGGTGACAACAAAAGTGATTTCAATAAGGCTTACAATGGCAAAAAGAAAAAAAAGCTGGTTGGGTTTTGGTTTCATGAATCTTGTTGTTCGTGAGAAAATACTTTCTGCCACGATTGCTTCAGCACATATATACGTAATTTAGAGAAATATTATGTTATATACAGAAGACGAAAAGAAATTTATTGAATATTGGAGGGAAAACCGTGATTACCAGGCAACACTTACATACCAATTGTTATTTGGATTGCCCATTGGATTGCTCTTTTCTTTACCTATTGTAATCAATTTCTTGCTTGGGAGATTATGGTATAAACGTGCTGATGCTGTAGGTTTGAGCCAGTTTAATCCTGCAGTACTGATCATTGCAGTTATGGTCATCTCTGTTTTTATAGCAATTGTAAATAGAAGATTTCGTTGGGAAAAACTAGAGCAACAATATCTTGAACTACTTGCCCGAAAAAAAGCAGAAGATGAGGCAAATGCTTGATTTCGCTGTTTTTTTGCATCTTTGTAATCAATAAAATTTAAATACATGCGTGTGATCAGATTAATGTCGCTTTTAGTTGTGGTTTCAATTTTTAATGCAGGTTGCCTTAAGGATGGCTATAATACTTTTACTTGCACAGCCAAGATTCCTGAAATTAATGTTCCTGCTGCTGAAATAACCCAAGTTGAAGCTTATTTAACGGCCAATAATATTACCAATGCAGTTAAGCATCCAACTGGGCTGTATTATATTATTGAAAATGAAGGGACAGGCAGCAGGCCAACATTGTGTACAAATGTAGCTTTTACATATAAGGGACAATTAACCAACGGTACAGTTTTCGACCAGGCAACAACTCCTGTTTTGTATCCATTGAGTCAACTGATCACTGGCTGGCAGATTGGTATTCCTTTGGTCAAAACTGGTGGTAAAATCAGATTATTTATACCACCATCTCTTGGTTATGGAAGCGCTGCAATTCCTGGAATACCAGCAAATAGTGTTTTGATTTTTGATGTAACAGTTATTGAAGGCTAAGATGTAAAACAAAAATATGCATCAGGCCATTTCATTTTTTGACATTTTTAAAATCGGAATTGGCCCGTCAAGTTCCCATACATTAGGACCTTGGAAGGCCGCTAATCTTTTTTGTTCCTATTTAATCAATAAACACCTTATTGATAAGACCATAGGTGTAAAAGTCTTGTTATATGGATCTCTCGCAAAAACAGGAAAAGGTCATGGTACTGATATTGCAGTGCAACTTGGACTCTGTGGTAAAGATCCTGTAAGTTTCCCCGTCGAGGATCTTGCATCAACAATTGAAAACATCAACAGCACCTCAAAAATTATACTTGGGAACTTAAAGTCAGTATCCTTTAATCCCTCTGTAGATATTGAGTTTTTATTTTCTGAAACCTTACCTCACCATCCTAATGGATTGATTTTTTTGGCCACTCTTTCAGATGGTGAACATCTTGCAAAAACCTATTATTCTATTGGCGGTGGATTTGTTGAGGAGGAAGGTGTTGATGCTGATCAGAAAAGTGCTATCACTTTGCCATTCCCAATTAATACTGCAAATGATTTGCTACACTGGTGCATGAAAACTGGCTTATCAGTAAGTGATGTGGTTTTGGAAAATGAAAATGCTTGGCGTTCTGAAACTGAAACACGTGCAGGCGTGTTGAATATATGGAAGGTGATGTCTGCTTGTATTTATAAAGGATGTCATACAACTGGAATTCTACCTGGTGGGTTAAGTGTAAAAAGAAGGGCAAGCGATTTAAATAAAAAACTGCTTGGTGAAACAGTCTACCTTAATCAGCAAGAGTGGATCAGCCAAATTTTTAAAAGGGGAAATGATTTCAGCTATATTGTTGACTGGGTGAGTTGTTTTGCACTGGCTGTAAATGAAGAAAATGCCTCGTTTGGTAGGGTAGTAACTGCCCCGACAAATGGAGCTGCTGGTGTTATCCCAGCTGTTCTACAATATTATATTGTTTTTTGTGATGGTAACCATGAAGACAAAGTGGTTCAATTTTTACTTACTGCCTCTGAAATTGGCAGCATCTTTAAAAAAGGCGCAACCATATCAGCTGCTATGGGAGGATGTCAAGCTGAAATTGGTGTTTCCAGTGCTATGGCTGCAGCTGCACTTTGTGAATGTTTAGGAGGAACCCAGCGGCAGGTTTTGATGGCTGCAGAAATTGCGATGGAGCATCATTTAGGATTGACCTGTGACCCAATAGGAGGACTGGTTCAGATTCCTTGTATTGAACGCAATACAATGGGTGCCATGAAAGCCATTACGGCTGCACAACTTGCATTGCAAAGTGCTCCAGATTTTGCTAAAGTCTCACTTGATTCTGTAATCAAGACCATGTGGGAGACTGCAAGAGATATGAGTGAAAAATACAAAGAGACATCTGAAGGAGGTTTAGCACTTCAGATTCCATTGAGCTTGAGTGAGTGTTGATCTAGTATTTCTTGACAATATTGTAAAGCGTGTCTCTTTCCACAGCCTCTCTTCCTACTTGTTTGATCAATGCTACCAATTCCTCCGTTGTCATACTCGGAGTTTGTTCTTCACTTCCAGCCATTGAATAGATCTTAGTTGAATCATCTATCGTACCATCAATATCATTAACACCGAAAGAAAGTGTTAACTGAGCTTGTTCACGACCCAGCATTGGCCAATATGCTTTAATATGATTGAAGTTATCAAGGTATATTCTTGATATCGCATAGACTTTCATGTCTTCAATTGCAGAAATTTCTGGGATATGACTCATCTCATTATCATGGTTCCTGAATTTCAATGGAATGAAAGTATTGAATCCCTTAGTACTGTCTTGCATCGTTCTCAATTGCTCCATATGGTCAATGCGGTGAATATATTTTTCAACATGACCGTAAAGCATAGTCGCGTTACTGTGCATTCCCAATTGATGAGCTGTAGCATGAATATCTAACCATCCTGCTCCATCTACCTTGTCTGCGGAAATTTGTTTTCTAACTTCCTCATGAAAAATTTCTGCACCCCCACCTGGCAGAGAATCCAAACCTGCTTCGTGCAACAGTTTCATTCCATCCAATCGAGATAGTTTTGCCTTTCTGAACATATAGTCAAGCTCAACCGCAGTAAAACCTTTGATGTGCAAGTCTGGTCTGTGGGCTTTTATTTTTGTGAGCAGTTCTACAAAAAAATGGATGTCCATTTTCGGATGCACTCCACCAACAATGTGTACTTCAGTTATGGGTTGGCCGTCATATGCTTTAACTTTATCCAGCATTTCATCGATGCTCAATTCCCATCCTTCTTCTCTTTTTGAATAGAGTCTTGAGTAGGAGCAAAACTTACAAGAGAATACACAAACATTAGTGGGTTCAATATGAAAGTTGCGATTGAAATATGTATAGTTGCCATGTTTTCTTTCACGAATATAATTGGCCATTGCTCCTAAAGTAGCAAGAGAGCCTTTTTCAAAAAGCATTAATCCTTCATCGGGTGAAATTCTAACCTGGTTTTCGATTTTTTCTGCAATGGACTTCATTTCGGTGTCCAGTCCAGGTAGATCTATAAGGCTTTTCAATTGTCCTGTCATCACTGCAATATTTTCGCAAAATTACAGCATGTTTTCTGATACACCTAAAGAGAAGTAGGTATTGATTAAGCTATAGCACCGGCAATACAAGCACACATTAAACAAGCGATGGTACCACCTATTAATGCCTTAACGCCTAATTCAGTCAGGTTTTTTCGTTGAGAAGGAGCCAATTGACTTATACCTCCAATCTGGATTCCAATTGAGGCAATATTGGCAAAACCACAAAGCGCGTAAGTGGTTATCAAGATTGATTTTGGATCATTGATCAAGCCATCCGCTTTCATTTTACCAAATGTGATATAAGCCTGGAACTCATTGATAATTGTTTTTTCGCCAAGTAGCTGGCCGACTGAAACCATATCTTGCTGACTAACCCCAATTACCCATGCGATGGGTGAAAAAAGATAACCCAAAATCATCTGAAATGAAAGTGATTCATATCTGCCGTTGCTAAAGTTATTGACCAAGGTATTGATACCAGTAAATCCACCAATATATCCTAGCGCAGCATTCAATACATACATTAAGGCTGTAAATACAATGAGAATTGCACCTACATTGACTGCCAGTTTTAGTCCGTCAGTAGTACCCAATGAAATCGCATCTAACGCATTGTCGCCAAACTTCTCCTTGCTTAAAACAATTTTCTGGTCGATTGCTTCAGTTTGTGGGAACAGAATTTTAGAGCAAACGATAGCTGCAGGGGCACTCATAATCGACTGACTCAACATGTGTAAAGCAAAAAAATGTTGTTGAGCAGGGTCATTTCCGCCTAAGAATCCAACATATGCAGCCAAGACAGATCCTGCAGTGTTGGCCATACCACCCACCATGATACATAGAATTTCACTCCTGTTCATTTTTTCCAAGAATGGTCTTACCATCAATGGAGCCTCTGTTTGTCCCAAAAAAATATTGGCTGCAGTCGATACACTTTCCGCTCCGGAAACTTTTAATTTACTGAGCAGTAAGGCAAAAAAGTAAACAACTTTCTGTAAGATTCCTAAGTAATAGAATAGGGCAGATAAGGCTGCAAAGAAAATGATATTGGGTAATGCCTGGATGGCAAACGTATATCCCCAGCTGCCAGAAGCATCTGCAAGATTTCCAAACATAAATTCAATTCCTTTGTGAGCTAGATTAATCAAATCGACAAATCGATCTGATAGCCACTGAATAGCAATTCTGAAGAAATTGTATTTTCCTTTAGTGAGTACTCCAATTGCAAAGCCAATTTGTGCAACAATGCCCAAACTGACTAATTTCCAATTGATGGCTTTTCTGTTATTGCTTAAAAGATAACAAATGCCAATCAAAACAAACATTCCTAATAGTCCGTGTGAGAGGTTCACCCACTTTGCTTCCATGTTGGTTTGGTTTGGCGGCAATATACAATATTATTTAAGACAAGAAAGACTGCAATTTTTGGTATAGTAACTTCCATAAATCGGTCATGTCTTCCGATATGTTCAATTTAATTATGGACATTCCATAACATCCCGAAAAAATAGCAATTTTGATCAGGCTATTAAGCCAAATGGGTAGAGGAAGAGGTACTGAGTATATTGATGTTGCTAATATTATTGCAAGCAATAAAGCATAGCCGTTTTTCTTTGAAAATGGTTGGAGTCCGTAAATTTTCCTGATATAGAGAAATCTGATCAAGTTGTAAAGAATGATAGCAGATAAACTACCAAAAGCAGTGCCAATGATGCCATAGTTTCTGGTAAGTAGATAATTGAGTAAGATGGAAATAACTACAAAGAACATATTGGTAAACAGGTCGATTTTCCAATGTTTTGAAAGTTGTAAAATCTGAGAATTGAGCCCTGTTCCCAAATCAATTAGTTTTCCAAAACCCAGTACAAGCATCAATAGGGTTAGTCCTCCATAAGTAGGGCCTAATACTTCTTGTAAAAAGGGTATAGCCATTAATACAACTCCCATTATACCTGCAGCAATTACTAGCAAGTTGAGTGCAGTCTTTTTATAGATTCTATCCAGCTTATCTAAATCATTATTTTTCCATGCCATTGCGATTTGTGGAGTTGCTGCAGAAACCATGCTTCTTTGTGGCACATCCATAACAGTTATGAGGTAAGTAGCAATTGTAAAAATAGCAGCATCAGCAAGTCCACCCTCAGATTGAGAAGCAATGATCAGCGTATCATTGGTTTTGGCAATAATGTTCAATACTGCACTTAAAAAATAAGCACCACCAAATTTCAGCATGATGCCCTGATAACGTTTGGTCACTTTACTGGGTGTGAAATTAATACTGAACTCACCACTTCTGTAAACTATCCATATTAATATAAAAACTGGTATGAAATAAAGTGATGCATAAATTCCAATGAAATAATTGAAATCATTAAAATAGCCTATTGCCCAGGTTCCAATCAGCAATAAGGTGAGTATTCGGAATAAAAATTCTTTTAAAAAATTGGCAATTACGGTTCTTCCAATAATCCATGCAAAAACTTCCAGCATGGAGATGGCCACCAATGAAATGGTTAATGGATAAACCCATTTGAAATGCGTGACTAAAATAGGGGATCGGTAGCCGAATTTCTTTAATGCCCATGGCTCAATGAATGGGAAAGAAAGGTAAATGCCTAAGCACATTAGCGTGCCGATGACGAAGACCCAAGTAAGTAAGTCGTTGTTTTTTTTGGGCAAATGATGCTTGTAAAATGGATAGAATTTCATGGCGACAGGCAAAGTGCCTGCAGCACATATTGTTGAGAAAATAAGAGCGATATCCATTAAAACTCTTGTAAGACCAAACTCTTCAGGAGTGAAAAATTTCGGGAACAGATATAAAACATTTATTGCTCCGATGGCAAAACCGGCATAAATAAAAAGTGAGGAGTAAATACTTTGTTTTCTGATTGTTGCCATGTATCCTAAGAAACTGATTTCAAATGTAACTCATTTACAACTGTTCTCAGAGTAAGTGCCATGTTTTTGGAATAAGATCTTCTGTATCCTTTGGCCCATTATTGAACCAATGTTTAGGAGCAATTACTTTTTTATCCTGCCTTGCGCTTAACCAGGCAGTCCACCAGCTAAAACTACTGTTAGCAATTACATGGTACTTACAGGATTTCATCGCCTCAAAATCCTCATACATGGATTTGGTAAGCGTACCACTGATAATTGTATAGGGGGTGTCTAATACTAGATGCTGTTTAACCCATTGTGCATCATCTGTGAATACATACAACCTAATATTTTGATTGTATGTTTTAAGTTTTGAGATTGCACGTTGATAATAGTCTGAATCAAGTTGTTCATAATAATCCAGATAAGGTTGAATTAAATAATCACCTTTTCTTACATGAATCGAAACGCTTTCTGAATCTGATAGTTCATCAATTAAGGCTTTAGCATCCTCAAAGTATTGAGGGTTTAAAGTAAAAGCAGCTTTTATGTTTTTTTGAATTTTAGAAAAATATCGTTCTGATTGCCAGTATCCTTTTAAATAAACATTTGGACCAAGTTTTTCAAAATCCGGCTGGTATGAAAACTGTCTTTCTTTATAGAATTTTTGTAGTGCTAGCGGCAGATAGGATAGTATTTTTCTGAATAATATTGAGGTAGGGTAGTAATGTTTGATTTCTTCAGGAGTTGCGGTATCAAGTAAAATATTGAAATGTGATAAGCCTAATGTTCTTGAAGTGTCTGCTTGTTTGAAGTCTACATTGATTTTGAGTTGAGTTTGATGTTTCTCAGCCAATGATAATCCTGCTGCATATTGAAACAATTGATTGCCTAGTCCGCCGTTGATTTCTGTAATTATCATATGTTTAGCGTTAGCCGACTATTCTTTTATCAATTCAAATATCCCGCATCCATAATCGAGGTTAAAATTCTTTTTTCCTTCATCTGTATGTAGATCAACATCTTCAATCAATTCACCTGAATCGTTTACGTATGAAAATGATTTTAATTTTAATTGGTGCGATGAGAAAATTTCCATCAAATAATGTATGTCAAATACCCGGTGTGCGTTGAACTCAATCCTGGGTCGACCAATTGGTGTTGACAAATACAGAGTTCCTCTTTCAGAAAGGCAACTGACCAGATTTTTTATCCCTTTTTTATGTCCATCTAAGTCCATTGGATCACCATATCTTCCCAGTCCAAAATGTTCAATTGCATGAAGGCAGGATAAGGAGGGTGTTTTTTCAGAAAAATGAAATTGATCAGACATCAAATCAGCTTGCATAAACTTGATGTTCTTGCTCTTGCTAATAATGTTTCTGATATCTATGATTTCAATTTCTCTGTAACTGGCCACATGAGCAACGAATCCGTCAATTCTTGAACCTACGTCTACATGTCTGATAGGATTGGCTTCAAATATTTTTCTTGCAACATACAAGTCTTGGTGAAAATAATGTCCTGATGCTACTCCTGCAGAATCATAACGATCTGCAAATAAAGGGTAGAATCCAATGGAGGTAAAATCTTTTTGTTTTCGAAATTGTCTTTTGAATTCTTTATAATCTTTGATAAAAGGTATACTTCCTTTAATACTCATTTTAATTTGGTGGATATTGATGCCAATGAGTGAAAGAAAGCTTTTTATTTTATTGATTACAATCATTTGGAATAATGTGAAATAAAAAAACCGTCACATGGTGACGGTTTCAAAAGTACTAAAATAGTTATTTAGATATGTGATTCTATTTTCTTTACAAAGCTGTGTTTTGGTTGGGCGCCGACTAATTTATCTACAACCTGACCATTTTTAATAAAGAGAATAGCTGGAATTGAGGTGATGCCATAGTTCATTGAAAGTTGTGGATTGTGATCAACATTTACTTTACCAACATTTACCCTTCCTTCAAATTCTTTTGATAGTTCTTCTACAACTGGTCCAATTGCGCGACAAGGTCCGCACCATTCAGCCCAAAAATCGATCATTGAGAGTTTATCTGAATCCAAAACTTCAGCTTGAAAGTTGCCATCTGTAAATTCCTTTGCCATGTATTAAAATTGTAAGTTAATAATCAAGTGAAATGCAAAATTAGTTCCATTTTTTAATAAAAAGACATTCAGTCAGCATTACTTTATGCACAATCAACTTGAACATCTATCAAAGGGTTCATTTCAAGGAATTCCGCCATTTCGTCATTCATTTCAAATCCTTTTTCTGTGGTTTTCATCTGAACAATCAATTTTTCAACCTGATCAACCAAAACCACTTTTAAACGTACTCTGCCGGGGTGTTTTTTAAGGTTCTTTTGAAGAAATTCAACTTGTTCAGGTTGAATAGCTCCAGCTTGCATGGTCAATTGTACCTGCTTGGTAAAGGCTTTTTTAATGGTCTCTAACAGGCATATTTCGCTTACCCTGAAATTCCATTCATTTCTGCTTTCCCATTTTTCATAACTGCCCTTTACATAAATGCAGGTTCCTTGCGTGAAATAATTTGAAAATCGAATATACTGGTCGCCAAATAATGTAATGTCTGTCTTGCCAGAAAAATCTTCAATGGTTAGTGTGCCGTACTTTTTTCCGGCTTTTGATATTTTATGAAGAGAAGAAGTGACAAGTCCAGCTACCTTTAAAGGCTGATTCGGACTTTTCTGTAATTCAATTGCACCTTTGAATTCATTAAAGTCGTTAATAGGAATAATGTTGTAATATTTCAATTCAAACCTGTAATGATCAAGAGGATGCCCACTAAGAAACATGCCTGTCACATCTTTCTCTTTGTCGAGTAATTCGGTAAGCGACCAGGTGGGGCATTCAGGAATTTTAGGAGGTGGAATTTCCTGAACAAGGCTAAGGTCTCCAAATAAAGTATTCTGACTTGATGTTGATTGATTTTGCCAGATGTTTCCGTATTTAATGATTTTCTCGAGTCCGTTAGAAGTATCTCCCTCAGGCTGAAAGAAATATTGTGCTCGGTGTAAGGCTGGGAAACAATCAAAGCTTCCTGACATCGCAAGACTTTCCAG
This sequence comes from Chitinophagaceae bacterium, assembly GCA_046303455.1. Taxonomy (GTDB): domain Bacteria; phylum Bacteroidota; class Bacteroidia; order Chitinophagales; family Chitinophagaceae; genus Pollutibacter. The sequence goes on along the minus strand of JBKCGF010000114.1, from coordinate 10,625 downwards.
TGATTTTTTGTTGACAGTTCTCTGGTTAACCCTTTTTACCATATCAAATATGGAATCATAGACGCCGTTTTTCTCCCGCTCTTCAATAATTGATTCTACTGCTGCTTCTCCAACGCCTTTTAATCCGCCCAATCCAATTCTGATCTCGCCTTTTTTATTTACCGCAAAACTTTTCAAGGATTCATTGATATCAGGACCAAGAACACTCAATCCCATGCGTTTACATTCTTCCATGAAGAAGGTTATCTTATCAATAGATCCTGCATGGTTCAAAACCGCAGCCATGAATTCTGAAGGATAGTGCGACTTTAAATATGCTGTCTGGTATGCTATATAAGCATAGCAAGTACTGTGAGATTTGTTAAAGGCATATTGTGCAAATGCTTCCCAGTCTGTCCATATCTTCTGTAATTTTTCTTCTTCAAAACCTTTTGCACTTGCATTGCTGATGAATTGCCCCTTCATTTTATCCAACACAGATTTCTGTTTCTTACCCATGGCCTTGCGAAGAACGTCAGCGTCTCCTTTGCTGAAACCAGCCAGTTTTTGTGCAAGCAACATTACCTGTTCTTGGTAGACCGTAATACCATAAGTCTCTTCCAGGTATTCTTTCATTTCTTCCAAGTCGTAACTGATGACTTCTCTGCCGTGTTTCCTGTTGATGAAGTTGGGGATGTATTCAAGCGGGCCAGGTCTGTACAAGGCGTTCATCGCAATGAGGTCTTCAAACTTATCTGGTTTGAGGTCGCGCAGGTATTTTTGCATACCGGGACTTTCAAACTGGAAGGTGCCGATGGTCTCTGCTTTTTGATAGAGCTGGAATGTTTTTTCATCATCCAATGGGATCTTTTCAATATCTATTTCTATCCCATAATTCATTTTAATCAACTCCAATGAAGTCTTGATGATGTTAAGGGTCTTTAGACCCAAGAAGTCCATTTTAATTACACCGGCATCCTCAATCACACTTCCTTCAATCTGTGTAACCCACATTGGAGAATCCTTGGCAATACACACTGGTAGCAAATCTGTCAGGTCTTGTGGCGCAATGATAATGCCTGCAGCATGTATACCGGTGTTTCTTACAGAACCTTCAAGAATTTCTGCTTCGTGCAATACAGAACTCCTAATGTCATTTCCCTCGTATATCTCTCTTAGTTTTTTCGCATTTTCAATATCGTCTGCATTGAGGTTTTCTTTTTCCTCCAAACTCTTTTCACCTTTAAAAGGAGCATGAAGCAAACGCTTCAAAGAAATACCAGGTTTTTCAGGTACCAGTTTAGCAAGTGCATTGGATTCAGGTAAGGGCAAGTCCATGGTTCTAGCAACATCCTTGATACTCATCTTGGCAGCCATCGTACCATAGGTGATGATTTGAGCCACCTGGTTTTTGCCGTATTTGTCAACTACATAATCAATTACTTTTTGCCTTCCTTCATCATCGAAATCTGTGTCTATATCCGGCATCGACTTTCTATCGGGATTCAAGAAACGCTCGAAAAGTAAATTGTATTTTATCGGATCAATGTTTGTGATACCAATACAGTAGGCAACTACGCTACCTGCAGCAGAACCTCTGCCCGGTCCAATAAATACACCCAGATCACGACCTGCTTTGATGAAATCTGATACAATCAGGAAGTAACCTGCAAATCCCATCGTTTTTATGGTGAAGAGCTCAAAGGCAATCCGTTCCTCAATTTCAGCAGTCATGGTATCATATCTTCTGCTTGCACCTTCTCTGGTGAGGTGCTCTAAATAATCATCTTGTGTTTTAAACGTTTTTGGGACAGGAAAGTGGGGGAGCAGGATGTCTTTTTTGAGATCCAGTACTTCAACCTTATCGACAATTTCATTCGTGTTATCAATTGCCTCTTGTAAATCATGAAAAGCTGTAGTCATTTCTTCAGTCGTCTTGAAGAAAAATTGATCATTTGGAAAAGCAAATCTTTTGTTTCGAAAGTTTGCATCGTCATCTGAAAATTCTCTTGCAGCAGGGGTAGAGACTTTTTCACCAGTATTGATGCACAATAAAATGTCATGTGCATTGAAATCTTTCTGATCTACATAGTGTGAGTCGTTGGATGCAATGACTTTTACGTTGTATTTCTTGGCAAATTTCAGTAGGACCTTATTTACTTTTTCCTGCTCTTCCATGCCGTGTCGCTGTAACTCCACATAAAAATCTTCCTGGAAAATATTCAGCCACCATTTGAACTCATTTTCACCCTCAGCTTCTCCCTTTCGCATAATCGTTTGAGGAACCATGGCTCCTAAACAGCATGTAGTAGCAATTAGGCCCTCATGGTACTTATGAATCAATTCCTTGTCTATTCGGGGATATTTGCTGTACATCCCTTCTATATAGCCTAGAGAGGTTAGTTTGGTTAGGTTTTTATAGCCAATTTCATTTTTTGCCAAGAGTATTTGGTGATGTCTGGGATCTTTCTCTTCCTTTGAAAAAGTCTTTCTATGGCGGTTCTCGGTAATGTAAAATTCACATCCTACGATGGGTTTTACTTTCAAAGGACTATTTTTGTCGTTCGGATCAACCCTGTTTTTGTAAGCTTCGGCAACAAACTGGAAAACTCCGAACATGTTTCCATGGTCAGAAATGGCTACTGCTGGCATGTTGTCATCCATTGCCTTTTTATAAAGCGCAGGGATACTCGAAGCACCATCAAGGAGCGAATATTGTGTATGAACGTGTAAATGTGAAAACCTTGGCATCAGATTGATAGGAAATTCAAATTTCGTAAATAAACTACAATATACAGGAAGTGGTTTTCCACAGCCGATATATGAAAAAACCGACCACATACAAGTATTTTAAAAGAATTGCAGGGATTTTTCTACTTGCAATGCTGCTTCAATCCTGTTCCTTATTCAAAAAAGTGACTTATACGCAGAGGGGACAAGGAAACGAGGTATTTTTTGATCAGGTGCAGGTAACAATAAACCCCAATAACCAGGTAAGGGCTATAACAATTGATCCTGCAATAGGAAATATTGAAGACAGCGAAGGAGCCGCAGGTGGTGTATTTATGGATGGGTTTAAAGGGATTGAGTATATTTCTCCCAGCTTTTTTCGGTACGCAATTCTTTTGGATGTAGAGGTTGAACAAATGACCAACAAAAAGCTGGTGGAATATATCCATCAATGGTGGTCTGTCCCATACCGAATAGGTGGTAGTACAATGTCTGGAATTGATTGTTCCAATTTCGTAAAAGGATTAACGAATTATGCATATGGCTTAGATCTTCCAAGAACCTCCAGGGAACAAGCTGCTTTTTGTCGCGAAATAAATAAGGAAGAACTTACAGAAGGTGATTTGGTGTTTTTTAATACTGGAAGGGGAATTTCACACGTAGGCTTATACATGGCCAACAATAAATTTGTTCATGCCTCCACCTCAATGGGGGTAGTCATCAGTAGTCTGGATGAACCCTACTGGAAAAGAAGGTATGTAAAATCTGGTCGACTCGAAATGAGCAATTGATTAGTATAGCTCAGAAAAACCTGCATAGAAGTTTTTATCAATAGTTAAGGATTCAACCTTTTTCTTGGTTTTGTATTCTTTCCAAACTGTTGTAGGATAAATCCAAACCATTTCATTATTCAATTCAACTCTCACGGGTGCGTTGAAATTTGATAAACAATCAGACCATCTGTATTTGAAGTGATTGCCTTGTTTGGTTATTTCAAGCGTTGGAACTTTTGTTTCTCTCAAGTATTGATCAAATAAAGTTGATAAGTCTCTTCCAACTTTTTCACTCCAGAATTTTTCTACCTCTGCAGAAGTTGTGATTTTATGATAAAACCTTTTGTTCATTTCTCTTAATGCAGATCTAAATTTTTCATCATCATCAAAAAGCTGTCTAACATAATGGACCAAGTTTCCTCCCTTGTAATACATGTCTCCAGAGCCCTCTTCATTAACGCCATATTTCCCTATAATAGGTGAGGCATTCTCAATTAATTTTCTGGTGCCTTGTACATAGGCATCACCCGCTTCTTTTCCGTAATGGTAATTGGTAAAGATGGTTTCTGAGTAGTTTGTAAATCCTTCATGCACCCACATGTCTGCCACTTCGTTTGTTGTGATGTTATTACCAAACCATTCGTGCCCGCTTTCATGTACAATAATAAAATCCCATTTTAGTCCCCAACCAGAACCTGACAAGTCTCTGCCTCTATAACCATTCTGATACCCATTTCCATAAGCTACAGCACTCTGATGTTCCATTCCTAAGTGAGGGGATTCAATCAACTTGAACCCGTCTTCATAAAAAGGGTAGGGACCAAACCAGTACTCAAAAGCTTTGAGCATTGGAGAAACTTGCTGAAACTGTTTTTTAGCCTTGTCTAAATTGTAATCCATTACCCAATAATTGCAATCTAGATTTCCTTTTTCACCTGCATAAGTTTCTTCAAATGAAACATATTTTCCAATGTATGGGATGATGTTGTAATTGTTGATGGGATTTTTAACTTCCCATTCCCATGTTGTTTTCTCGTTATCAGATTTTGTTTTGTTTTTAAGCCTTCCGTTTCCTATTGCAACCAAGCTGTCTGCTGCATTGATTTTCAATATTGCTCCATTGTCTGGTTCATCTCCTTGGTGGTCTTTGCAAGGGAACCATACACTGGCTCCTAAACCCTGACAAGCTACACTCATCCAAGGTCTGCCTTGTTTATCTTTGGAAAAAATCCAACCACCATCCCAAGGTGGTCTTACAGCAACCTGAACACTTCCGGAATAAGATAGTGAAATGGTATGTGTTGAACCAATTGGTAAAGCATTATTTATTTGTATGAAAAATGCATTGCCATTTCTACTATAGTTTAAGGTTTGGCCATTTAATACTGCTTTGTCCAATTGCATAGGCATTTGTAGGTCAATTTGCATTTTATCACCTTTGCCTGTTACTTTAAATTGGATATCAACCTTTCCTGCAATAGACTTTGTATTAAAATCAGGGTCTACATACACATTGTAATGAGTAACATCCCACCAGGTTCTGCCTTCTCCCAAAGATCCTCTAAGGGTATCTTGTAAAGTGTATGATTTTGCCTGTGTATTCAGCTGTGCATGGGTTTGTATTGAAATCATCCAAACCGAGAGCAAAAGAATATATCTGGTCATTTCTTGGCCTTAATTTATTGTTTTTTCATTTTGTCCTTGAACGCCTTTTCAAACTTTTCCAATTTAGGACGAATTACAAAATAACAATAGGGCTGATTACCATTTTTATTGTAATAATCCTGGTGGTAATTTTCTGCCACATAAAAATTAGTATAAGGTTCAATCGCTGTTACAATCGGATTGCCAAATGCACCACTTTCATCCAATTTTTTCTTAAAGAATTCAGCTCTTTCTTTTTGATGGGCATTGCTATAAAAAACAACACTTCTGTATTGTGGACCAACATCGTTACCCTGTCTGTTGAGTGTGGTAGGGTCATGTGTTTGCCAAAAAATTTCCAGTATTTCATCAATGGTAACCTGTGTAGTGTCAAACTCGACTTGTAGTACTTCAGCATGTCCAGTTGTTTTTTCACACACCTCTTCATACGTAGGATTCTCTACATGTCCTCCACTGTATCCTGAAGTCACTTTGGTTACACCTTTTACTTGTTGAAAAATGGCTTCTGTACACCAGAAGCAACCATTGCCGAGCGTAATGATTTCTGTATGCATCGATTTAGATTTTGAAATGGGGGTTGATGGTACTTGCTTTTTTGATTTTTGTTGACCACAAGCAGTCAGAAAAAACAAGGATGCAAGGATAAGGTGAATGGCTTTTTTCATTTGTCACTTTTTATTCTAGCCCTAAGTTAAATCTAATTGGGTTTGCCAGTGATTTTAGGACTATTTTTGCGAAGAGTTTAGCTTTGGTTTAACATGAGGTTATATCCTGAATCGGCATACATACAGTTGGAATTTGACAAGGTGAGGGCACTTTTAGTTGAGCTGACCCGGACAATCTATGGAAAACAGAAAGCCGAGGGACTTAGGATACATACCAAGAAACAATTTATAGAACTAGAACTGAGGCAGTCTTACCAGTATCTTCAGTTGCTTTCATCCGGACAAACTTTCCAACATGATCAGGTATTCAACCTTTCAAAAGAGTTAAAACTGCTATCTATTCCAGGTGCAGTTTTGAATGGTGAAGTGTTTATTCAATTTAGGAATCTTGCAGAAAACATAAGAAGTATTTTTAGGTGGTTTGATGATGAAAGAATCCAAAATTGTAGTTCTTTATATGAGGTGCTAAGACTAACACATTTTGAAAAGACAATTCCAGATGAAATCAATAAAGTAATTGGCGAAGATGCACGGGTTGTAGATAATGCTTCAGAAGATTTAGCCAGAATTAGGATGGCCCTCTACCGAAAAAGAAATGAGCAACGTCGCACATTTGAAAAGATCCTCAATAAGATGCAGAAATCTGGCTATATAGCCGATATAGAGGAGTCTTTTCTTAACGGCAGAAGAGTGCTGGCTATTTATGCTGAACACAAAAGAATTGTAAAAGGAATTCTTCATGGTGAAAGTGATACCAGAAGGACATCCTTTATTGAGCCTGAAGAGACAATAGAAATCAACAACATTATCTATTCTCTTGAAAATGATGAGAGAGAAGAAGAGTATAGAATCCTAAGAGACTTAACCGCCAAACTATCGTATCAAAGTCCCTTGTTGAAACAATACATGGAAGTATTGGGTGAATTTGATTTCATCAGAGCTAAAGCAAAACTGGCTCAACAAATGGATGCACATCTTCCTCAATTGATAGATAGTTCTGGTATCAAACTGGTTAAAGCCTATCATCCTTTGTTGTTGCTTTACAACAAGAAACTAAATAAACCAGTTATTCCTCTTGATCTCACACTGGATGAAAAGAATAGAATTTTATTGATATCCGGACCAAACGCAGGAGGTAAAACGGTATGTTTGAAAACAACAGGGTTACTACAAATGATGGTACAATCTGGTTTACTTGTGCCTGCACACCCTGAATCTACCTTCGGTATTTACAAACAATTGATGATTCACATTGGGGATACCCAAAGCATCGAATTTGAATTGAGTACTTATAGTTCTCATCTTAAAAACATGAAATATTTCATGGAAGATGCAAATGGGAGAACCTTATTCTTCATCGATGAGTTGGGAAGCGGAAGTGATCCTAATCTGGGTGGGGCTTTTGCTGAAGTTTTTTTAGAACAGTTGATCAAGCGTCATGCTTATGGCATAGTAACAACGCACTATCTGAATTTGAAAGTGATGGCGAGTAAGACAACAGGCATTATAAATGGTGCAATGGCATTTGATGAAAAAAGTTTGCTGCCATTATATAAGCTCAATGTGGGCAAGCCAGGAAGTTCTTATACGTTCGCCATTGCTGAAAGAATTGGACTTTCTAAAGAATTGATTGATCGTGCAAAGCAATTGGTCGACGAAAATCATTTCACACTTGATAAGCTGCTCAACAGGACAGAACAGGATTTAAGAAAGATTGAAATAAAAGAAAGAGACCTTCAGAAACTAATTAAAGAGAATGAGCAGTTAAAAAAGAGTCTTGCATTGCAAATCGATAAAGAAAAGCATGCGCAACAAGTGGAATTGCTCAAACACCAAAATAAGGTTTCAGAAGAAAAGATGCTCTATCTCAAAGACATGGAACGAAAGCTCAAGCAGACTGTAAACGATTGGAGAAGGGCAGAAAACGAGCAGGATAAAAAAATGCTGATGAAGAACCTTCATGCACTTTTGTTCAACCAAAAAGAAAAACAGGTTAAAGAAAAAGTAAAAAAGAAACTTGATTCAAAATACAGAGAAATAGGAGGTGAGCCCCAAATTGGAGATTTCGTACTGATGACACAAAACAATAAAGTCGGTATGCTTTCAGAAATCAGGGGCAAAAAAGCAATAGTTAATTTAGGCGCAATGCCACTCCAAGTCAACTATGCAGATTTAACGCGTGTAGAAGAAAAACCAGAAATAAATAACTAAAATATCAATATATTAGATCAACGTAAATGATCTATTATGCGCTTGCCATTTTTTACCCGAATTTTCATCGCTATATTTTTCATCTCAGTTTGTTCCGATTCCATTGCACAGCAAAAAACAAATGCTGTATCCATTGCTCCAAAAATGAGCTGGTTTCAGGATGCAAAACTTGGCATTTTTATTCATTGGGGAATCTATGCTGTTGATGGTGTAGACGAAAGCTGGGCATTTTACAACAAAAAAATGTCATGGGAAGCCTACATGAAACAGTTGAATGGTTTCACCGCATCAAAATACAATCCAACAGATTGGGTTAATTTAATTAAAGCTTCTGGTGCTAAGTATGCTGTACTGACTACTAAACATCATGATGGAGTTGCGCTATGGAACACAAAGCAAGCGCATTATAGCACTGTAAAAAATACACCTGCTAAACGTGACTTATTAACACCCTTTTACCAGGAGTTGAAAAAACAAAATATCAAAGCAGGTGCTTATTTTTCCTTAATTGATTGGAGCCATCCAGATTATCCTGCTTTCATGAAGGACAGCATTCGGTATGCAATTAAAGATCAACCGGAAAGATGGCAAAGGTTTAGGAACTTTTATCAGTCCCAACTCAATGAGGTTGCAGATCAGTTTCAACCCGACCTTTTCTGGTTTGATGGAGATTGGGAACACAGTGCTGAAGAATGGGAAAGTGAAAAAGTGCGTGCTAATTTGTTGACCAAAAATCCTGGAGCAATTATCAATGGAAGATTGATGGGCTATGGCGATTATGATACACCAGAACAAAATGTACCAGTTAGCAGACCTAAATACAATTGGTGGGAGCTTTGCATGACTATTAATAACAATTGGGGCTATCAGCACAAAGACACCAATTGGAAAACACCATCACAAATCATTGCGCTATTTGCAGATGTAGTGAGTCATGGTGGAAATTTACTTTTAGATATTGGACCAAAAGAAGATGGAACCATACCAAAAGAACAAAGAGAATTGTTGCTGGAGTTGGGACAATGGAACAAGAAGCACGAAAGGGCAATCTTTGGATCCTTGGCTGGAATTCCACAAGGTCATTTTTATGGGCCTACTACCATCTCTAAAGATTCAACAAAATTGTATTTGTTTTTGCAGGGACAAACTGCAGGTCAAATAATGGTAAAAGGATTAGACAATGCCATTCAATCCATCAAAGTAGTTGGAAGTGAGAAGCAACTTCAACACAAAGTAGTTGGTAAGATTTCCTGGAGTCCAGTCCCTGGATTGGTATACATTGATGTACCTCAAGGAGTACAGGATAAGTACATGACGGTGTTGGAACTGCAGCTAACTAAACCTGTCAAGCTTTACAGTGGCAGAGGTGGATTTGAATAATGGAAAACCTCTTCTGTAATCACCCACTTTGTATCTGGTGATGCCCATGGAATCCTTTGCTGAAATTCTCCCATCAGTGTTTCCCATTCTTGTACTTTAGCATTGGCAAGATCCATAGTTGCTTTTTTCTCAAAAGAAAAATCATCAGTTGTCTCCAGTTGCATGATCAAACGATTGCCTGTTCGATAAATTCGCATGGTTTCTATCCCGCTATCACCTAGGCTTTGCAGTACTTCTGGCCATACATCTTTATGGTACGTGTCGTAATGACGGATTACTTCTGGGTCATCTTTCAAGTCTAGCGCAAGACAGAATCTTTTCATGCGTATATTTTTTGCAGTTTGTAACCTTTCCATCCAAATAGCAATACAACAATAAAGCAAATGAGTGGAACAATATATCCTATTTGAATATTATCATTGTTCTGGTCGATAATATAGCCCATTAGAACAGGGAATATTGCCCCGCCGATAATGGACATCACAATTAAGGAAGATGCTGGTTTTGTGTCTTCCTTTAAGCCTTTTATCCCTAATGAAAAAATAGTAGGGAACATGATCGACATAAAAAATCCCAATCCTCCTAATGCCAATACTACATATTGACCCTCTGTATAGATAGCTACAGCACACATTAGAATACTCATTAAGGAATAAAAGGAGAGAAGCCTGGCTGGAGCGATGTACCGCAACAAGACACTTCCAACAAATCGACCTATCATGAACAACAACCCATAGGCACTTAAATATTTTCCGGCTGTCAGTTCATCTGCACCACCACCAGTCATCGCAACACGAATAAAAAAACTGGTTACACAAACCTGAGCACCAACATAAAAAAATTGTGCAATAACTGCCCAGCGGGTATGTTTATTCGCAAATGCAGTTTTTAAACTGCCTTTTTCTTCTTGATCTTGATGTTTGAATTCTGGAAATTTATATATCATAAAAACAACAGCAATCAGTGCGAGAAAACCTCCAAGAAAATTGTACGGAGGGATTACCGATTGTGCTTCTTTATCTAGATAACTATTTCTGGCAGCATCAGACATCGCATCTAATTCAGCAGTTGAGAAGGATTGTCCGGATAAAATAAAATAAGTCCCAATTAGCGGAGCAATAAAAACCGCTAGTCCATTAAAGGATTGTGCAAGATTTAATCTAGATGTTGCTGTCTCTTCATCACCCAATTGAGTGGCATAAGGATTGGCGGCTGTCTCCAG
>JBKCGF010000113.1:0-1270 GCA_046303455.1 Chitinophagaceae bacterium | reverse complement strand
ATGCGGACAGACCATATCTTCCGTATCGCTTCTCAATCAAAAGCTATCACAAGCACAGCAGTAATGATACTTTTCGAAGAAGGAAAATTTCTATTAGATGAACCTGTATCCAAATACCTTCCTGAATTCAAAAACATGAAGGTAATCGACAAATACAACGAAAAAGATACCACCTACACAACTGTCCCTGCAAAAAAAGAATTCACCATCCGTGAACTGCTCACACATACAGCAGGATTCGCCTATCCGCAAATCGGAACTCCAATGTCGACTGCCATCTATGCAAAAGTTGGTGCAACCGGTGGTATAGCAATTGAAAAACAAACACTGGAAGAAAACATGAAGCTCCTTGCAAAAACGCCACTCTTCCATCAGCCTGGTGAAAAATATTTATATGGAATGAATACAGATGTACTTGGTTATCTGGTTGAGAAAATATCAGGTACATCACTCGATGCATTTATGCGTAAAATAATATTTGATCCACTGGGCATGAAGTATACTTACTTAAATTTTCCAGCGGACAAACAAACCCGACTCGTTACACTTTACTCGAGCTTCAATGGTAAACTAATTCGCGCGCCAGAAAGTACAACCCTGCAGGGTACAAAAATTTACCGCGACTTCCCCAACATGAATTTCCCAATGTACAGTGGTGGTGGCGGACTCTCTTCCACCATCATGGACTATGCCATTTTTATGCAAATGATGCTCAATGGTGGTGAATACAATGGTGTTCGCATACTCAGCCGTAACAGTGTTCGCATGATGACGCAAAACCAAATTGGAGATCTCGATAATGGTGTCAATAAATTCGGACTTGGATTCGGTATCACAACCGAAAAAGGTAGCTCACTGCTTCCACTCAATGAGGGTAGTTTTCAATGGGGCGTTATGTTCTCTAATACCTACTGGGCTGATCCAAAAGTAAAAATTGTTGGTCTCTTTTATACCAATATCTATCCTGCCTCACATGGAGATGTTCACGATCGCTTCAAAGTATTGATGTATCAAGCAATCAATGATTAATTATGAAACAGCAATTATTGTGTTCATTACTATTGCTTGCAGGCTATGTTAATAGTCATGCTCAAAATTTTCAACGTCTTCATAAAAAAGCAATCGTTATTGATACACACAACGATTTTATCAGTACAGGCATTGAGAAGAACAAGAGCTTTGATATGGAATTGAAAGGAATTACACATTCCGACCTCAATAGAATGAAAACAGGTGGAATAGATATTCAAATCTTTTCCATTTTTTGTGA
>JBKCGF010000112.1:0-1152 GCA_046303455.1 Chitinophagaceae bacterium | reverse complement strand
GCATTGTAGATAAAAAGAAATTCTTCATCAACACCGAAGCGGGTGTTTATTTCCATGGTAGTCCGAATGTAATCATGGAAGCTACAGGCACCTTGCATTTGAACACCGTTAACCAACAGGCAATCCAAGATAAAATTTATAAATACAAATATTACCCTGTACTAAGAATAGAAGCAGGTATAAAACTTTAGATAACAAGACAACTACGACAACAATGAAAACAATGACAACCAAACTGACTGCCATCTTGCTGATTTGTGCAGTAACATTCAACAGCTGTAAAAAAGATCTGAAAGATCTAATCGAAAACGACCTTGTATTCAATATGGATGCAAATTCATTCTTACAGAATCAGGTGCAGTTCCAATTTGTAAACGCAAATGGTGCAAATGCAGCTGCGCCAAAACCAATCCTGAGTATCAGCGGCAGAGATGCTAACCTGGTATTTGATATCAATGGTAGCAAGAACATTGTTATGGATGGACAATTTGCAAGAATCGTGGTGAGTCCGGGTAACCCGCTCTCAGCCGAGAACCCAGCATTGTTCAAGTTACGTGCAGAAGCCCCAGGCTTCTTGCCCTACGAACAGGAACTGGCCATCACGCAACTGGATTCCTTCATGACCTATACCCTTGAAATGGTGGAATTGAAAAATGCTCCTCAGGGTATAAGATTTGCAAATAACGCAGTAATCAGCGATGGTAAATTGAAAGTGGGTGCAGTATTGGCTGATGGATTTTCTGCTGCAGTGAGTATGCCGACCAACAACGGGGTGATAGATGAAAACGGCAACAGACAAGCGATCAGCAAATTAGAACTGGTGCAGTTTGATATGAACAACAAAGCCATTGCTGCTAAAATACCTAACCTGATTCCTAATTTCACTGATAAAATCAGTTACAAAAACACCATGGAAGATTTCAGTTTCTTCCCATTGGGTTATGTGCAGATGCAAGTGAATGGCAAACAGGATAAACTCAATTTTGAACAAGGTGCACAAGTGAGTTTTCATGTGAGCAGAGGGACAATTGATCCGCTGACTGAACAAGAATTGAAAGCGGGTGATGCAATGCAAGTATACCAGTGGGATGCCGCAAATGCCAATTGGAAATTTATTCAAGATGCTACATTACAAAATGCAGCGGATGGTGG
>JBKCGF010000111.1:0-3319 GCA_046303455.1 Chitinophagaceae bacterium | reverse complement strand
GATCAAATCAATCCAGGTTACGCTTCGGTTGTTGGTACTTCTTATCTCTATTCTTCATCCTATGATATGGGAGAAGGCTGGAGTAGTAGAAATATTACACCTTCGACTCCTTTAGTTGAACAACAAAACTATTTTGTAGCTCCGGGTGGACCATCACCTACATTCAGGATCAATGCTTATGGCATTGCTCCTAACAATAGAAGGTTTCAGGTAATGATCAATGGCACAATGCTTGTTGATAATCCTATGAATTTCTTTACAGCTTCGGTCGTTGAGATTCCCTTACCAGCTAACTTGCTTGGTCGTGCAATTGATACGGTCAGGATCATCAATAATTCGGCAGTCGCATCCGACCGATTAACAGCTTACAAATATGAAATCAGTTATCCAAGGTTATTCAACTTTGGGGGAAGTTCATTGTTTGAATTTGAATTACCATCATCAACGGTTGGCAACTATCTAGAGATTGTCAATTTTAATGCAGGAGCTGATGCACCAATTCTATATGAGTTAAATGAAGGGAAAAGATATGTTGCAGATAATTCAGAGACAGGAAAATTAAAATTTGCATTGCCTGCAGGTGGTGACAGAAGATTTGTTTTGATGAATGCTGCTTCAAATCAAGTGCAAACCGTAAATGCAATTACCCGAAAGAATTTTATTGATTATACAGCTGCTAGCCGACAAGGAGATTTTTTGATTGTTACACATTCCAGTTTGTTTTCCAGCAGCAAGGGAGACCCCATTCAGCAATATGCTAATTACAGAGCATCTGTTGATGGAGGTAATTACAAGGTAGGGGTATATGATATAGATGAATTGGTTGATCAGTTTGCATTTGGTATCAAGAAGCATCCTTTATCAATTAAAAACTTCATTGCTTTTGCAAGGTCTTCATTTAATACTCTTTCTCCCAAATTCATCCTACTCGTGGGTAAGGGTGTTACGTACGATCAATACAGGGTTAATGAGTCGAAACCCAGTGCAGAGCGAATGAATTTGATTCCGACTTTTGGTAATCCTGGTTCTGACAATATATTATCGTCATCTGATAATGATCCAACTCCAGAAACACCTATTGGTCGACTTTCCGTGACTACTGGTGATGAGATTCTGACTTATTTGGATAAAGTAAAGCAACATGATCAGGTGTTGCGATCATCCAATCAAACAATTGCAGATAAAGCTTGGATGAAGAATGTGGCTCATGTGATCGGAGGTGGCGACCCTTATTTACAGGGGCTTATCAATGGGTACATGAATACGAATAAGTCGATTTTAATGGACTCCGCATTTGGTGCCAAGATTTATACGTTTGAAAAAATTACACCTACAGGAATTGAATTGGTGAACTCTGGTTTGTTGGGTAATCTATTTAGAGAAGGCTTGTCGTTGATTACTTATTTTGGACACTCTTCTGCAAGTTCGATGGAGTACAACCTTGATGATCCTTCCATTTATTCCAATGATGGTAAATATCCTTTGTTCATTGCAAATGGGTGTAATGCAGGCAATTTCTTTGCTTATGACACATTGAGATTGACAGGAGCAAGAAGAGCAATTACGGAAAATTACATTCTGACTCCAAATAAGGGAAGTATTGGATTCTTGGCCAGTACACATTTGGGAATTGTGAATTACTTGAATACCTACACCAATAATTTCTACACTAAAATTTCTCGTCAGAATTATGCAGATCCTATCGGTGTGATGCAAACCAATGTCTTGAGAGATATTGCTAATCCTACTGGAACAATCGACTTTTTCAATAATCTAACGGTCGAGCAACTTTTATTGAGCGGAGATCCTGCGGTCACTTTGTATCCACACCCTTTGCCAGATTATGTTGTGGAGGAGCCAATGATAAAAGTAAATCCTACAAACTTAAATGTTACTTATTCAAGTTTCAATCTGGATGTAAAATTTCAGAACATTGGAAAGGTTAGTAGAGATTCAGTTAGGGTTAAGATTGTCAGACAAAAAGCAGATGGGGTAGAGGATGTTTTGTTTGATGAAATGCGTAAGGCAGTGAATCACTCAGATTCAATTCAATTGAGCGTGGTAATAGATCCGTTGAAGGATAGAGGGCAAAATAAAATTATTGTTACACTTGATCCTGTATTTGCTGTTGCAGAAATCAGTGAGTCGAATAATACTGCTATCAAATCATTTGTTATTTCGGATGACGATGTGCGCCCCGCTTTTCCTGCAGAATTTGCAATTGTCAATATACATGGCGTAAAATTGAAGGCATCAACTAGTCGCTTCTTGTCCACCCCTACAGAGTTTCAGATGGAACTGGATACGACTGCTTTATTTAATTCACCATTAAAAATTGTTCAAAAGCAAAA
Organism: Chitinophagaceae bacterium; assembly: GCA_046303455.1. Lineage (GTDB taxonomy): Bacteria > Bacteroidota > Bacteroidia > Chitinophagales > Chitinophagaceae > Pollutibacter. The sequence goes on along the minus strand of JBKCGF010000111.1, from coordinate 968 downwards.
TTCAAGTGGAGGAGTAATTGAATTTTCTCCAACCCTACAGTTTGTCGACAGCACAGTTTATTATTGGCGTGTAGCCAAGAAGCCTGATACAGGAACAGTTTATAATTGGGCCAATTCATCATTTGTCTATCTCCCCAATAGTGGTTCCGGTTGGAGTCAGTCGCATTACTATCAGTTTTTGAGGAATAGTTTTTCTGATATTAAGTTCAACAATAGGAATTTAGAATTCGAAAAAACTCAATCTCAAATAAATGTAAGAACTGGAATTTTTCCAACAGGCAATTCAATTGTTTCTAAAGATTTAACTGTTTATCGCAATAATGGCTGTGGCGCTGCTTATGGGTCATTAGAATTTCTAGTTTTTGACGGCAATACTGGAAATCCGATGCGAAATGAAATTTTGAATAATGTTGGGATGTATAATAGTTTTTATTTAGCTGCTTGTTATCCTGCTTCACAGTACCAATTTAACTTTTCTTATAATTCCGCAACTACTCGAAAAAGTGCAATGGACTTTTTTGATCTTTTGCCCCCTAATAAGACTATTGTTATGATTAATTGGTCAAACAATAATAATATCAATAGATTTATTGATGTATGGAAACAGGATACCTTGCTTTATGGTAGGGATAATTCACTTTATCATAAATTGAAGTCGATAGGCTTTACCATTATCGACTCATTCTATAAAAATGTTCCAATGCTCATGATTGCAACAAAAAACCAATCTGGAACTTGGCAAATACAAGACCAAAAAATCGGTACACTTTCATCAGAAATTTTAACTTCAATTTATAACTTTCAGGCCTTTCGACAATCTGGTGCAGTAACATCTCTTTCAATTGGCCCATCGAAAGAATGGAAATCAATTCATTGGAAAAACTTCTCTGAAGATATTGTTGATTCAGATCAATTGAGGTATGAAATTTATGGGGTTTCTTCAAATTTTAATGAATCATTATTAATGG
>JBKCGF010000110.1:0-2826 GCA_046303455.1 Chitinophagaceae bacterium | reverse complement strand
ATGCACTTGAAAACACCAATGGTGTACGTGGTGGTAACAACCAGTCTCGCTGGTATTGCACACTTCACTACAATCAGCGTCCTAGTGGATGGAATGGTTTCACTACCATTGCTGAAACTTACGACAGATTTGAAGCTGGTGACAAACGTAGATCAGCAGATTATCCTGGTGTAACTGATGTATCTGGTTTGAAAGTGGGTCTTCTTCAAGGACAACAATTTGATCAAACAGGTGCTGCTTTGAAAGACAGAAAAGGTAACAACCTTTCTTATACCAAGACAGTTAAGTTGAAAGAAACTGGTAATGATCTTGAAATCACTGGTATCCGTGTTGTTAAATACGCACCTGACTACAAGGTTGAGTTCCCAGCTGAAAACGAATACGTAATCTTCCGTGCTGCTGACGTTTGGTTGATGAAAGCTGAAGCTCTTGTAAGAACAGGTAAAGCTGCTGAAGGTCTTGCAATCGTTAACACCATCCGTACTAAGCGTGGTGCTACTCCTTTCGCTACTTTGACACTCGACAATCTTCTTGATGAAAGAAGCCGTGAGTTGTACTGGGAAGGTTGGAGAAGAAATGACTTAGTTCGTTTTGGTAAGTTCTTGGGTGCTTGGACTGAAAAGCCAGCATCTGGTGAAGAGCGTTTGTTGTTCGCAATTCCAAGTGAGCAGCTAGCTGTTAACCCTAACTTGTCTCAAAATCCTGGTTATTAATATAATTTAATCTTGATTACTGGAAAGGCCGTTGAAAGACGGCCTTTCTTTATTTATAAAAAGTCTTAACAGTTAATAAAGTAACTTTGAGGCCTTCCTAAAAGCATATTTTAAAAAGCAAAAACGTGATTAGGGTTATTTCTTTTGCACTCTTGCTGTTTGTTATTTCATGTAACAATGCTTCAACTCCTTTGATGCAGGAAATGAAGAATACAGGTATTGATTTTGAAAATAAAACAGTCAACACCAAAGAGTTTAATATTTTCAACTATAGGAATTTCTATAATGGTGGTGGTGTTGCTATCGGCGATTTAAATAATGATGGTCTTGCCGATGTTTTTTTCACAGCCAATATGGGCTCGAATAAATTATACCAGAATAAAGGTGAGTGGAAGTTTGAAGATGTTTCAACTGCTGCGGGTTTTAAGGATAAGAAAAAATGGAGTACGGGTGTAGCAATGGTTGATATCAACCAGGATGGTTTTCTTGATATCTATGTTTGTAATGCTGGCTACCAGTCTGGTATTGATACTCAAAATGAATTATGGATCAATGATGGTAAAATGCATTTTACCGAACAGGCAGCAGCATATGGGTTAAATGATGATGGCTTTACTACCCACGCTGCTTTCTTCGATTACGATGCTGATGGTGATTTAGATTGCTATATCCTCAACAATAGTTTTATACCTGTCAATACACTTAACTATTCTAACAAACGTGATTTAAGGGCTAAAGATTGGCCCGTAGCTGAAGAGCTCAAAGGTGGTGGCGATAAATTACTTCGCAACGATGGCGGAAAATTTACTGATGTAAGCGAGCAAGCTGGTATTTATGGTAGTCTTATTGGTTTTGGTCTGGGTGTTACTGTGGGCGATGTAAACGGTGACCTAAGGCCAGATATTTATGTAAGCAATGATTTCTTTGAAAGAGATTATTTATACATCAACCAAGGTGATGGAACATTTAAAGATGAACTGACGCAACGTGTTCAGCATCTGAGTCACTCTTCAATGGGTGCAGATATGGCTGATTTGAATAATGATGGTGAGAACGAAATATTTGTTACTGAAATGTTGCCTGATGACGACAAAAGATTAAAAATGACAACATCATTTGAAAGTTATGATGTGTTTAAATATAAAATAAAATCGGACTTCTATTACCAATACATGCAAAACACTTTGCAAAAAAACAATGGTAATGGAGTATTCAGTGATGTTGCGCACTATGGTGGTGTTGCTGCATCAGATTGGAGCTGGGGAGCTTTATTGTTTGATGTAGATAACGATGGCTTAAAAGATATCTATGTTTGTAATGGCATCTATCATGATCTTACCGATCAGGACTTCATTGATTTTTTTGCTGATGAAGTCGTGCAACGTATGGTGGTAACTGGTGAAAAAGAAGAAGTAGAAGAGGTAATCAAGAAAATGCCTTCTCGTCCCATCAAAAATAAATTGTTCCTCAATAAAGGTGAGTTTAAGTTCAATGATGCAGGAGATTCTACTGGAATCACTACTGCTTCTTTTTCCAATGGAGCAGCTTATGGCGACCTCGACAATGACGGTGATCTGGATTTGATTGTAAACAATCTTAACCAGCCTGCTTTCATCTACAAAAACAACAGTAGGGAAATCAATAAACACCATTATATAGGTATTCAATTGGAAGGAATTGCTCCCAATCGATTTGCAATTGGCTCAAAAGTGGAGCTCTATCAAAATGGAACAAAACAGACTCGTGAACTCATCCCCAATAGGGGTTTTCAATCGTCTGTAGATTTGAAAATTATATTCGGATTAGGTAATAATCCTAAAATAGATTCTCTGAAAATCTATTGGCCTAATTCAACTTACAGAACCATCACCAATATAAAAGCTGATTCACTGTATCGTTTTATTTATTCGAAAGAATATCCTGTTTTTGTTCAGCCAGAAAAAGCTACAGCTATATTTACAACTGTGTCTGCGGGAGTATTGGAGATACCTGTAGAGGACAATTATGTTGATATATATCAGGAAAGAAATATTCCTCGCCTCATTTCAAGGGAAGGTCCACGTGCAGCTGTTGCAGATGTTAACGGTGATGGTCGTGATGATCTGTTTATTGG
>JBKCGF010000109.1:0-5106 GCA_046303455.1 Chitinophagaceae bacterium | reverse complement strand
AACACATTTAGTTTTGGCACTACCAACACGACTGCCGAAAACCAAATGAAAATAGAAGTGGGACAATACATCCCATTGCTTGGAAAAAGTATTGGTGAAATTGCAGCTGAAAGTAGAAGCCAACACAGAAGCCAAGGCTTTGGCTCAGCATCCACAAGAGGTACATCCACAGAATATTTTATACCTATACTTGGCGACAAAGCCGAGAAAGATCCAATGGATGGCATTGACCAGTCTTGGAACCGTGTAAAGGGTGGGGATGTAATTTCAAAGCAAGTCGATGCATTGGTTGCGTCCTTTGATCCACAGCATCCTGAAAATGCCATTGCAAAATTGATTGCCATCAAAAAAGAATTGAACAACATTAACGATTCCTATTGGAAAAAAATCAAAAGCAAAGAAGTCGATCAGCTGATAGTAATGTGCAGCGGACTACACATCGAAGCATTAGCGAATAAAAAACAAATCAAACAGGGGGATACCTTACAAATCTCACTTACCATCAACAACCGCTCTGGTGCGGATGTGAAAATGCAGGAAGCAAGTTTGAATGGTATTGTTGCGCAAGAGCAAACGCAATTGAAGAAAAACAGCAACTGGGTTCAGATTTTTTCTTTGCCTATTTCTGCATCCGAAAAACCTACACAACCTTATTGGTTGGTAAATGAAATGAATACGGGATTTTTCAATGTGAATGATCAAACATTGATTGGTGATGCAGAAAACAAGCCGACCTTCCAAGTACATGTTAAACTGAATGTTCAAGGAGAAAACCTTGAAGTGTTGCAGCCAGTGCAATACAGATTTGTCAATCCTGCAATAGGAGAGTTCTTCCATCCTGTATATGTTGTTCCAGGTAAAGAAGATAAGAATACGGTTATGCATGAAATTGAATACGAGCATATTCCTTCTTTGCTTTATTATGCCGACAATAAACAAATAGTCTTGCCAACAAACCTAAAAACCACTGGTAAGAAGATTGGGTATTTGGTTGGTGCTGGAGACAAAGTGCCTTCTGCATTAGAGATGATGGGTTTTGAAGTGGTGGAGTTGGGCAAAAATGATATCTATGCTGAAAAGCTAAAGCAATTTGATGCGATAGTAGTCGGTGTAAGAGCCTATAATGTAAACGAGTGGCTGAATGAGAAGCATGCAATCTTGATGGCTTATGTGAACGAAGGCGGTAATATGGTGGTTCAATACAATACCAATAGTTTTGCTGGTCCGCTTGCTAAAATGAAAATCGGACCAAAGCCTTTTGCTATTTCAAGAGGAAGGATAACAGAAGAAGACGCTGCGGTTAAGTTCGTCGACCCGAATCATCCGCTGTTGAATTTTCCGAATAAGATTACCCAGGATGATTTTAACGGATGGATACAAGAGCGTGGTATTTATTTTGCAGATGGATTTTCCAATGATTACAAAGCAGTTCTTTCGATGCACGACCAAGGCGAAGAGGATTTGTTGGGAAGTCTGATTGTCCGCAACGAAGGGAAAGGACGATTTATTTATACGGGACTTTCCTTTTTCAGGGAATTACCTGCAGGTGTTCCTGGCGCATACCGTTTGTTTGCCAATCTAGTTTCAAAACCAAATAGAAAATTGAATGAGTCAAGATAAACCAAGAAGGTCACCTGCATTTGCTGCAATTGTTGGTATTGCAATCGGACTTTTGAGTGCGTTGATTAGAAAAAAATTAGCATTGGGTTTATTAATCGGAATAATAGTAGCTGCAATTATTTACAAAAGGGATAAAAGATGAGTGTAATTGACTGGTTGGTATTGGTATTGACTTTATTTCTTGTTGTGATTTATGGTGTATACAAGGGGAAGTCGACTAAAGATATTGATGGGTATTATCGCAGCAACAAACAGTTGCCATGGTTCATGGTCTTGCTGAGCGTGATGGGTACTCAGGCCAGTGCAGTTACTTTTTTATCAGGACCAGGGCAAGCTTATACAGATGGGATGCGTTTTCTGCAATACTATTTTGGATTGCCATTTGCAATGATTGTTCTCTGCATTACGTTTGTGCCTATTTTTCATAAACTGAATATTTACACTGCTTATGAGTTTTTGGAAAAGAGATTTGATAGGAAAACCAGGACCTTCATTGCGATTTTGTTTTTGTTTTCTCGTGCATTAGCTACAGGTATCAGCATTTATGGTCCTGCGATAATTCTTTCTTCAGTAATGGGCTGGAATATTTATGTCACCAATGTAATCATGGGCGGCATAGTAATTCTATACAGCATCAGTGGTGGTGCAAGGGCAGTCGCTTATACTCAACAATTACAACTAGGGATCATTTTCGCTGGACTAATACTTGCTGCAATATTGGTTGTCAACATGATGCCAGATGGAGTTGGATTAGTAGAGGCGGTTTCTTTAGGAGAGGAAATGGGAAAGATGAATGTAATCACCACAGGTATTACAGAAAAGGGATTCGACTGGAATGACAGGTTCAATGTTTTCAGTGGAGTTATTGGTGGGTTTTTTCTTGCGCTATCTTATTTCGGGACAGACCAAAGTCAGGTTGGTCGTTATCTTACTGGTAGTTCAATCAGAGAGAGCCGCATTGGATTAATTATGAATGGCATTGTAAAAATTCCAATGCAATACTTTATTCTTTTAATAGGTGTATTGGTTTTTGTGTTCTACATGTTCAATACCTCGCCAATATTTTTCAACCAAATGGCAGTCGATAAACTTAAAGCAACTGCATATAAATCAGAAGTTGAAAAAATTGAATCTGATCATGCTCAACTTTCAGAAAGAAAAAAAGTATTGTTGTTGCAATGGCAAAATGGAGATAAACAGCAGATTAAACTTGAATTAAAGAAGATAAGCGACCAGGAGCAGTCCAATCGAAAAAAGATGACAGCATTGGTTAAGTCTTCTGGAATTGCAATTGAACAATCTGATACCAATTATATTTTTATTCGATTTGTAACAGACCATCTTCCAAAAGGACTTGTAGGTTTGTTGATAGCTGTGATTTTTCTAGCTGCTTGGGGAAGTATATCAGCAACACTAAATTCACTTTCATCTTCAACACTCATTGATTTTCATAAAATTCACATCAATAAAAATCCCAGCGCAACTGAAGAGTTCAGTCTATCGCGACTATACACTTTATTTTGGGGGATGTTTTGCATCATCTTCGCGCAATTCGCAACTAACCTCGGCAGTTTGATTGAGGCAGTCAACATACTTGGCTCTTGGTTTTATGGTGTGATGTTGGGTGTATTTCTTGTTGCATTTTATTTGAAAAGGGTAGGTGGGAATGCGGTCTTCATTGCAGCAATTGCAGGGGAGATCTTGGTATTGCTGATGTATGGCTTTACCAATATTGGATGGCTTTGGCTGAATGCAATAGGTGCTTTGGCGGTACCTTTGTTTTCATTGGTGTTGCAGCCATTCTTTAAAAAAACAGAGATAATTAGGATATAACTAATGTTTACAGTCGGACTAAACAATTTATCAAACAGGGAACAATGGTTGGAGGCAACGTTGAAGTTGCTTCCTGCGGGACTAACCATTCTTGATGCAGGTGCCGGAGAATGTCCCTATAAAAAATGGTGCAGTCATCTCAATTACATTTCACAAGATTTTGGTCAGTACGAAGGGACAGGTGAAGATGGTTTACAGACAGGCAGTTGGGACAATACCAAGCTCGATATTGTCTCCGATATTATTGCAATTCCACTTGGTGATGCATCGGTGGATATAATCATGTGTACAGAAGTATTTGAGCATATTCCCAATCCTTTGGATGCATTAAAAGAATTTCAACGCCTGTTGAAGCCGGGAGGGTATTTGATTTTGACCTCTCCATTTGTAAGTTTCACGCATTTTGCGCCATATCATTTTTCTTCTGGCTTTAGTCGCTTTTACTACCAGCAACATTTACCCAATTTTGGTTTTGAAATCAACCAAATGGAATTAAGTGGAAACTTCTTTGATTTTGTGGCACAAGAAAACCGAAGGATCAAATGGGTAGCAGATAAATACCTCGGTAAGAAAATAAACCTACTCGAAAAAATCATCATCCACCTCAATCTCTGGGTCTTGCAGAAATATGCCAAACAAGATAAAAGTTCCCAAGATTTAGTTTGTTATGGAATACATGTGTTGGCACGAAAAAAGGCATAACAATGTCATCGAAAAGAATTGATGTACTTTTATGCCATGCAATCAACTTCTTTTTCCATTGCGGATGCACTTTCTAATTTACAGATCAAGGAATTAAATACGATGCAAAAGGCTTCCTTAGAAGCCAATACATCAAATGACTCCGTGGTATTGTTGGCAGATACTGGCTCTGGAAAGACCCTGGCTTTTTTGCTTCCTGTCGCGCAATTGTTGAACAAGACTAAGCCTGTGTGTCAGGCATTAATTGTAGTATCTTCTCGTGAGCTTGCTTTACAAATTGAGCAGGTGTTCAAGAAAATGGGGACTGGCTTCAAGATTACCTGTTGCTATGGTGGGCACTTGAGGGAGACGGAAGAAAACAACTTGAAGCAGGCGCCAGCATTGATAGTTGGAACCCCAGGTAGACTTGCCGATCATATAAGAAGAGGAAATATCGTTACGACCCATATCGAGACTTTGGTGTTAGATGAATTTGATAAATCACTGGAACAGGGATTTGAAGCAGAAATGTCTTTCATTATTCAATCGCTGCCTGCACTAAAGAAACGTATCCTGACTTCCGCTACGGAGGCAGTCGAGATACCAGAATTTGTCGGACTGAAAAATAAAGTTGAAATTAATTTCCTGACAGGAGAGAAGTCAGAAGCCTTGGCCGTTCAAATGGTTAAAAGTGCTGACGCCGACAAATTAAAAACACTGTTCAAACTAATTTGCACACTGGGTAATCGATCTACTATTGTTTTTTGTAACCAAAGGGAATTTGTAGAGGAAGTCAGCCAATTTCTCAAAGACAAAGGAATTATAAATGTGTTTTACCATGGTGCGATGGAACAGCAAGAGCGCGACATTGCTTTGTGTAAATTCAGAAATGGCACATCCAATCTTTTGGTGACTACTGATCTTGCAGCACGTGGTCTGGACATTCCGAACATCCGATATATTGTCCATTTT
>JBKCGF010000108.1:0-10352 GCA_046303455.1 Chitinophagaceae bacterium | reverse complement strand
ACTGCTCTAGCCGTCAATGCCATATACGTGAGTGATGGATTCACACAAGAAGCAGAGGTCATACAAGCTCCGTCGGTTACAAATACATTTTTTGCATCCCAAACCTGGTTGTATTTATTGAGGACAGAGTTCTTAGGATCTGTTCCCATTCTTGCTGGTCCCATTTCGTGAATACCGCGTCCTGGTGTACCATCCCCATCTGTTCCTTTTACATTCTTTACGCCAGCAGCTTCAAGCATTTCAATACCATCATTCAACATGTCTTTACGCATCTTGAGTTCATTGTCTTTCAACTCACAGTCGATGGCCAAAACATTTAGTCCCCACTTATCTTTTTTGGTTTTATCCAACGTAACCTTGTTCTCGTGGTAAGGTAAAATTTCACCAAAACCACCCATGCCCACTTGCCATCCACCTGGTTCTGTAAGCATTTCTTTTAATTCAACACCGATATTGAATTCAGCAACATTGCGGTTCCATCCTTCTCTGCTTCCTGCTCCTTGATAGCCGAATCCACGCAAGTAATCACGTTTATCATCTCCTACGTTTCTAAAACGAGGAATATAAAATCCATTAGGTCTTCTTCCATAGTAGTATTTGTCCTCATACCCTTCATAACTACCATTGATTCTCACACCAAGATGATGGTCCATGAGGTTGTGTCCGAGTTGTCCGCTTGAACTTCCCAAACCTTCAGGGAAAACATCGTTAGCTGAATTCAACAGAATCCAAGTAGAGTTCAATGTTGATGCATTTAAGAAAACAATCTTGGCTTTGTACTCATATGTCTGCTTGGTTTCACTATCCAACACCTCAACACCAATTGCTTTTTGAGTGTCTTTGTCGTACAACACTTTTGTAACAATAGAGAAAGGCCTTAGTGTTAAGTTGCCGGTTGCCATTGCAGCAGGAAGTGTAGAAGATTGAGTACTGAAATATCCGCCAAACGGACAACCTAGCCAGCATTTGTTGCGGTACTGACAATTGGTTCTTCCAGGAAGTGGTTGCGTGATATTAGCAACGCGTCCGATGAACAAATGTCTATCACCTTTATAATGATTGCGAATTCTAGCTTGTACATCTTTCTCTACACAGTTCAATTCCATGGCTGGCATGAACTTACCATCTGGTAGAATGGAAAGACCTTCTTTAGATCCACTGATACCAGCAAAGGTTTCTACATAGTCGTACCAAGCAGCAAGATCTTTGTAACGAATAGGCCAATCTGTTCCAATACCTTCTTTTGCATTGGCTTCAAAATCAACTTCACTCCAGCGGTAACTTTGACGACCCCACATCAGTGATCTTCCACCCACTTGGTATCCCCTGAACCAGTCGAATCGCTTTACTTCGGTATACGGACAATCACTGTCTTTTGCCCAGTAATCAAGATTGGTTTCATTAAGCGGATAATCTCTTTTTAAAACTGGATAGTCTTTGATCATTTGTTGTGTGCGTCCACCACGATGTGGAAACTCCCATGGATCCTTGGTTGCATTGGTATAGTCTTTTACGTGTTCGATATTTCTTCCACGCTCAAGCATAATCACTTTTAAACCCTTTTCGGTAAGTTCTTTTGCTGCCCAACCTCCACTGATACCGGAGCCGACAACAATAGCATCAAAAACATTTGATTCTGGCATCGTAAATTGATTTTTACGAATATACGCAAGAGCTTTTTTGTTTCGATTTATACCAAGAATGATTTTTGGTTGTACGACCAATATTTTTTAGTTTCAATCACAGTTAGATTGCTTTACTCGTATTAACCAAACCAACAAAAAATGAACCAAACGATTAATGCAAACCGCTTGTTTTGGGCAAGCTGCTTTGCGCTTATCACCACTGCTTTTTCTTTCAGTATTCGTGCCGGTATTCTTACTCAATTGGGTACAGAATTGAATCTTGATACTGTTCAACTGGGAACCATCAACTCCATGTGGTTTTTAGGTTTTCCGATTTCGATGATTTTCTTTGGTATTTTCTACGCTAAAATCGGACCAAAAATCATCATGCAGGTTGCTTTCCTCGCTCACGCTATCGGTATTCTTACAACCATCTATGCCAGCAGCTATAATGTATTATTGATCTCTACTTTATTTATTGGAATTGGTAACGGATGTACAGAAGCAGCTTGTAATCCAATGATTGCTGATTCTTATTCTGGTAATGAGTTCCATAGCAAACTGAACAAGTTCCACATGTGGTTCCCTGGTGGGATTGTTTTGGGTTCATTGATCTCAAAATTCATGACTGATGCTGCGTTTCATTGGCAGGCACAGATCTGGATCATCATGATTCCAACCATTATTTATGCTATCATGTTCTGGGGACAAGCATTTCCTCAACCTAAGGCAGATGCAAGTTCTCCATTGGCCAGTTTCAAAGCCATGTTGAATCCTTTGTATTTGTTTATGGCTGCTTGTATGGCATTAACTGCTATATCAGAATTTGGTCCTCAACAATGGGTTGGTCCCATTCTTGCAAAAGCCGGTGCTAGTCCTATGTTGATTCTTGCATTGGTAACAGGACTGATGGCGGTTGGTCGCTATTTCGCCGGACCATTGGTTGAAAAACTCAATACCGCAGGTGTGTTGTTGGGCTCAGCTGTTTTTGGATTATTAGGTATCTATATGCTTAGCACCATGTCTGGTAATATGCTCTATGTTGCTGCTATTTTCTATGCACTGGGTATCTGTTATTTCTGGCCCAACATGTTGGGATATGTAGGACAACACCTGCCACAAACAGGAGCACTAGGTTTATCCATCATGGGTGGTATAGGCATGTTCTCTTCTTCAATGTTCCAGCCCATCATTGGTGGATGGATCAAAGACAACAAGGTTGCTGCTGAAGCAACCGGATTGGTTGGTGATGCTGCTGATCTAGCAGCGGGACAAGCAACGCTATCGAACATGTTGATCTTCCCGGGTATTTTGATTGTCGCTTTTGCTTTGTTGTATTTTACAGGAAAGAAAAAACAAGCAGCGTAAAACCGCTATAAATTTTAAAGTGGAAGGGGACGAAAGTCCCCTTCTTTTTTGTATTTTTAAAACTCCTATTTTTCAGAATAATTTTCAACAAAACATCATGAACAGGAAACTTAGAATGGGCATGGTTGGCGGAGGCAAAGATGCATTCATCGGCGCCATTCATCGTCATGCAGCAGGTATCGATGGACTTATTGAATTGGTTTGTGGCGCACTTAGCATCAATCCTGAAATCGCAAAAGATTCAGGTAAAATGTTGTTCCTTCCAGAAGGTCGCACGTATCTCACTTTTGAAGAAATGATCAAAGAAGAAATTGCATTGCCGGAAGATGTTCGCATGGATTTTGTAACCATCGTAACACCCAACTTTGCACACTTCGCACCAGCCAAAATGGCGATGGAACATGGTTTTCATGTGGTTATTGAAAAACCAATTGCCTTTACATTGGACGAAGCAAAAGAATTGAAAAAAATACAAGAAGCAACAGGGCGCATACTCTGTCTCACACATACCTACTCTGGTTATCCATTGGTGAAACAAGCCAAACAAATGATCAAAGAAGGCACATTGGGTAAGATCAGAAAAGTATGGGTTGAATATCCTCAAGGATGGTTGAGTAAATTATCAGAGCGTGAAGGCAATGCCCAAGCAGCATGGAGAACAGATCCTAAGCGCAGTGGTAAGAGTGGTTGTATGGGGGATATCGGTACACACTGTGCGCATTTGGCGGAATACGTAAGTGGACAAAAAATTTCACATATCTGTGCAGATTTAAATGTGATGGTGGAAGGAAGAATGCTGGATGATGATGGAAACGTTTTATTGAAATTTGAAAACGGCGCAGCAGGTGTCTTGATGGCATCTCAGGTAGCAGCTGGTGAAGAAAACGGAATCAAGATTCGTGTATATGGAGAGAAAGGCGGATTGGAATGGGCACAACACGAACCCAATACCATGTTGGTAAAATGGTTGGATCAACCTACCCAAATATTCAGGGCTGGTGGAAATTATGCGGATAGGCTATCCTCTTTTGCAGTACATAATTCCAGAACGCCGGGCGGACACCCAGAAGGATATCTAGAGGCATTTGCCAATATCTATAGAAATTTTGCCCTTACACTAGGCGCAAAGATGGATGGCAAAGAGGCAACTCCTGAAATGTTGGATTTCCCTGGCGTAGAAGACGGTATCAGGGGTATGGCTTTCATCGATAATGTGGTGCTTTCTTCACAATCAGAACAAAAATGGACACCCCACACGGTGTAATTTAATTATACAAAAATGAAAACAATAAAAGGTCCCGGTATTTTCCTTGCCCAGTTCATGGGTGATCAACCTCCTTTTAATAACCTTTCTTCCATTTGCAAATGGGCAGCCTCTCTGGGTTTTGTGGGCGTACAAATCCCTAGCTGGGACCCAAGATGCATCGATCTGCAAAAGGCAGCAGAAAGCCAGACTTATGCAGATGAAATCAGAGGAATTGTTGAGGAAGCGGGTTTACAGATCACTGAATTATCTACCCACCTACAAGGTCAGCTGGTTGCCGTTCACCCCGCCTACGATGCACAATTTGATGGATTTGCTCCTGAAAGTGTTAGAGGAAATAGCAGGGCAAGGACAGAGTGGGCGGTCCAACAGCTCAAATATGCGGCGAAAGCGTCTGCTAATCTCCGCTTAAATGCTCATGCGACTTTTAGCGGTGCTTTGCTTTGGCATACGGTCTATCCATGGCCACAAAGACCTGCAGGGCTGGTAGAAACCGGTTTTACCGAGTTGGCCAACCGTTGGTTACCCATCTTGAATGTGTTTGATGAGCATGGGGTTGACCTCTGCTATGAGATACATCCAGGAGAAGATTTACACGATGGTGTTTCTTATGAGATGTTCCTTGAAAAGGTGAACAACCACAAAAGAGCTTGTTTATTGTACGATCCAAGTCACTTTGTTTTACAATGTTTGGATTACCTTACTTATATAGACCATTACCATGAGCGCATCAAAATGTTCCATGTAAAGGATGCCGAGTTCAATCCGACTGGCAAGCAGGGTGTTTATGGTGGATACCAAAGTTGGATCAACAGAGCCGGTAGGTTCCGTTCATTGGGAGATGGTCAGGTTGATTTCTCATCTATCTTTAGTAAGTTATCTGCATATGATTACAGTGGATGGGCGGTAATGGAGTGGGAATGTGCCATCAAGCATCCTGAAGATGGTGCCAAAGAAGGTGCTGTGTTTATCAAAGACAAGATCATTCGTGTTACCGAAAAAGCATTTGATGATTTTGCCGGAACTGGAAGTGACGAGGCATTCAACAAGAAAATTTTAGGCATTTAAAAAACAAATAAACCCAAAAACTTGAAAATGAAAAAGGTACTTTTAACAATGGTGATTGCAGCTGGCTTGTATGCTTGCGGTGGTGAGAGCACAGAAACTGCAGAAACAAAACCCATCAGCAATGCAACGGTAGAACCAGCTGCTCCAGCTGAAGCGCCAGCGGTTGCGAAGAAAGATGGTAAGGCATTGATTGAGGCATCTGATTGCCGTACTTGTCACAAAGACGATGCAAAATTAATTGGTCCCGCTTACCAGGAAGTTGCCAAGAAGTATGAGAACAACGAAGCAAACGTGAAGATGCTTGCAGAAAAAATCATCAAGGGTGGTCAGGGTAACTGGGGAGAAATTCCAATGGCTGGACATCCAAACGTAAGCGAAGAGGATGCTTCAGCAATGGTTGAATATATTCTTTCCATGAAAAAATAAGTCATATGAAACTCTTATCAACGATTGCACTTTTATTTTTATTTATTGCAGCAGCTCCAACCAATGAAGATCCTTTAACAAAAAAAGGATGGAAATCTTTGTTTAATGGTAAGTCGACAAAAGGCTGGCATATTTACAGAGGTGAGGCAACTGGTGAGTCTTGGCAGGTTGAAGACGGACTTCTTGTATTCAATCCCATCAAGAAGCCAGGAGTAAAAACTGGCGGTGATTTGACTACTGATGAGGAGTACGAAAATTACCACTTGAGTTTGGAATGGAAAATTTCTGAAGGTGGAAATAGCGGAATCATTTTTGGTGTGAAGGAAGATTCCATGTACAAGAAATCGTATTTGACTGGCATGGAAATGCAGGTATTAGACAACAACAAGCACCCTGATGCTAAAATTGTGAAACACAGAGCAGGAGATTTATACGATCTCATTTCTTCCACAAAAGAAACTGTTAAGCCTGTTGGTGAGTGGAACCAGGCGGAAGTGATTTACAACAACAATACACTTCAGTTGATTCTCAATGGGGAAACGGTTGTTTCGACTACTTTAGGCGATGAACAATGGAATAAGCTTGTTGCTGGAAGTAAGTTCAGGACCATGAAGGGTTTTGGAACTTTCAGAAAAGGAAGGATTGTGTTGCAGGACCACGGTGATAAAGTTTGGTACAGGAACATTAAGATTAAAGAGTTGTAGAAAAACGCTTTATTTCGTTAAATATCTTCAACGCCGCAATTTTGCGGCGTTTTTTACATCTAATTTTGTGACCTCCTTCGTGAGGTCATTTTAATTGTAAATAACAATACATGTTTAAATTCAGATTAGTAGCAATTAGTGCGCTTGTGATGTTTTCTATATCGACTTACGCGCAGCAGTCGGTTTTGATTTTTTCCAAGACAGCGGGCTTTAGGCATGGTTCTATTCCATATGGACAAGCTGCGATTATGCAGTTGGGAAAAGAAAATGGATTTGCTGTTGATACAACAGAGAATGCAGCGATGTTCACAGATGAAACATTGAAGAAGTACAATGCTGTGATTTTCTTGAGTGCGACAGGCGATGTGTTGAATCATGTTCAACAAGCAGCATTTGAAAGATATATCCAATCGGGAGGCAGTTATGTAGGAATTCATGGTGCAACCGATTGTGAATATAATTGGCCATGGTATGGTAAACTTTCTGGCGCTTATTTTCAAAGTCATCCACAAAACCAAACTGCAAAGCTGTTAATCAAAGACAAAAACCATCCAAGTACTGCACATTTACCTGAAGTGTGGGAACGCCTAGACGAGTGGTACAACTTCAAGAAATTGCCTGAAAATGTAAACGTACTCATCAGCATAGATGAAAAATCATACAAAGGTGGAGAGCATGGAGATAACCATCCCATGGCTTGGTACCACGATTACGATGGTGGTCGCTCGTTTTACACAGAACTTGGTCATACCAATGAATCTTATGCTGATCCTGCATTCTTAAAACATATTTTGGGCGGTATACAGTATGCTATTGGTAACGGACAAAAACCCGATTATACAAAAGCAAAAACACAGAATGTTCCGGAGGAAGATCGTTTTACCAAGAATGTATTGGCTGGTGGCGTATTTGACGAACCGACTGAAATGGCGATTCTTCCTAATCTTGATATTCTTGTAGTGGAGAGAAAGGGGCAGGTTTTACATTATAGTAACGCGACAAAAAAATTGAATCTTGTTGCAAAATTTGATCTGTATGCAAGATCAGGTGTTCCGGGTGTTAATGCAGAAGAAGGATTGATGGGCATTACAGCTGATCCTGATTTTGCAAACAACAATTATGTTTATATGTATTATGCCACAAACGATACAGCAGCCAACAGGCTTTCTCGTTTCGTATTCAAGGATGGTAAACTGGATTTAAATTCAGAGAAGAAGATTTTAGATGTTGCATCAACGAGAAAAATTTGTTGTCATACTGGTGGATCGCTTGCATTTGGAAAAAACAGAGAATTGTTTTTATCGACAGGAGACAATGCAACACCATTTGATCAGCAAAATTCAAAATATAAATTAGAGGGTTATGGTCCTATTGATAACCGTGCAGGTTTTGAGCAGTGGGATGCAAGAAGAAGTTCTGCAAACACAAATGATTTAAGAGGTAAGGTGTTGCGCATTGTTATGAATACCGATGGAACCTATTCTATTCCTGAAGGAAACTTGTTTCCAGTAGGTACGCCAAAAACAAGACCAGAGATTTATACCATGGGTACGAGAAATTCTTATAGAATTTCAGTCGACAAGAAAAATGGTTATCTCTATTGGGGTGATGTTGGTCCGGATGCCAGCGAGGATGACCCCGCAAGAAAAGGTTCAAGAGGTTATGATGAATTGAACCAAGCCAAGAAAGCAGGCTTCTTTGGTTGGCCAATGTTTATTGGAAATAATTATCCATACAGACAATTCAATTATGAAACAGGAGAGGTTGGTGAATTTTTTGATCCCAATAAACCAATGAACCTTTCCAAAAACAATACAGGTTTAACAGAACTTCCTCCGGTGAGTCCCGCTTTCATCTATTACCCCTACGCCAAATCAGAGGTGTTTCCTGAGGTTGGGACAGGTGGAAGAAATGCAATGGCTGGACCGGTTTATTATTCCGATATGTATCCAGCTGCAACAAGGTATCCATCCTATTACGATGGGAAAGTCATTTTTTATGAGTGGATGCGTGGATGGGCGAAGATGGTGAGTTTGGACAAGAATGGTAACTATGAAAAAATGGAACCGTTTTTAAACAACATCAAATTTGCAAATGCAATAGACATGGAAGTTGGTCCGGATGGTCGACTTTATGTTTTAGAATATGGATCCGGTTGGTTCTCAAAAAATCCAGATGCTGATTTATCTCGCATCGATTACAATGGCGGAAACAGAGCACCTAAAACAGCAATAGCGGTGAACAAGCGCACGGGTCCTATTCCATTTACAGTGAAGACAAGTGCGGTTGGTTCTTCAGATCCGGATAAAGATCCACTCACCTATGTTTGGCATTATGGAAAAACCATTGTCAAGTCAAACGGCAATCCACAATCCAGTTTTACTTTCACCAAACCAGGTGAGTACAGCATATTTGTAGAAGTAAAAGACAATAAGGGTGCTGTAACGCATAGTGAAGTAATTGAAGTCTATGCCGGAAACGAAGAGCCTGTGGTTTCGGTGAAGTCGCCTTTAAACAGTTCATTCTATTTCCCTGGCGTTGCTGTTCCATATGCAGTTTCTGTGAAAGACAAGGAAGATGGATCGACTGAAAAAGGCGGTATTGATAACAAATCGATTTATGTTAAAGTAGATTATTTATCCGGACCAGATCGTGCACAGGTAATGGGGCACCAAATCATTACATCTGCGATGGAGGGTAAAAATCTAGCCGCAACCCTGGATTGTAAGGCTTGTCATAAAGAAGCAGAAAAATCTGTAGGTCCCTCATATAAAATGGTAGCAGATAAATATGCAAAAGATGGTAAAGCAAAAACCTACCTCACCAACAAGATCATCAAAGGTGGTGGCGGTGTTTGGGGTGATGTAGCGATGTCTGCTCACCCGGATCTTAAGAAAGAAGATGCGGAGATGATTGTCGATTGGATCCTTGGTTTGAATAAAAAACCAGCACCATCTTTACCTGCGAAGGGTTCAATTACGCCAACGGAAAAAGATTTGGGTAATGGAAACCTGATGCAGATTACTGCAACGTATACAGATAAAGGTGGAGCAGGAATTAGACCACAAAGTGGTGTTGGTGTGCTTTCCTTAAGGAGCCCTGTATTGGGTATGGAGGCAGCCAATAAATTAGATCGCATGAGCATATTTGAGTTCGGCGGAAAAAAGCTGGGTGTTTTGAGTGACAACAACGGATCGGCTACATACAATAATATAAGCCTTAAGCACATCAAAGCACTTGAATTAAATTATGGTATGCAGGCTGTTCCTGATTATGCTTTTGTAATCAGCTGGCATGTAAATGATGCAAACGGAACAAAACTAGGAGAGGTAAAAATTGGTCACGATACTGATCTAAAAATCACAAAAGTGAAAGTACCGTTACAAAATGTTCCTGAAGGAAATTTCAATTTGGTGATGAAGGTTGAAAAAACAAACAGCAAGGAAACGCAGAATGTAGCAGTTATTTCATTCCGACTGTTGAATTCGAATTGATAGTAAAAACCAGAAAATAAAAGCCGGAGTAAATTAAGCTCCGGCTTTTTTATGTTTTAAGATGTTGATTGAGGTTACGATTAAAATGATTAGCAACCCCCCAAATTCTCTGGTGTTTTCAACCCAGGGCTTGGTGGCCTTCATGCTTTGAACAAGACTTTCTGCATCGTGTTCTTTTAGCCAAGACACTACCCCATCTGTCTTCATGATTAAATTGATTCCGTAAATGATGCAACAGGCCAATATGACAAGATGTGCAAATCGATCGTATTTTTTTCTTGCGTTAAAAAAACAAATCAATGCAACCACACCATAAATAGGGATCCACACATAAGGATCAGGATCATTGATTTGCAATAAAGCAAACAAGATAAATACGCCAGAAAAAATATAATTGAATACT
>JBKCGF010000107.1:0-8705 GCA_046303455.1 Chitinophagaceae bacterium | reverse complement strand
GAATGCAGCTGCATTAAATTCAAACTTGATTTTGTTAAATTCTACATCCAGTCGTTTTCCAAATGGGTTGGGTAACGACAGCGGCTTGCTTGGAAAATATGTTGCGTTTCACAATTATCGTTCTCGTGTGAGTGGCAAGTACGATGGCTATTTGGATAAAACGACGGATGGAAGATCTCCAACCAGTGGGTATATTCCTAGATTTAGAAATGTAGAAAAACAAGAGACTGATTTCTTGCGCGGTTATGCAGCAGGCTTTTATGCTGGACGTGGTAACAATACCAATACAGAAGGCTTCGGAGAAACATTAAAAAATAATTTAGGCAAAAAAGAGCTTGGTCCTTGGCACGTGGGTTCACACATGATGGGTGAAACCATTCCAAAGGAGAGTAATTTTGTTTCCTTGCACAAAGACAAAAAAGATGCATGGGATATGCCTTTGCTCAACATCAGTGTGGATTATGACGACAATGATGATAAGATGGTAAAAGATTACCAGGAACAATTGGTAGAGATGTTTGAAAAAGCAGGATTCTACGATGTGCAAACCTCCGATTCAAAACAGCCTCCTGGCTTGGATATCCATGAAATGGGTGGTGTTAGAATGGGACATGATCCGAAGACATCATTGTTGAACAAATGGAACCAGATGCATGCCTGTAAGAATGTTTTCGTTACAGATGGGTCTTGCATGACATCGACTTCTACACAGAATCCTTCTTTAACATATATGGCATTGACTGCCAGGGCTGCAGATTATGCAATGAATGAAATGAAAAAAGGAAATATCTAAGATGAAACCTATTTATGCTGGCATATTAAATTTATTGGGCTTTGTGCTTGTGATTGCAGTAAATGCACTTGCAAATATTTTGCCCATCAATGGATATAACACGGGACAAGTATCTGCTTTTTATCCCAATTATTTTGTACCTGCAGGTTTCACCTTTGGTATTTGGGGCATTATTTATTTGCTCTTAATGGGTTATGTTATTTGTAGTCTTTTGTCGCCATTACCATCATTTCCAGAACAGGCAAGGAAGGCAATCATCAAGACAACTCCATTTTTTCTAGTTACCTGTTTGTTGAATGCAGGTTGGATTGTTGCTTGGCATTATTTGTATTTGGGACTTTCTCTAATCATCATGTTGATTTTCCTGGCAACATTGATCAAATTATTTCTTGCAATCAATTCCAATAAATTTGAATTACGTCCTTTTTATCGTTTTTGGATCTATCATCCTTTTGTAGTTTACCTCGCTTGGATTTCAGTAGCAACTATTGCCAACATCACCGCATTGTTTGTTGGTATTGGATGGCAGGGTGAACCATTAACAGCTCAATCTTGGGCTATCATTTTAATCATTATTGCATTGGTGCTCGGCATTATTATGGTGGGTATCAAAAAAGAACCTGCTTATGGGTTCGTATTATCATGGGCTTTCTTTGGTATTTATGGCGGACAAATTCTGGGATCTTCCTCAGTAGGATATACAGGAGCTGTCGCATCCTCTTTTCTCCTGGCGCTCACACTAACCGTATTGATAAAATCCAGGAAAGCCTTGCGATAGGAGGTTGATTCTGTAACTTCGCAACATGAACATCAGCCAACTTTGTATTCAGGTATTTCATCAGTGCGTGAAAGATTACCACGTACATAATCACGTTGATCATCCCATAAATAATCCTTATTCTTCAGATAGTTTTGAGTACTTGCTCTATCTGAAAAATCATATTGATACGGTGCAATGGCATTTGGAAGATATTGTAAGGGATCCAAATATAGATTCACAAGAAGGAATTGCCTTGAAGAGAAGAATTGATAAGTCTAATCAAGAGCGGACAGATTTAGTTGAAAAAATCGACGATTATTTTTTGCATCAATTCAAAGAAGTACATACGTTGCCTGAAGCAACAGTAAATACAGAGAGTCCCGCTTGGGCCATAGACCGTTTGTCAATCCTTGAATTGAAAATCTGGCACATGCAAGAGGAAGTAAATCGGCAAGAGGCAACAGAAGAACACAGAATGAAATGCAGCAATAAACTTAATGTTTTACATGAGCAGCAGGTTGATCTTTCAAGTTCTATTGATGAACTCCTTGCTGATATCGAAGCTGGCAAAAAGAAAATGAAAGTATACCGTCAAATGAAAATGTACAATGACCCATCCTTGAATCCGGTCTTGTATCATCTCTCTCAAAAATAATTATGATTGATCCTAAGCAACGCATTTTAGTCGTTCGGTTTTCTGCATTGGGTGATGTTGTTATGACTGTTCCGGTAGTCAAAGCATTCTTGTCTGCTCATCCTGAAACAGAGGTCATTATGCTGTCTGATAAAAAAATGGCAGATCTGTTCTTAGGAATTGAGCGTCTCATATTTGTTGGTGCGGATCTAAAGGGCAAGCATAAAGGTTTGCTGGGAATTTATCGGCTGTATCAAGAACTTAAAAAAGCATATCAGTTTGATAAGGTGGCCGACTTACATGGTGTAATTCGATCGCATCTCTTGCGTTTGTTGTTTCGCATGAATAAAAAAACAACAGCTGTAATTGATAAAGGGCGTTTTGAAAAATTCGCACTGGTGAGAAAAGAAAACAAAATATATCGTCCACTCAAGCACAGCACAGAAAGATATGTTGATGTATTCAGAATGCTTGGATTTAAAGGATTGGGCAAACAATCGTTTACTCAAGAAACAATTCATTTTGATAGCAGCAATAAAAACATTGAGAAAGGAGCAAGAATTAAAATAGGATTTGCCCCGTTTGCAAAACATGTTCCTAAAATGTATCCGCTTGATCAGTTCATAGAGGTGATGCGGTATTTTGACAACGATCAATACGCGCTGTATTTTTTTGGTGGGGGTCCCGTTGAAATGGCATTTATTAAAGAATGGGAAAATACATTCACAAATGCAGTTGTTTTTAATCATCAACTTGGATTAGCTGATGAATTAAAACTGATGTCGACTATGCAAGTAATGGTTACCATGGATTCTGCAAATATGCATATGGCCAGTCTTGTTCAAGTGCCTGTTGTTTCAATATGGGGACCAACACATCCTCATGCTGGATTTTATGGGTTGGGACAAGATCCAACAAATGCAGTTCAGTTGAGCCTTGCCTGTCGCCCCTGTTCTGTTTTTGGCAATAAAAAATGCTGGAGGGGAGATCATGCTTGTATGCAAGAGATTACTTCAAAAACAATCATAGCGAGAATTGAAAAACTGATCAGTTAGCTTTTTTGCCCAGTACCTTTTCTGTTAACTCCATCTGTTCCGGGTGGATAAAATATTCAAAGCTTCGTTTATCAAATTCTGATCTTTGTTTTTCAATCACATTGAATTTACTGTCAGATACAATTTCCAGTTTGTCGTTGATTGAGCCAATTAAATCACTGCGAAGTCTTTTTTGCACCTCAGCACTCCTTTGTGAAGCACCAATCACCTTATTGATTTCTTCAATTGTTGTTAGTCGCTCGTCCAATGAGTGTTTGTAAATAAATTCCAATAGTAATTTCTCTCTCTCATTTAGGAGTTCCATCAATTTGCCTGATCGGAAGGTAACTTGTGTTTCTCTTTTATCATTTTCAAGAGAAATATTATCCTGCATACCTCCAACAATTGCGACAGGTTGTGATGTTCCCTTTTTCTTGTTTTTAACAAATAAGAAAACACAAGCCAGGCTGAGTAGAATGATTGATCCTATCATTATTTCTCTTTCGCCCAGGGGGTTTGCCGGTTCAATGGGGACATAAAATGGTGTCTTTTGTTCAATCAGGTCTGCTTTACTAATTGTAACTGAATCAATATAATTATCTGTACCGCCAAGATACAAGGTAGAATCAATGCAAAATGAAAAGGCTAGTTCATTGGGTTTTGAAGAAGTTCCAAGCGCTGTAATGATTTTACTCTGTAAGGGTTTACTTAGTTGGTAAACTTTATTATTTTTTACGTCAATAATACGATTGAAATTGACTAGCATTCCAAATGGAGTTTGTGCAAAAGGAACTGATTCTTTCTCAGTTATTTTTCCAAGCTCATGCCAAATGCCAGTTTGAATATCGAGTCTCCATAATTGATTCTCTAAGTCGGCAATAAAATTTTCTTTTAATTGAAGATCTTGATGACGGGGCAATGATTCAACAAATAAATTTTTACCCGAAGTATCAAATGCATGAAAAAGTCTACTTATTGAAACCCAAAGCATTGTTCTGGATAGATTTGCCGCATCCCATTCTTTACTTTGGGTATTGAAAATGCGAAGAGTGCCATTTAAATTAAAAAAACCCTCACCTCCAAATGAGTAAAAAGTGGAATCCATTGAAAAGAAAAGTGAGTTGAAATTATACCCAAAATAAACGGTACTGTCAATCCTGCTCCAGTTGTATTCCCCTTCTTTTTCAGTTAGTTGATACAATCTACCAGAGCCCAGTGGGTTTAGAAACAATCCCTTATTGTTTTTAACTAGTTCTTGGCCGCTATATTTAAAGTTTTTTGGAAGGTCGGGCAATTCAATCAGATTGTTCTCTTTATAAGAGAAAACAATGACAGAGCCAGGTGTATAATATAATTTACTAATAATCGGAGGAATGCCATTGGATTGGCTGACCCCAGAAATTACATAGCATAAAAACAAAGAAAGTATAGATAGACGCATCCTTGCACGCAATATCTATATTACGTGAAAGACCAAAATGGGAAAAACACCTATTCTAAAGTGTTATTTAAACAATTAGGTATATCACTAATATGTACAAACATGATAAACATCATATTAAAATGGTTTATCACCAATAAATTAGAAAACCAATAAGGCGACCTAATTATTAACGGATAAAACATTTTTAACCTTTTTTCTATTGAATTTCGTTTGATCAGTTGCTTGCTGTTTGTCGTTTTTTTTGGAGTATAAATTTCAGAAATTGACCTTTTTGAAATCTGCTCCCTTTATTCAGTCGTTTCTAATCTATTCTCAAACACTATTAAAAAAGCTTTAATCTTTGGGTATAATCCATGGTTAAAGCTTTTTTTATTGGATTTTTTCAGTTTCCGATATTGGGAAAATCTTGGTAGTCCAGTTTAAAAACATGCTGGGCAGCATTTAAAAAGTCAGAACTTAGGATAGTTCTCGCTAATTTTGTAATTCAATTTAAGTATATGATTAAGACAGGCAATATCACAGTTAGCATTTATACAGAGATGACTCCTAACCCTGAGACCATGAAGTTTGTAGCCAACAAGCTGCTTTATCCTGGTAAAAGTGTTGATTTTCAGGATATTGAGTCTGCCAAGCCATCTCCTTTGGCATTGGAGCTGTTCAGTTTCCCCTTTGTAAAAAGTGTATTTATTGCCAGTAATTTTGTTACCCTTACCAAAACCCCTGAAACTGATTGGGAGGATGTAAAGCCATCTATTCGTCAGTTTTTGAAAGATTATTTAGAAGATGGTAAGGTTATAGTAAATGAAGACGAATTACCGGCTACTAAAGCAGGTGATGGAAATATAGTTTTATCTGAAGATGGAGACGTGGTGAAGCGTATTAAGGAATTACTTGAGAATTATGTAAAACCTGCTGTAGAAATGGATGGCGGTGCAATACAATTCAAGAAATTTGAAGATGGTGTTGTTACGCTTATGTTACAGGGAAGCTGCAGTGGTTGTCCCTCTTCTATGGTTACCCTAAAATCTGGTATTGAGGGGATGATGAAAAGAATGATTCCTGAAGTTACCGAGGTGGTTGCTGAGGCTGAATAATAGCAATTTTGCCTAATAAATTCACTTTGAACGTTATTTTTCTGTGAGGTTTCCACTCATTTTAGGCAATGTAGATTTTACTTAGGACTTTTGCAGCATGGTTTTGATCAAATACCTTGAATGGACAGCCATTCTTTCTGGGATTCTGTCGGTGTGGTTTTCTAAAAAAGCGCGTATTTGGGTCTATCCAACTGGTCTGGTTGGCACAATACTTTATGTTTATTTGAGTTACAAAGGAGACCTCTATGGTGAGGCTGCAGTCAATTTATATTATACCATCATGAGTTTTTATGGATGGTGGAATTGGCTGAGAAGGGACCAGGAAAAAAAGAAGATTGTCCAGATTAAATTTTGTACCCAAAGAGAATGGATAGAACAGATTCTGTTTTTCTTTGTGCTTTTTGCTATCATTTATTTTTGTCTTGTATACATTAAAAATGCTTTTGCTCCTGATGCCATTCCCTGGGCAGATGCATTTGCATCGGCATCCGCATTAACGGGTATGTGGTTGATGACCAGAAAAAAAGTGGAAAGCTGGATCTGGTGGATGATTACAAATATCGCATCTATGCCGCTCTATTATGTGAAGGGTTTTGCGCCAACTTCTCTTTATTATTTTATCTTATTGGTTTTGGCCATCTTTGGTTTTCAGGAATGGAAAAAAAAGGCAAATGAAAAATTGGACATCATCTGATGTGATTAAGATAGTTGCCATTGGTCCGGAGTCGACTGGCAAAAGTACTTTGTGTACAAAACTAGCAGAACATTATTCTACCAATTGGTGTCGTGAATTTGCCCGTGAATATTTGTTGCAAAACGGGACCATCTATACATTCGAAGATTTACTCACCATTGCGGAAGGGCAGCTTAAGTTAGAGGAGGAAGCAACACATGAATGCATCCGTCTGCATATCGAGCAAAATAAGCAAGGCCGTCCTGTCCTATTTATTGATACAGATATGTATGTTATGAAAGTGTGGTGTGAGTTTGTATTTGGTAAATGCCATCCTAAAATCTTGAATCAAATTGTTGAAAGAAAATACGACGGGTATTTGTTGTGCAAACCTGATCTTCCCTGGGTAAAAGATGAATTGAGGGAATATCCTGATTTGGTAACACGTGAAACGCTTTATCATCATTATAAAGATTTGCTTATTAATCAGTCACGTCCATGGGTTGAAGTAATTGGTAAAGATGCTGAAAGGCTGAACAGCACAATACAATGGGTGGATCAACTCATTACCAAATGACGGTCATGAAAAAAATCGTTTCCACCAGAATCCTGTTTTATTCTATATGGTTGTTGATTTCATTTGTTCAAGCGGCCGGGACTGAACTCTTTGATGATGAGGCATATTATTGGGTATATTCCAAATTTTTAGATTGGGGTTATTTTGATCATCCGCCAATGATCGCAGTATTGATTAAACTGGGAACATTCATTTTTCCAGGAGAGTTGGGTGTTCGTTTTTTTGTGGTAGTTATAGGAACACTTTCAGTTTATCTCATTGAAAAACTTACCAATCCTGCTAATCTTAAATTGTTTTACGCAATTGTACTCAATACAGCAATCCTGCAAATCGGGGGCATCATTGCTGTGCCTGATATACCTCTTCTGTTTTTTACTGCTTTGTTTTTTTGGGTGTATAAAAAGTATACAGAGCATATCAATTGGATGAACGCTGTTTTGCTATCAATTACTGTGGCTTTGTTGTTGTATAGTAAGTATCATGGACTACTCATCATTCTGGCAACTCTTGTTTCTAATTTGAAATTACTGAAGCAGCCCGCAACATGGTTGGCGATTGCATTGGCAATCCTTTTTTTCATGCCGCATGTTTTATGGCAGTTAGATCATGGGTTGCCTTCTTTGTATTATCATTTGTTTGAAAGGGTTTCTCCTCCTTATTCTTTGTCGTTTACAACCGACTATTTAGCGGGACAATTACTGATAGCTGGTCCCTTATTGGGCTGGTTGATAATTTGGAGTGCATTTAAACATAAGCCAACAGATCAAACACAAAAAGCCATGCGGTGGTCGCTTGTCTTTGTTTACCTGTTGTTTCTTGCATCTTCTTTCAAAAGCAGGACAGAAGCCAATTGGACAGTTCCTTTGCTGGTTCCGCTTATAGTGTTGGGTTATCAATATGTAGACGCAAATGATTCACTTAGGAAATGGGTATACCGACTACTTCCCTTTTCAATAATATTGATTTTATTTGTCAGGGTCTTTATGATCATCGATACTCCTTTGATTAAAAATCTACCTAAAGATGAATTTCATTACAATCGGGAATGGACAAAAACGGTAAAAGAAAATGCGCATGGCTTACCTGTTGTTTTTACCAACTCTTATCAACGTGCATCTAAATATTGGTTTTATACAGGTGATACGGCTTTTTCATTGAACACACATTTGTACAGAAGAAGCAATTACAATTTCTGGCCTTTGGAAATGCAATTGCAAAACAAAGAAGTATTCATGGTTGGTTCAAAAGGTACAGCTGATTTAACCCAGGAAATTAATTCAGGTAACAAAGAGTTTTCTGTCGATACCATTCAAAATTTTTCTTCCTATTCTCAAGTAATCCTTAATCAGTCGAGTTTGTCATTTGATAAAGCTAACCTTACAATTGCAACAATACTTGATGTAAGTGCGCCTTCAGCAAATATCCTGAACTATGCTTTTAGCCAAAGGCCTGAAATCATCTTGATAGTATATCCTGGAAACAAGCAACAGCCCATACTGATCAACACGGGTCAGTATTTATATAATATTAGTGGATCTGCGATTAGCGTAAAAGCTAGTCTTCCTGTTATAGAAGGGAAGGTTTATCAGTTTAGATGGGGACTTAAAGGCAGTTATGCAGAGCCGACCATCAATAGCAGTGTAAGTAAGTTGTCTATCGATTAGGGTTGATGATTTGTTGAACATCTGGATCCGCT
>JBKCGF010000106.1:0-1613 GCA_046303455.1 Chitinophagaceae bacterium | reverse complement strand
ATTCGTTTTGGCATGAAGATCTGCACATTGAAAAAACCTTCTTCTGTATACCTCAATAAACAAGACCATGCTGCATTAATCAACGACGCAGGTTTTCCTGTTTTTGATGGTGCTGAAACAGTATTGGCCATCTCTGTACCTGGTGGTGCAGCATTTACCAGAAAACAATTGGATGAATTCACAGAGTGGGTAAAGCGTCCTCAAATTGGTATGAAAGGACTCGCCTACATTCGTTACAATGAAGATGGAAGTCTAAAGAGCAGCATCGATAAATTTTACAACGAGGATAGACTTAAATTAATTGCATCAGCAGCTGAAGCAAAACAAGGCGATATCATTTTGGTTCTTGCTGGTGCCGAAGAACGTACACGCAAAGCGATGAGTGAATTGAGACTTGAAATGGGCGAGCAAATGGGACTTCGTAAAAAAGATGAGTTTAAACTTTTGTGGGTTTTAGATTTCCCATTATTTGAATATGCAGAAGAAGAAAACAGATGGGTTGCGCGTCACCATC
This sequence comes from Chitinophagaceae bacterium, assembly GCA_046303455.1. Taxonomy (GTDB): domain Bacteria; phylum Bacteroidota; class Bacteroidia; order Chitinophagales; family Chitinophagaceae; genus Pollutibacter. The sequence goes on along the minus strand of JBKCGF010000106.1, from coordinate 1,099 downwards.
CTTTCACTTCACCCAAGCCTTCACAAATCCAGACGATGATTGAAAATGATCCGAAGATTAGTGATGCTGCCAACTATCTTTCACATCCCTATGCACAAATCAAAGCCAATGCATACGACATGGTTTTGAATGGCAATGAAATTGGTGGTGGATCTATCCGTATCTTCCAAAGAGAACTTCAAGAAAAAATGTTTGAAGCGCTTGGCATGACACAGGAAGAGGCATTGCATAAATTTGGATTCTTGTTGGGTGCTTTTGAATACGGTGCTCCTCCGCATGGTGGTATTGCATTTGGCTTCGACAGACTCTGTTCAATACTTGGTGGAAGTGAAAGTATTCGTGACTTTATCGCCTTCCCTAAGAACAATTCAGGAAGAGATGTAATGCTTGATGCACCTTCAACAATAGATGATAGCCAGCTGAAAGAATTATCCATTCAATTGCAGAAAAGCAACTAAGTTTTTATTGCTTAATTATTTCTTATGATGTCTTTTCCATACTTCATGGATGGGATCTCCTTTTGAGCTTTTTCCTTTGTGGTGCCAATCCCCATCTTTGATTTCTGCATCAAAAGAAAGTGATGCCCCTACCCTGGATGCATCCCTTGAGAAAAATTCTATCTGCTCTGTGTATTGTCCATTTTTAAAAGTATAAGACCCACCTCCCGTTCCAAAGAATTCTCCGGTTTCTGAATTGATGGCAGCCCATTGAAAGCGTGTACCAGACATGATCTTGATGGTTTTTCTTGCACCTGGGTTCATTGGTACCATGTTTCCGTTTTGGTGACGACCAACTATTTGCCAATTTCCTGATAAACCAGATTTAGCATCATCAACTTTTGTCCATTCTTTTGAAATACCTTCTGCAGGTAAATGCAACTTCTTGCCTTTTAGCTGGTGATCATAACTGAATGTAAGTTTTACTTCATCTTTATTATCGGTATTGAACTCAACAACACCTGAAATATTTTCTTGATCTATTTTAATGGCGCCTCCTCTTGTTCTGATAAACTTTTTATTATCCACATGGAATGTGCTGACCACAAAATAATTATCTACAATCGTCATGTATTGAATTGCTGTATCCAAATCCCTTACCC
>JBKCGF010000105.1:0-3091 GCA_046303455.1 Chitinophagaceae bacterium | reverse complement strand
TGAAAAAGGGGTGCAAGGAAATCCTGCACAAATAATATCCTGTTTTGGTATATCTTGAACCTCTATCATGTTTATGTCACCACTGCATTTTGCTCCATGATTAATTTGATAAAGTTCACGTAGTTCATCGCTTAATTCACTCGCAAATACACATTTGTGCCCCAAAGATTTCAGTGCTAAATGGAAACCACCAAGTCCAGCAAAAAGGTCGATAAATCGATAATTCTTTGGCATCACTTAGTTTTAGTACGTTTATGTGTAGTTTCCTCTAATAGATCGCCTACTTTAACTTGCAACACTGTTGCTAATTTGTACAAGGTTTCAATAGAAGGAAGATTTTTGTTATTGCACCAGTTATTAACGCTAATTTTTGAAACCCCAAGTTTATCTGCTAAGTCTTTTTGAGTGATTTCACGTTGGTGAATTACTTTGTCAAGGCGTAGTTTATTCTGCATAAATGAAATTAAAGTAATTTTTATATTTTACTATATGTATATAAAAATTATTTTACTTTCTATTCACTGTTTCGAAATCCAGAATTAAGGTCTAATTATGATCTTTTATTTCTTTAAAAAGATATGGCATTATAATATATTTCGCTTTTTTCTTATATGTTTTATATGTATTAATGTTTCTATTCTTTTAGATTCATAGTTATTGACATCAACAATCTTTAAAAAAAACGATAAGAAATTTTACATTAATATTTAATTTCTAAAATTTTTGATTATTGCTTTTATTATTAGCACCTGTGAGTATAATATATTCTAGTAGATCCATGTGCAAGTAAATGGTAAAGCCAATCTTCAGGAAGATGAGCAGCATAATGAGTTTCTTCATTGGTGGTGTTTCATCGAAGGTAAAGTTGCTAGATGAAATTTTATTTCCGGTGCAGTTTGGAGATCAATTGGCTTCTATACATTATGTAAGGGAGATGAGGTAGGAGGTAAGAGGAGATTGTTGTTTAAATCTATATACATTTGTTATAGATAGACTTTTTGGTGTTGAATTAATGCTTTAAATATTATTATATGGAGTATTATATATTTATGGACCATCGACTTGCAAGGAGAAATTCATCTTACGCATTCGAATGGTTAATTAATGGTGAGTGGAAAGAAGATCAAAGAAGAAGCAGGGCGCTACTAGACGCTATAAATGGTTTTGGAGATTATAGTTTTGGCGACCAGGATCAGATTACAGTAGAAATCGCAAAGGAGCTGATTAATAATGGAACTGTAATACTGCAAGGCGATATTGGTTTTGGTACTAGTTATGGTCAGCCGAAGAAAATTGAATTAAGTGATTGGAAAAAGCCCAATCAACAAGACAACTAATAAAAAATTAATGTACGACATCATTGGAGACATCCATGGTCATGCAGCTGAATTGAAATCGCTGCTCACCCGCATGGATTACAAAGAAACAAATGGAGTATGGCAACATCCATCCCGCAAGGCCATCTTCGTTGGCGACCTCATCGATAGAGGTCCCGCTATCCGCGAAGTATTACACATCGTCCGCAACATGATCGATCATGATCAAGCACTGACAGTCATGGGTAACCACGAATACAACGCCATCGCTTATGCACACGATTTGGGCAACGGAAAATATTTACGCTCGCACAACGAAACACATAACCGTCAGCACCGCGCAACCCTCGAACAGTTTTCCAACCACCCCGATGAATGGCAAGATTGGTTGAAATGGTTCTACACGCTTCCGCTCTTTTTAGATTTGGGTGAACTTCGTGTTGTGCATGCCTGCTGGGATCAGGAACATATCGAATCGTTGAAGCGAAATACCAATGGTATGCTCACGCCATCCTTGCTGGTAGAAGCACATGATAAAAACAGTCATGCGCATACCGTAATTGAAGAAACCTTAAAGGGCAAAGAAATCAATATCCCGGAAGAATGTGCATGGCAGGACAAAGATGGACACTTCCGCACATCCAACAGAATCAAATGGTGGAAACATCCGCGCGAACATACACACGATGCAGTGCTGTTTAATTGTCCCGTTGTATTGTACAACCAACCCCTTCCACCAGACATCACCTTCAATGTGTATCCTGCTGATGCACCGCCAGTCTTCTTCGGACATTATTGGCTGGAAGATAAAATGCCCGCTATCCAATCACACAATGTAATCTGCCTGGATTATAGTGTAGCGAAAGGAGGGAGTTTGGTGGGGTATAGAACAGGGAACAGGGAAGAGGGAACAGGGAACAGGGGAGAGTTTTGTATTCAATAGTGCCCGCACTGCGGGCACAAATCATATTGAGCTATTCTTAATATATAAGTGCTTGGTAACTTACATTCCCAATAACGTCCCCACTGCGGACGCAATTCTGCTTTTCCCCTGACTTAAGCAGAAAAATCCTTAAGCATAACGGCGTTTTAACCAATTGATATCCTTCAACCTTTTTCATCTTTGTTCATATCAGTTGTGTATGGACTTGAGGAGTGACTTTATCAGTGAGGTGAAAGGAATTATTGAGCAATCGCGTGAAAAAGCTATTCGTTCCGTAGACCATATTAGGGTTCGTATGTATTGGGAGCTGGGAAGAAAGATTTTGGAGGAAGAACAGCATGGAAAGGAGCGGGCTGAGTATGGACATTTTCTATTGACAAGTTTAGCACAGGTGCTATTACCAATGTTTGGGACAGGGTATTCATATAGACAACTTGCATTATTTAGAAAATTTTATAAAACATTTCCAATTGTGAACGCACTGCGTTCACAATTTAACTGGACACATTACAGACTTCTCTTTCAGATTGAAAATCAACGTAAAAGAGAATTTTACGAGGCAGAATCAGTTAAAAATAATTGGAGTTCACGTCAATTAGAGCGACAAATCAATAGTCAATTATATGAGCGTTTGCTCTTGAGCAATAACCCTGAAGATGTCCTTTCTGTCGCCAAGTCTGAAAAACATCCCGTCGATCCCCGGGAAATCATCAAAGACCCCATGGTTTTGGAGTTTTTGGGTTTAAAGCAGGAATCGACCTATTATGAAAAGGATCTGGAAACGAAAATCATTACGCACCTGCAAGAGTTCCTTCTTGAACTGGGGAATGGT
>JBKCGF010000104.1:0-3311 GCA_046303455.1 Chitinophagaceae bacterium | reverse complement strand
ATTCTGTATTGTTGAACTGTGGCGACCACGATCATAGTCATGGTTTCTTAACTATCGAACAAGACTAATCATCTAAAAGAATTCAAATGAAAAAAATAATATTAAACCTACTTGCACTATTCAGTGTTGTTGCTATCAACGCACAGGAATCAGTTTATCCTGCAAAAAAACAAGAAGGTCCAGTTTACATCATGAACGGAACCGTCCATGTAGGTAACGGACAAGTATTGAACAATACTTCTATTGAAATAAAAGAAGGAAAAATTACAGCCATAGGCAGCAACATAACACCTGCAGCAGGTGCAACAGTTGCAGACGCAAAGGGTAAACATGTTTATCCAGGTCTCATTCTCTCGAATTCTAATCTCGGTTTGATTGAAATCAACAGTGTACGCGCAACAGCAGATGCAAGTGAAATTGGAGAATACAATCCTTCAATTCGTTCGCTTGTTGCCTACAACACAGATTCTAAAGTAATCAATACGTTGAAATCTAATGGCATAACACATGCCAATATTGTACCAGAAGGCGGAACCATCAGCGGTAGTTCTTCTGTTGTTCAACTGGATGCATGGAATTGGGAAGATGCTGCATATGCAAGTGATAATGCAATGCACATGAATATGCCTGCCTTGTTCAACAGACCCAATCGCTTTGCAGCATTTATGGGACAACAAGGACCTCAACAGGATCCAATCAAAAGAGGTCTTGAACAAATCGAAGAAATTAAATCATTCTTCCGTGAAGCAAACGTTTACTTGAATCAAACACAACATGCATCAACCAATTTAAAGTTTGAAGCTGTAAGAGGTTTGTTCAGCAAGAAACAAAAACTGTTCATTCATTGCGATGTAGTGCGTGAAATTTTAGCAGCAATTGATTTCAAAAATGAATTTGGTTTTGACATAGTATTGGTTGGCGCAAGTGAAAGTTATCAAGTAGCTGATCTTTTGAAAAAGAATAATATCCCAGTTATTCTAAGTCAAATGCATGCACTTCCAACATTAGCAGATGATGCAGTCGATTTACCTTATCATCTTCCAGCCCTACTTCACAAAGCTGGTGTGCTGTTCGCTATCAATGATGAAGATGGTCAGCACCGTGGAAAGAACCTTCCCTTTAATGCAGGTACCGCGGCTGCTTATGGTTTACCAAAAGAAGATGCCCTTGCTGCTATCACCTTGAATCCTGCAAAGATTCTTGGTATTGCCAACAGAACAGGTTCTTTGGAAGTAGGAAAAGATGCAAACATTGTAATCAGCGAAGGAGATATTCTGGATATGCGCAGCAGTAACATTTCATTTGTGATGATTGAAGGTCGTATTGCGAGCCTGACCGACAAACACAAACAATTGTATGAGCGCTACAAATACAAATACAATTTGAAATAATTAATACCCCCGTACATCTTTGCCTTCTATATAATTAATGAAGGCCTTATTAACTACCCTATTCCCACCCGGAGTAGGGTAGTTTCCTGTAAAGTACCAGTCGCCCAGGTTACCCGGACAAGCATCATGAAGATCTTCGATTGTTTGATAAATTACTTCAACAGGAAGATTGACTTCTTTAGGAGTAATCAGCTCTGCTATTTTAGCAGAAATTTCAATTGGAGTAAATGAACCATATATTTTTCTAACCAGGTTCTTTGTATGTAATGCATTCTGCTCTTGCAGTTGTTTGCATTCTTTATACACATCGTCCAATACAGAAAGTTGACCACGGTCCTTCAACAATGCCAATGCAGCTTTAAACGCAATGAAGTCACCCAGCTTACTCATATCAATACCATAACAATCCGGGTATCGAATCTGTGGTGCTGAAGAAACAACAATGATCTTTTTAGGCGACAAACGAGAAAGCATACGCACAATACTTTCCTTCAATGTTGTTCCTCTCACAATTGAGTCATCAATAACAACCAACGTATCAACATCTTTTTGAACAGTACCGTATGTAATATCATATACGTGCTGAACCATCTCTGAACGATTGGCATCCTCAGTGATGAATGTGCGCATCTTTACATCTTTGATGGCAATTTTTTCAACTCGGATTTTTCTGTTGATCATTTCAGAAAGCTTCTCTTCGTCAAAGTCTTTTTCCCAAGCCATGATACGCTGCACCTTGATTTGGTTCAAGAAATCTTCCATCCCTTTTAAAAGACCATAGAAAGCCACTTCTGCAGTATTGGGAATGAATGAGAATATAGTGTGCTTTAAATCGTTATTGATAGCCTTAAGCACATTGTTACTTAAACGATAACCAAGACCAATGCGTTCTCTGTAAATTTTTTCATCTCCTCCACGCGAAAAATAGATCCGCTCAAAACTACAAGCCCTTCTTTCTTTTGGCTCAAGGATCTGTTCTATTTTATATGATCCATCACTTTTTACAATCAAACCTTGACCCGGCATCAATTCCTTCACTTCATTTTCACCAACATTGAAACTGGTTCTGATGGCTGCTCTTTCAGAAGCGCCTACAATTACTTCATCATTGATATAATAGTAAGCTGGACGAATACCATGTGCATCTCTAACAACAAATGAATCACCGTTACCAATCAATCCACTTACATGGTAACCGCCATCAAAATGAACAAATGCTTTTTTCAATGCTGTTGTTACATCCATTTGGCCAGGATTGGCTTCATCTTCTTTTACCAGATGATGGTGAACTACTTCCATCATGGCTGCAAGATCACTGTGCTTTTGGAAATCTCCTGGGTTGATATTGACCAGGTCGAATAACTCTTCTGTATTTACCAGGTTAAAATTTCCTGCTAATGCAAGATTCCTGGCGGGAATGATATCTCTTTTGATAAAAGGATGGCAATACTCTACATTATTTTTCCCTTGTGTACCGTAACGCAAATGTCCAAGTAACAACTCCCCCATGAAATTCAAGTGCCCTTTCATCATGCCAGGATGCTTTCTGATTTCAGGCTGAAACTTTTCAAGTTCATTGATTTCTTTACCTACTTGGCTAAACAAATCTGCAATGGACTGCGTTGCAATGCTGCGCAATCTGTGCATAAATGGATAACCTGGTTCAGCATTTAGTTTAACAGCAGCAATACCCGCACCATCCTGACCTCTATTGTGTTGTTTCTCCATGAGGAGATAGAGTTTGTTCAGGCCATAAAGTGCCGTACCGTGTTGTTGCTGGTAGTAAGAGAAAGGCTTGAGGAGTCTGATGAAGGCCAGACCACATTCGTGTTTGATTGCATCACTCATAAGAAGAAATGAGAGATGCTAAATTACACTTTAAAAACAGAACATTAAAAAAATATCAATCTGTTATTTGCT
>JBKCGF010000103.1:0-2989 GCA_046303455.1 Chitinophagaceae bacterium | reverse complement strand
GTAACCCCTTTATGCTAAAAAACCTACTTTTTGTTTTTTGTTTTTTGCTGAGCTCAATTTCATTTGTTCAGTCCCAAAGTTTATCAAACAAGGGTAAAGAATTTTGGGTGGGATATGGAAGCCATGTTGCAATGTATGAACCAGAAAGAATAAATATTCCTGGAACCAACAACACCCAGCCCAATCCAAATGCTGGTAAACCTATCACAACAGGTGGAGATCAGAATATGGTTCTCTATTTTACTTCTGATAGAAACGCTACTGTTACTGTTGAAATTCCCGGTTTAAATTGGACAAGAACATATACTGTAACAGCCAATCAGGTAACTACTACAGAAATCATGCCTAAGTCTGGAACTCAAGATGCAAGATTAGTAGCAGAGGGATTGAGTAATAAAGGAATTCATATTGTTGCCAGTTCACCAATTATTGCATATGCACATATATACAACCAAAGTGTATCGGGAGCTACTTTACTTTTTCCTGTTGGTACATTATCCAATGAATATTATTCTTTGAATTACACACAGGTATCCAACCAAGCTTACTCATATTGTTATGCTTATGTAATTGCTACAGAAGACAATACTGTAATTGAAATTAAACCATCTGCAAATTTACAAAGTACCGGTTCCACGAATAGAATTGTTCAAACCTTAAATAAAGGTGAGGTTTACACAATTTTTGGTCAATTAAACAATCGTATTGGCAATGGACCATATACAGGTGAAGATTTAACAGGCACAATTATTCGTTCAATACCCGATCCGAATTCTGGAACTGCATGTAAAAAAATTGCTGTTTTTTCAGGATCTGGTAAAATTGGTTTAACCTGTTCAGCAAATGCAGGTAGTTCAGATAATTACATGCAGCAATCTTTCCCACCAAAAGCATGGGGTAAGAAGTATTTAACTGTTCCAACAGTCGGGTTGCCAAATAATAAATTTAGAATTGCTGTTAAAGATCCTTCTGTTGTTCCAACTAGGAATGGTAGACCTATCACAGATATTGCTCTCTTACAAAGAGTTTTTTTTTACGAGTATGAAAGTAGTACTCCAGATGTTATTGAGTCTAGTTCACCAATAATGATTTCACAATACATCAGTAGTGCAACTATGTCTGGAGCAATTAGACAAAGCTTTTGTAATGATAATCTTATTGGACAACTTGGTGATCCTGAGATGATTTATCTGAGCCCGATTGAACAAACAATTAATAAGGTACCCCTCAATTCTACCGCAAATAATGCTATCAGAGATCACTTTTTAAACTTAGTGATACATAAAGATGCGATTTTACCAGGAAGAAGGTTTTTATTAGACGGCGTACCTGTTGCACCTCTTTCTAATCCCCATCCTGCAGATCCTAATTATATTTACTTTCAATTAAGTCTAACTTCTGGTGCTCATACAATTGAGGCCGATTCTGGTTTTAACGCAATTGCTTATGGATACGGGAACTTTGAATCATATGGTTACAATGCAGGTACGAATGTAAATGACCTTAACCAATTTGTATCAGTCCAAAACGAGTTTGCCACTGTACCTTTTCCATCAACATGCAAAGGAGCACCTTTTAAATTTGCAATAACCTTACCATACCAACCCATAAAAATAGATTGGAGATTTAATAATACAAATGGTTATTTGAAAGATGCAAGTGGAAATCCAGCGAACAATCCATCTCCGATAACTAATGTTGGAAATCCTATTGTCCCGGATGATATTGTGCCTAGTCCGACCGATCCAAATAAACAACTCTTTGTGTACCGACTTCCAGATGTATATAGTTTTAATTTCAATGGAGATTTTCCTGTAAGAATTATAGTTGAAACTCCTCCAAGCCCAAATGATGTTTGTACTGGTGAACAAGAAATAGATTATGATGTTCGTGTTTTCGATCCGCCAGTTACTGCTATAAGTGCTGTTTCAACAGGCTGTGTTAATGAAAATCTTTCACTTAGTGCTACTAATATTTTAGAGCTAGACGTTGAACCCTTGAAATATATATGGGATATCAATAATGCAATCTCTGAAACTACAACAGCAGCTAAGGATAGTATCCTAAGAACTGAAGGAATTAAAAACATAAAACTCAAATTGATCACCAATATAGGATGCGTATCACAAGTTGTTGATACAATCTTATCTGTTTCTGCAAAACCGAAAATTGATTTTATACCTGCAGCAGTCAGGTGTCTTGATAAGCCATTCAGTATAACAGATCAGTCTCTTCCCGGAAGTAATTCAACTTTCTCTTCACTAACAACATGGCAATGGGAATATGATGGAATTAAAGATGCTCAAACAACTTCCAGTTCAAATCCTTTGAGAACATATTCAGTTAAAAATGCTGCTCTCAAATTATTGGTGGGTTCCTCAACAGGATGCTTGGATTCACTTTCTAAACCAGTAGAAATTTTTCCAAATCCTGTAGTTGATTTTGCGCTGCCAGAATCATGTGTAAAAGATGTTTCTTCTTTTGATGGTACTTTGGTCAATATTGAAGATCGGAGAGGATTGACCAAATTTGAATGGGATTTTGGAAATCCAGGTTCACCCAATCCTTATCCCAATACTATTGTTGCGAATAACTCTAATGTTGTACAGCATTTTTATACAGCCCCTGGTGCATATACTGTTAAACTAGGTGTTACATCTCAAGATGGTTGTTTTGAGCTCAAAGACACAGTTTTTGAAGTCAATGGTTCTGATCCTGTTGCTGATTTTGACGTTCTCAATGCAGCTGGGTTATGCAGCAATACACCTGTTGAAATAATAAACAAATCGGCAATGGCTGCTTTGTCTTTTGGAAGAATAACAAGAGTAAGGGTTTTTTGGGAATGGGATCCTGCTTTAAATCCGCCCGTTCCTGATCTGAATGCAGATTTAATTGATGAGGTGCCTGCTTTAAATGAAGTTTATTCTAATACTTATACTGATTTTAATAATCAAGCAACAAAGAATTTTAATATTAGGATGATTGCTTA
>JBKCGF010000102.1:0-2188 GCA_046303455.1 Chitinophagaceae bacterium | reverse complement strand
AGACCCAATGCCATCACCACCGAAGTGATCTACGATAAAGACACCAAACGTGCTAAAGGCGTTCGCATAATGGATGCTGAAACGAAGCAGTATGAAGAATGCTATGCCAAGATTATTTTCTTGAATGCCTCCACACTTGGCACAGCACATATATTATTGAACTCGGTATCTGATGCTTTCCCAACGGGACTAGGCAACAGCAGTGATCAGGTTGGTAGAAACTTAATGGACCACCACTATGGTGTTGGTGGCTATGGTTCATTCGATGGCTTCCAGGATAAATACACTTTTGGTCGCAGACCCAATGGCATCTACGTTCCTCGCTTCCGCAACCTCGATGGTGGAAACAGCGCAGGCTATGTTCGCGGATTCGGCTACCAGGGTGGTGCTTCAAGAGGACGTGCTTCCTCAGATGGCATTGGTGTTGAATTAAAAGAAATAGCGACTGAACCAGGTAACTGGGGCGTTTGGTTGGGCTCATGGGGTGAAATGCTTCCTTATGAAGACAACAGGGTTACACTGAATAAAACGAAGACGGATAAATGGGGATTGCCTACACTGGATATTGATTGCGAATTCAAAGAAAATGAATTTGCGATGCGTAAAGACATGCGCAACTCCGGTGCTGAAATGCTGGAAGCTGCTGGTTTGAAAAATGTTGGTTCGTTTGATGATCTACCTGCACCTGGTTTCTGTATTCATGAAATGGGGACTGCAAGAATGGGACATGATCCAAAAACTTCTGTACTCAACAAATGGAACCAGATGCACGATGTGCAAAATGTATTCATCACCGATGGTTCATGCATGACTTCCTCAGCATGTCAAAATCCATCCGTGACCTACATGGCACTCACCGCCCGTGCAGTTGATCATGCAGTGATGGAGTTGAAGAAGGGGAATATATAATTAGGGAATAGGGATTAGGGAGAAGGGAATAGTAAAAACAACAAATAAAACTACTGCAAAAATTCCCCTCCTTATAAAGGAGGGGTGGATCCCGTGAGCAAAGCGAACGGGAGACGGGGTGGTACATTAACTTTTAACTTGAACAATAATCACTACAAACTCAACCTCCTCTCCTGCCTGGGCATTGTCATAGGCACAGTCATTGGTAGTGGCATCTTTGTTGTGCCTGCACTCATGATAAAAATTCTTCCATCACCAGAACTCTTGTTGATGGTTTGGATTTTTTCTGCAGGAATTTCGATCACAGGTGGATTGGTGATTGCGGGAATGGGAATGGCTTATCCCAATGCGCGGGACTTACTCGATTATTACCGCATACTTTTTCCTAAATGGATTGTTTGGATTTTTAACCACATGTCGATTTGGGTAATCAATATCGCCGGGACCGTCGCAGTTGCTTTTGTGTTTGCAGAATACCTCGGCTACTTCTTACCACTTGATGCATTAGGCATCAAACTATCAGCCGTCGCACTCATACTGGTATTAGGTGCAATGGACATGTGGAACATGCAAACAGCTGATCGATTTCAAATTTTATTTACTGCGATAAAAGTCGGCGCACTTCTTTTACTCATCGGTTTACTGTTGATTCCAGGTAAAGGCAACATGCAAAACTTTGAAATGTCGCATACCGAAAATTGGTCCACTTTCAAATTGATTGGTGCATTTGTCGCAGCTTGCACAGGCGCACTCAACGCATTAGACGGATGGTACATGGTAAGTCACATTACACCTGAAGTAAAAGGTGGTGTGAAAACAGTGAAGAAAGCAATTGTATGGGGACTCCTCATCTGTACTGGGTTGTATTTGCTGACAGCCTTCGCATATCAATATATTCTTACCCCAGAAGAAATGGGATCAACGCATTTGGTTGCAGTGAAAGCACTTGAAAAAGAATTAGGGGGCATCGCACCGATGTTGATTGCAGGTTTAGTATTGATATCGACTTCCAGTTGTGTGAATGCAAACTTGATTGCTTCATCGCGACTCATCGCGAGTGCTGCAGACCAAAAAATGATGCCCGCTGTTTTTGGTAAACGCAACAAAAAAAATATCCCCATCTATGCATTTGTATTGATGTTGTTGATGGAAATCTTTTTCATCATGACCGGCTCTTATGAAATCTTCCTTGAGATTTCTGTCCATGCCATATGGACCTTCATCACCATGCTCACTGCAGGTTTTCTCTATGTATACATCACTAAAAAGCTTGATCTGC
>JBKCGF010000101.1:0-1539 GCA_046303455.1 Chitinophagaceae bacterium | reverse complement strand
GGACCTATGGGCGTCTTTGAAATGGAAAAATTCCAAGCCGGGACCAAAGCCATTGCGGAAGCTGTAGCGGAAGCGACTGAAAAAGGTGCCTTCTCTCTTGTGGGCGGTGGTGATAGCGTTGCAGCCGTTAACCAATTTGGCTTTAACGATAAGGTAAGCTATGTATCGACAGGCGGAGGCGCCATGCTGGAATTCTTCGAAGGAAAAGTACTTCCAGGCATAGCAGCCATCAATAAATAGCCGTTCATCCCAATTTGATTTGTATCATGCAACCTTTTGGGCAAATCTGCTATCTTTATTCATAAACCTAATTTTTTTAAAAATGAGCACACGTAATATTGTTTTGCTTTCGGTACTGGGACTTCTTGTTTTGTTAGTTGGTTATGGCTGTAATGGCTACAATGGTTTGGTACAAAAAGACCAGAATGTAAAGGGTAAATGGGCCAACGTAGAAAGTGACTACCAGCGCAGATCTGATTTGATTCCAAATCTTGTCAACACCGTTAAAGGTGCAGCCAACTTTGAGCAGGAAACCATTACACAGGTAATTGAAGCAAGAGCCAAGGCAACACAAACGACTGTTAACGCAGCTGATTTGAGTCCTGAGAAAATCGCTTCCTTCCAAAAAGCACAAGGTGAACTCAGTGGCGCAATCGGACGTTTGTTGGTATCTGTTGAGCGTTACCCAGAATTAAAAGCAACTGAAGCATTTAGAGATTTGCAAGCACAAATCGAAGGAACTGAAAACCGCATCAAAGTTTCACGTAACGATTTTAATGCAGCTGTACAAGACTATAACACCAGCGCAAAGAAATTCCCATTGGTACTTTTTGCCGGAATGTTTGGTTTCACAGAAAAAGGATTTTTCACAGCCGATGCTGGCGCTGAAAAAGCACCGACCGTCGATTTTAATAAATAAGCAGTGGGCATATTTGATTTTCTTTCAAATAAAAAACAGTCCTTCTTCACCAAAGAAGAAGAGGAACGGATGGTGGAAGCCATCCGTTCTGCTGAAAAACAAACCAGCGGAGAGGTCAGGATTTACATGGAACAACATTGCGCATTTATCAATCCACTTGATCGCGCAAAAGAAGTTTTTGTAGAATTGGAAATGTTCAAGACCCAAGATCGCAATGCTGTTTTGTTGTATATCGCGACAAAAGACCATCAACTGGCGCTCTTAGGTGATGAAGGTATCTATCAGAAAATGGGACAAGTATTCTGGGACAATGAAGTAAAACTCATGTTAGCTGAATTCAAACAACACCATTTCATTGATGGGGTTTGTCACATCATCGGCGATGTTGGTGAAGCACTTAAAACAAATTTTCCTTACGCATCAGATGATAAAAACGAATTGGAGGACGGTATCGTTTACGGAAAATGATTAAAAAATTATCACTCATACTCTTGGTGTTTTCTTTTTCTTTTGTGCAAGCACAAATTGAAAAAGAACTGCCTGCAAGGCCAAAGCCAGCGCGACTGGTTGTTGACTATACCAATACTTTAGCGCCTGATCAAACACAAGCACTTGAAAAT
>JBKCGF010000100.1:0-5269 GCA_046303455.1 Chitinophagaceae bacterium | reverse complement strand
CTCTGAATACATCAAGGGCTGTAAATCTTTGTGTGATCGACATAAAGCAGTTCGTTGGTTGATTGAATTTATATCAGTAATTTGATAATCCCAAAAAATAACCATGGAATTCAAACTCGGGATGAACCTTTTGCTCTGGGGCACAGAGATTGATGAAAGTCTATTTCCTGTTCTTGAGCAAATCAAATCGGTTGGTTATGCTGGTGTTGAAATTCCCATTTTCAATACTGATCCTCTTGCATGGGAAACATGGAGAAAAAAATTAGATGAATTGTCTTTGGATAGAGTAGCTGTCACCATCAATGGTCCGGATAACCACCAAATCAGCGCCGATACTTCCATGCGAAATTCTACACTGGAAAGAAACAAGCGAGCAGTCGACTGTGCAGCAGTTATCGGCTCGAAATTATTAACCGGACCCTTTCACTCTGCATTGGGCGTGTTTACTGGAAAAGCCGCAACAGAACAAGAACGGGCTTGGGCAAAGGAAAATTTATTTGCGTTAGCTGAATATGCACAACAATATGGTATTGTATTGGGGTTAGAATACTTGAACCGTTTTGAAAGTTATTTGGTTACAACAACTGATGAGCTGATTCAATTGGTTGATGAAATCAACCATCCCAATTGTAAATTAATGTTCGATAGTTTCCATGCCAACATCGAAGAGCAAAATATTGCAGCTGCCATAAAAAAAATGGCAAACAGATTGGTGCATGTGCAATTTTCGGAAAACGACAGGGGGATATTGGGAAGAGGGCATGTGGATTTAAAATCGATTCTTCTTGCATTGGAGGAAATCGATTACAATGGAATGATTAGCGTCGAAGCCTTCAGCACCAAACTCAGTGCTGCGAATATTTGGAGAAAAATGTTCGACAGTGAAATGCAATTGGTTAAAGAAAGTTATCAATATTTAAAAAGTATATAGCATGAAAATCAACATTGCGATTGTGGGATTGGGATTTGGTGCAGAGTTCATTCCCATTTACCAAAGACATCCCAACGCTAACATGTATGCGATTTGTCAGCGTACCGAAGCCAAACTCAATGCCATCGCCTATGCCTTCGGAATTGAAAAAAGATATACAGATTATGATGAATTGTTGAAAGATCCCAATGTAGATGCAGTACACATCAACTCGCCAATTCCCAATCATGCAGAACAATCACTCAAAGCCTTGTATGCAGGTAAACATGTGGCTTGTACAGTACCTATGGCGACAAGCGTAGAAGATTGCATGAAGATTGTGAAGGCATGTAAAGAAACAGGCAAGAAATACATGATGATGGAAACTGTGGTCTATGCACGCGAGTTTCTTTATGTAAAAGAGTTGTATGAAAAAGGGGAGTTGGGTAAAGTGCAGTTTCTAAAAGCATCGCACCAGCAAGACATGGATGGATGGCCAGATTACTGGCCTGGCTTGCCTCCCATGCACTATGCAACACATTGTGTTGGTCCCGTTGCAGGTTTATTAAGACTGGAAGCTGAGTATGTTTCTTGTTTTGGTTCAGGAACCATTCGTGAGGAACTGGCAAAGATTCACAATTCTCCATTTGCTGTTGAATCGGCACACATCAAGTTCAAGGACTCCGACCTAAGTGCATATGTATATCGTTCTCTTTTTGATGTAGCTCGTCAATACCGTGAGAGTTTTGAAGTGTATGGTTCAAAGAAATCTTTTGAATGGAGTTTGATTGAAGATGAAGAGCATGTGTTGCACACTGCCAAATTGCCCGAACATGAAATTCCAAAGAAAGTCAGGGTGCCCGACTATGCACACTTGCTTCCAGAAGGCATCAGAGATTTCACCACAAAAGGTGTGTATGATATTGCAGACAATACCCACTTGAGTTTCACACAAGGTGCAGGACACGGTGGATCGCATCCGCATTTGGCGCATGAATTTTTATCTGCGTTGGTTGAGGATCGCGATCCATTCCCAAATGCTGCGCAATCGGCCAATTGGACATCTGTTGGAATCCTTGCACACGAATCCGCCCTTCAAGGAGGCGCAATTATTAAACTACCAGACTTTAACCTATAACGGTTAACAGTTGACAGTTAACCGTTAACTGCCAACCCACAACTCATAACCCAGAACTGATAACGATGAAACTTCTCAAATTAATAACGCTCTTACTTCTTTCAGCCTCTGTTTTCGCACAAACAGGCAAACGCTTGGAAGTATTGTTTCTTGGCGATAAAGGACATCACAAACCGATGGAGCGCATACCTTCATTGATGGCCGCTCTTGGTCCCAAAGGAATCAACTTTACTTATACTGATGATCTTGCTGATTTGAATCCACAGACATTGGCAAAGTATGATGCCTTGATGGTGTTTGCGAACTGGAATGAAATTGATGCTGCAGCTGAAAAAGCATTGTTGGATTTTGTCGCTTCCGGAAAAGGATTTCTACCTATCCATTGTGCATCTTATTGTTTTAGAAATTCTGATGCGTATGTGAAATTGGTTGGGGGTCAGTTTTGGCGTCATACAATGGACTCTGTAACTACTCAGACTGTGCAAGGGGAACATCCAATTATGCAAGGACTAAAATCTTTTACTGCTTATGATGAAACGTACTTGCATAGCCAGTTGCAACCTGATAATAATATTCTTGCTGTAAGAGAAATAAAAGCAGATCAAGAGAAAGATAAACCCGGACAAAAAACGGAGCCTTATACATGGACAAGAACACATGGTAAAGGGAAAGTTTTTTATACCGCATATGGACATGATGAAAGAACCTGGAACCAGCCTGGATTTCAGGAGTTGATCTACACAGCCATTCTGTGGAGTGTTAATGATGAAGCACTTGCAGCATATCATGCAAGAAATGCAAAGCCTTTTCAATATACACCTGCAGATCTCCCAAATTATGAAAGAAGACCAGGCACACAATACCAGCAATTACCATTGTCTCCTGAAGAATCGATGAAACATATTCAAGTTCCAGTCGACTTTAAATTGGAAATGTTTGCTGCAGAGCCCAATGTGATGCATCCGATTGCTATCAGTTGGGATGAGAAGGGAAGAATGTATGTATTGATTACGCAAGATTATCCAAATGAAAGAAAAGAGACAGGCGGAAGAGATTATATCCTCATATGCGAAGACACCGACAAAGATGGTAAGGCAGATAAGTTTACAAAATTTGCAGATAATTTGAGTATTCCGACAGGCATGGTGTTTGCTAATGGCGGATTGATTGTTTCACAAGCACCGCACATGTTGTTTTTAAAAGACACCAATGGTGATGATGTGGCGGATGAAAAGAAGATTCTATTTTCTGGCTTTGGTACTTTTGATACACATGCTGGTCCTTCTAATTTGCATTATGGATTTGATAACTGGATTTGGGGAGCAGTGGGATATTCAGGTTTCAAGGGGGTTGTAGGAAAGTCAAAAGATACCATACAATTTGGTCAGGCTTTCTTTAAGTTCAAGCCGGATGGAAGTGAATTAGAATGGATGACTTCAACCAATAACAATACATGGGGATTTGGTTTCAATGAGACCAATGATGTTTTTGGATCGACTGCCAACAACTCACATGGTTGGTACATGGCAATCCCGAATCGGTATTTTAGTTCTGCTAACAATATAGAAAATGGAAGCAGAAGTACAGATACGCATCGTGATATAAAACCTATCACTGAAAAAGTGCGACAAGTAGATGCGTTTGGCGGATTCACTGCAGCGGCTGGTCATAATTTTTATACTGCACGTGCATTTCCAAAAAAATACTGGAATAACATTGCGTTTGTTTCTGAGCCAACAGGACATGTGCTTCACCAAAACAACATGGTCAGAAAAGGGACTGATTTTTCAGACAAAGAAAGTTTCAATTTGATGGCCGGTGCAGATGAATGGTTTGCTCCTGTGTTTGCTGAAGTGGGTCCCGATGGTGCCGTATGGGTAGCAGATTGGTACAGCTATATCATTCAACACAATCCAACACCACAAGGTGGTTCAAATGGAGAAGGAAATGCATACGAAACGCCGTTGCGTGATTTCACACATGGTCGCATTTACAGAGTTTCCTATAATGGTGCAGCGCCTTATCAATCCATACAATTAAAGTCCACCGATGTCAATGGATTATTAGCTGCTTTAAAAAGCGACAATAAGTTTTGGCGCACGCATGCACAAAGAATGTTGGTAGAGAGAGGCAATAAAGATGTAGTACCTCAGCTAAAGGAGATGGTTGCAAATACTCGGTTAGATGAGATTGGCATTAATGCGACTGCCATACATGCTTTGTGGACATTAAAAGGATTGGGTGCATTGGATGAACAAACGTTGGAAGTCGCACTCACTCATCCAATTCCTTCAGTTCGTAAGAATGCAATTCAGGTAATGGAACACAACGAGCGTGGAGTTGCAGCAATATTACAGTTGGACTTGTTGAACGATAAAGATTTACTGGTGGTGATGAATGCCTTGTTGTATTTCTCTAAATCTCCAATGAGTGCTGCAGCAGAGCAAGCGTTTTTTGATCGTATGAATAAATCTACGGAAGTCGAAGACCGTTGGATGCCAGATGCATTTGCTGTTGTATTGAATGCAAATGGAGGAAAGCTGATGAAAAAGCATTTGGCGGAACGCATCAAATCCAGTGCAACACAGAAGACTGCTGTTGCACCAATGGATCACAGCAAACACCAGATGGGAGCTGCATCAGCAGCGAAGGCTGCAAGTTCAAAAGTAACTGGACTTGATTTAGTGATAAGTGATATCAAGATTGATCCAGCTGCACCTGCAGTCCGCGAAAGAATAGCAGTCACGGTTGAAGTAAAGAACCAAGGCTCAGTTGATTTGCCAGCAGAAGTATTTGTTCCATTGGATGTTCGATTCGAAGGGCAAGGTATTAAGATTGACCAGGTGAGTCGCAATTACAAAGAAGGTATCAAGGCAGGAGAAACTGTTTCCATCACCAAGAACATCAACGGACCATGGGTTGGTAATTTATCGTTTGGTACAGATGTGGTTGGTGAATACAATTTGGTGGTGAACTTGGATAGAGCCAATGAGATTACAGAGGTCAATAAGAACAATAATTATTTCTCAAGGAAAGTCAATTTCGTTAGGCCTCCAGACATGAATGCATTTGCATTGGAGCGTGCAATCAGAAGTTATGCTTCTGTTGCTCCAGTTGATTCTTTGGTTGAGATGTTGAGAAAGACAAATTCTGTAGAGCCACAGGCCAAGGCCAGTGTAATCAAAGCCATTTCCGAAGGATGGAATTACAGAAACAAGCAG
>JBKCGF010000099.1:0-8336 GCA_046303455.1 Chitinophagaceae bacterium | reverse complement strand
GGTGAATGTCTTGAATTTAAAATAGGTATTTGCCATAGATGAATATCACCAGGTTGCTCTTGCTGATGCAGAAGCAGTAAGTGGACTAAACTGATGTTCAAGAAATTTATAATATCCGGTAATTGCAATCATAGCCGCATTATCTGTACAATATTCCATTTTTGGGATATAGACCTTCCATTTGTATTTAACCGAAATGTCCTCAATACCTTTACGCAGTCCTTTATTTGCAGCAACTCCTCCAGCAATGCAAATGTTTTTAATACCTGTCTCCAGACTTGCTTTCTTTAGCTTATGGGTGAGAATACCAACAATGGTGTGTTGCACAGATGCACATATATCATGAATGTTATTGTTGATAAAATCTGGATCCGACTTCAATTGTTTTTGAAGAAAATATAAAATAGAAGTCTTTACTCCACTGAAGCTAAAATCCAAGCCTTCAATTTGAGGTTCTGGAAAATGAAAACGTTTTGCATCACCTTCTTTTGCATATTGGTCTATCAATGGTCCGCCTGGATAAGGTAGTCCAAGTAGTTTTGCAGTCTTATCAAAAGCCTCACCAGCCGCATCATCAATGGTTTCGCCGAGTATTTTCATACTTAATGGACTCTCACACAATACAATTTGAGTATGTCCGCCACTTACAGTCAGACATAAAAAAGGAAACTCCGGCTTATCTTCTCCAATTAAATTAGATAGAACATGGGCCTGCATGTGATGTACTTCAATTAAGGGGATATCAAGTGATAAGGAAAGTGATTTGGCAAACCCACTCCCTACAAGTAAGGCACCAATCAAACCAGGGGCTTGTGTAAATGCAATGGCATTCAGTTGTTTGAAATTTATTCCAGCTTGCTGAATAGCTGCATCTACAACTGGAACAATATTTTGCATATGTGCTCTGCTGGCTAATTCGGGTACTACACCTCCGTATTGTGCATGAATTTCTTGTGAAGCAATGACATTGCTGATGATTGTCCCGTTTTTACAAACAGATGCAGATGTTTCATCACATGAGGATTCTATGGCCAGGATGAAAACATCTTTGAAATGCGCAGTTGTATGAGGTTCTACAGTTTTCATTTTGTCAAAACTGCAATGTTTATTTTGATCTGATCGCAACTACTGGATCCATCCTTGCTGCAATCATTGCTGGAATAATTCCTGCTGCAACACCAATGGTTATGCAAATGCCAATTGCTAATGCTAGAATGTTTAAAGAAACGTAAATATTAAAATCAAAGGCTGATGTAAGAATCTGTGCCATTATTACTACAAGAATAACACCTATTAGGCCACCGATGATGCAGATTAGCGCACTCTCCAATAGAAACTCCATCAAGATGGTCGATTTTTTAGCGCCTATTGCTTTTTTTAGTCCAATGATAGGCGTTCTTTCCCTGACTGTCACAAACATGATGTTAGCAATACCAAATGCACCTACAATTAAACTCAACAACCCAATCAACCATCCACCAAGATTAACGCTGGCAAATAGAGAGCTCACTGCTTTGCTGAAATCACTGATCGCGTTTAAAGCGAAATCATCTTCCTGTGTTGGACCAAGTCTGTGAATTGACCTCATTGCTCCTTTTAATTCATCTTTAAGTGCATCGGTACTCATGTTCTCTGGACCCTTCACAATTATTTTGGGGTTGTTGAATCTCTCGTTGAACAACATTTGTTTCATGAAACGGTAGGAGAGTACAATGCTTTGGTCGAATTGCCAACCTTCGATGAAGCTTTTACCTTGCTTTTTCATTACGCCGACAATCTTTGCTTTTTTATTTCTTAAGTCGACTTCCTTACCAACCGCACGTTCAGGATTACCAAAAAGTTTTTCAGCATTTTCATAACCAATAACAATACTGGGTGTGCCATAATCAAATTCCAATTGATTCAGGTATCTGCCATATTGAATTTCAATGGGCTGAATTTTATCAAACTCTTCAGTAATTCCATGGTAGTTGATACCGTCTAACCTGTTGTTTTCATGTTCGATAAATGACTGTGCTGTAAAATTGAAAACGATATTGATATTTTGTCCAACTTTTTCTTTGATCAATTTTGTCTCAATCAACTTGGGACTAGGTCTGTTTACATATTTCCACCAAGGGTATTCAGCACCACCCTGATAATCCCATTTATCGATGTAAATAGTGTTAGATCCAAGTGATTTTACGCCATCCTGAATATTTCTTTCCAGGCTACTAACAGTAGATAGTACACCAATAATGCAGAAAATGCCAATGGTTACACCAAACAAAGAAAGAAAAGTGCGCAACTTGTTTTTTCCCAGTTCTTGTATGGCCAGTTTCAGAGTTGTGTACAGTATTTCGAAGGTCCTACGCATTGCACAAAATTAGTCCTTTTACCAGTGTTTTAGCTGAAATTATGGTGAAGGGGTGAGGAAATGGACAAACGGCTGCAGCCCTTCAAGCAAAGCTATTGCCCTAAACAATTTCCTTGCCTTATCTTTGCACCCTTATTTACGATGAAATACGAAAACGAATTAAAGAAGAGAAGGACTTTTGCCATCATTTCTCACCCGGATGCCGGTAAGACAACCTTAACAGAAAAATTCCTCCTTTTTGGTGGAGCCATCCAAACCGCAGGGGCTGTTAAAAGCAATAAAATAAAAAAACACGCAACCAGTGATTTCATGGAAATTGAAAGGCAGCGTGGTATTAGCGTTGCTACTTCGGTAATGACCTTTGAATACAAAGGCATGCTGATTAATCTTCTGGATACTCCCGGTCACAAAGATTTTGCTGAAGATACTTATCGAACACTTACGGCAGTCGACAGTGTAATTCTTGTTGTAGATGGTGTAAAGGGGGTAGAAGAACAGACCAGGAAATTAATGGAGGTTTGTCGCATGCGCGATACACCCGTTATCGTTTTTATCAACAAGCTGGATCGTGACGGAAAGAATCCATTTGATCTGCTGGATGAAATTGAAAAGGAATTGCGCATACAACTGCATCCTTTGAGCTGGCCCATTAATATGGGCAAGGACTTCAAAGGAGTATATAATCTATACGATAAGAGTTTATTGCTGTTTCAACCTAACCAGAAAGTTTCGGTTGAAGAGAGTGTAAAAGTGGATGATTTATCCAGTTCAACATTAGATGAGTTAGTTGGACAAAAAGATGCTGATCAATTGAGGGAGGATGTTGAATTGTTTGAAGGTGTTTATGGTGATTTTGATAATGAGGCTTATTTGAAAGGTGAAAAAGCGCCAGTATTCTTTGGAAGTGCAATTAACAACTTTGGTGTTCGTGAATTGCTTGATACTTTTATTCGCATCTCACCAGAACCAAGAAGTCGTGAGACCACAACAAGGATTGTTCAAGTTGGAGAAGATAAATTTAGTGGTTTTATTTTTAAGATTCATGCCAATCTTGATCCTAAACACCGCGATAGAATTGCATTCTTAAGAGTATGTTCTGGTAAGTTCGAACGTAATAAGTTTTATCACCATGTGCGCTTGGAAAAAGATGTAAGATTCAGTAATCCTTATAGTTTTTTAGCCAGAGATAAAGATGTTATTGAAGAAGCTTACCCTGGGGATGTTGTAGGTCTATTTGATACAGGCAACTTTAAAATAGGAGATACACTTACTGAAGGCGAAGATTATTATTATACGGGTATCCCAAGTTTTTCACCTGAAATTTTCAAGGAGGTTATCAATAAGGACCCGATGAAGACTAAACAGTTGGAAAAAGGATTGAATCAGCTGACTGATGAAGGAGTAGCCCAGCTATTTACTCAACACAATGGTAATAGAAAAATTATTGGCTGTGTAGGTGATCTTCAGTTTGAAGTAATTCAATACAGGTTGTTGCAGGAATATGGTGCATCTGTACAGTTCAATTCATTACCATTTTATAAGGCTTGTTGGTTGACCTCCAATAACAGAGCCAAATTAGATGAATTCACCAGATTCAAGACCGGAAATATTGTTACGGATAAAGATAACCATCTGGTGTATTTAGCACAAAGTGAGTGGTTCCTCAATACAGAAATTGGGAACAATCCTGAAATTGAATTTCATTTCAGTTCGGAGATACATAAGTAAGTAGGGAACAGGGAATAGGGAAAAGGGAATAGATTAACTGTCCACTATTGCCTGTTCCCTGTTGCCCTGCCTACCGTCAGGCAGGCTATTCATTAAACCCCAGTATAATTAAAAGGTGTAATCTTCAACAACTCCTGTTTTATAGCAGGCTTTACTTTGAGTTTTTTGATGAAGCTGTGAATGGCTTGTTTGTCGATTGAGGTTTTACCTCTTGTCAATTCCTTTAAAGCTTCATAAGGTTGAGGATATTGCTCACGCCTTAAAACTGTTTGGATAGCTTCTGCAACTACTGCCCAGTTTTTATCAAGATCTGCTTTGATGGCATCTTCATTAAGCAATAATTTGCCCAAGCCTTTGTTGATAGAGTTGATAGAAATGATGGTGTGTGAAAATGGAACACCAATATTTCTCAGAACAGTAGAGTCTGTTAAGTCACGCTGCAATCTTGATAATGGAAGTTTGGCTGAAAGGTGCTCAAACAATGCATTAGCGATACCTAAGTTTCCTTCCGCGTTTTCGAAATCGATTGGATTTACTTTATGCGGCATTGCTGAAGAACCTACTTCTCCTTTTTTTGTTTTCTGTCTGAAGTATTCCATTGAGATGTATGTCCAAATATCGCGACAAAAATCAATGAGTATTGTGTTGATACGTTTTAGTCCATCAAAATGAGCTGCCAACAAATCATAATGCTCAATTTGTGTTGTATACTGCTGCCTTTGTAGTCCTAATTTATCATTACAAAACTTATTGGCAAAGTTCACCCAATTGATCTTAGGATATGCAATTGCGTGGGCATTGAAATTTCCAGTAGCACCACCAAACTTACAGGAATAGGGAATCTGTTCCAGTAATTTGATTTGATTTTCCAAGCGTTCTACAAACACCATGATCTCTTTTCCTAATCGTGTAGGTGACGCTGGTTGTCCATGTGTTCTTGCCAGCATAGGTATTTTATCCCATGCTTTTGCAAATTGCTTGAGTTGTATGGTCAGGTTGAGTAAAGCCGGAAAATAAACTTGTTCAAGGGATTCTTTCCAAAGCAAAGGGATAGAAGTATTGTTTACATCTTGAGAGGTAAGTCCAAAATGTATAAACTCTTTTAATGAAGATAGTCCCAATGCATCCAACTCCTTCTTCATGAAGTACTCCAATGCCTTAACATCATGGTTGGTGATCTTCTCTAGATTTTTGATTTCTAACGCTGTATTGGGAGTGAAATCTTCGTATACTTTCTTGAGTTTGTTGATGCTGCTGTTCTCAAGCTTGAATAGCTTCTGCTTGGATAGGGCAATAAAATATTCAGTTTCTACCCTTAAGCGGTATTGAATGAGCCCATATTCAGAAAAATAGGATGATAAACCCTCTACTTGCGAACGGTATCTGCCATCTATAGGTGAAATTGCTGTGAGTGAACTTAGTTCCATGTTGACGTCAATTGGTGTAACTTGCAGCAAATTTACATGAATATCATTGGAACGGGAAATCAGGATAGGAGCAGTGAGTTATTTGAATACTAAGCCGCTATTGTTCGGTTTGAATGAGAAGCATTTTTCTTATCCATTTCAGCTTACCCTAGATTATCCTGCCAATTTGGTAAAAGCAATCCAGGAGGACAAAATCGATATTGGGTTGTTGCCAGTAGCCGCAATATTGCATTTGGGGAATTTTCAAGTGGTCTCAAAGTATTGTATTGGTGCCTTTGGTGAAGTAGCCTCAGTTTGTCTCTACAGTAATGTTCCTATCAAGGACGTGAAAAAGATTAAACTTGATTACCAATCAAGGACTTCTGTTCTTTTGTGTAAAGTATTGCTGAAAGAGTTTTATCATCAAAATGTTGAATTTGTTCCGGCACAAACAGATGAGGAACTGCTAGAATTTAACGAAGAATCCGCCTCTTTGGTAATTGGTGATCGGGCCTTAAGATTAAATGGCAAAACTAAATTCAGGTATGATTTAGCGCTGAGTTGGAAGGAAATGACTGGATTGCCATTTGTTTTTGCAGTTTGGGTCAGTAAACGCAATATGTCACCTGAATTTATCCAATCCTTCGATCAGGCAGTAGGTTATGGTGTTCAGCATGTTGATCAAGTTGTCTCAGCTATTGGAAATATAGGAGTGGATCTTGAAGTCTATTTCAAGAAAAACATTTCCTACGATTTCGATGAGCAAAAGAAACAAGGCATGCAGCTCTACTTGGAAAAAATTCAACAATTACTTTGATCAATACCAAAGTCTTGCATCCATCTGCTTAAGATAATCAATTGTTGTGCTATCTAATGTTTGCCTTTTTTCATGAGGGATTGCTGTGATGATATTCTTCCATCCTTTGAAGAAACCCAATAGGTCAAATTTTGATTTCATCAGGTATTCCATTGACCACATGATCGATGTTGTAATGAAATAGATGGTTGGCAAATACCTCCAGGCGACTTTCGATTTATTCAACCATAACATTTTCATCTTCTCCTTGTGTGGAGATCGGCCCAGAGGTGATTCCTTGTGTAACATTACAATCTCATCAGTATATACAATCTTGTATCCCTTTGAAATCAGTTTATAACTCAGGTCATATTCCTCCATTCCATAAAAAAAATCAGTCGGATAACCGCCAACGGCTTCCATAGCCTGTTTTTGAATTGCATGTGCTCCACCAGCAAAATAATAGGTCTCAAAAAAATGTAGATCTTTTTTTTCTTTGAATTTTTTATGAGGAAAGGCATTGACCTGCATGGCTAGAGTACTGTAATACTTCACTTTAAATGATGCAATTGCAATTGTATTGTTCTTGCTAAAAGTATTGTGGATCGCCTTCAACGCATTTTTGTTTTCCAGCTCAGCGTCATCATCCAGCATAACCAATAGATCTGCTTTGGCATGGTTGACTGCATAATTTCTTCCTTTGGCAACACCGAGGTTTTCATTGGAAAAAATATATTGAACAGGCAGGGTCGGGTTCTTTTTTATGTATTCCTCTACTTCAGTATAGTCGGCAGTTGAAGCATTGTTTACCACAATCACTTCTTCAAGCAATTCTTCTTTGTAGTCAAGCGTCGCAATATTGTGTAATAGTGCCAGCATATCTGCAGGCCTATTATAGGTGATCACAATTATCGCGATTGGCTTCACGTGTTTATTTTGTTTGATTCAGTAGAGATTGATAACGGTTTTCAAAAATACTCAATTCAAATTCTTTTTGTGCGTATTGTTGATTATTAGTACTCATCTCAGTAAGCAATGAGGTATTATTCAATAGATTTCTTAAATAGTCTATTGCCTCAGTTTTAATGATTGTTTCGTCTGTTATACTACTGAATAAGAATCCATTTTTTTCATGTTTTACATGATAAGGGATATCACCAACCGGTGTAGATAGAATTGCGCAACCTGCAGACATGGCTTCCATGATACTGATTGGGAATCCTTCATGTAACGATGTCATGATCAAAGCATCGTATTTTTGATAGATTTTGAATAATTCCTCCTCATTATTAACGGGGCCGTAGAAATGAATATAAGGATGATAAGTAGATTGTACAAACTCTTTTAGATCTCCAACCATACTGAATTTAATGTCAAGCTGGTTTATTGAGGCTTGTTGAGCAATTTGAGCAATGAGATTTACTCTTTTTTCTGAGGTTGATCTTCCTACATAAAGAACATTTAACGTATTGTCTTGCTTTACTATCCTTTTTACATCTGTTGGTATGGCAATCCCATTTGTGATGTATTGAATTTTATTGAATTCATTATCAGAGATGCCAAGCTTGAGGTATTGTTCTTTATGCTCGTTAATAGCATATCGACTGATCATAACGGTTTTGGAGTAATATTGAATGAAAGGTATCCTGATCCATGA
Organism: Chitinophagaceae bacterium; assembly: GCA_046303455.1. Taxonomy (GTDB): domain Bacteria; phylum Bacteroidota; class Bacteroidia; order Chitinophagales; family Chitinophagaceae; genus Pollutibacter. The sequence continues at coordinate 393 of JBKCGF010000099.1, read as the reverse complement.
AAAAGAAGAAAATGCATGGGTCAATTCAATCTGTACAATTTCTTTGTTGATCCAGGGGGATAACTTGTATCCAAAATTGCTTTGCCCATTAAAGATCAATGGAGATTCACTTTGTCCATTAACCAGACTTGATATGATTCCTCGATATATCAGATTATTCCAATAAAAGAATTTGTTGTCTGTGTAATTTGAAATATCAATGATATTATGCCCACTTGCTTTAAACGCCTCAAAGTATCTTTTGTCTTTAGATTTTCTAGTAAATAGAATTAAGGCTTTTTTGTTTTTATATGATTTGTCTATTAATAAGTTTACTTTTACAGCTCCTCCTGTAGGGTAAAAAGGGAATATAAATAAAAAAACAAAATCTTATTTATTTTTGTAAAAAGTACC
>JBKCGF010000098.1:0-16273 GCA_046303455.1 Chitinophagaceae bacterium | reverse complement strand
TTTGATTAAATAATTTGAGATTGCCATTTGATTTCCAAAAACCATAACCGCCAAATGAAAATACTTGTCCCTTGTATGAAAAGTAATTGGCGCCCAAATTGTAATTGATGTTTTCTGTTCGATCAAGTCTGGAAAAAATATAGCTCGAATCATCTTCTCTATAAAGTTTATATATTCTCCCGCTCCCAAAAAAACTCAGATAAAGTATAGTGTCAGTTTTAAGTAATAATAAAGGCTTTTCAGTATGAAATTTATCTCTGGGGTGTACCATCTTATTAGGAACTCCCATAATGTATTGAACTGAACCCTTTTTTGATAATAAACTAGTTAGGTAATTTGACTTTTCGGCTACTAAAATGCTATCCGAATACTGACACCATGCAAGAATGGTAATAAAAAGACCAAAAAAGACCAAAACCAACCTTTTTTTCATAAAGTATTGATTATCAAAATATTAATTGGTAAGTAACCGATTGGTTTGGGACCAATATTCAAACTAAAATTAGGAAATAACTGATAAAGACACCTATATCCTAACTCAAATCACATATATATATTTAAATATCATGCAATTTCAACTCATATTCAGCTATTAACGGAATTACCTAAATATTTTGCCAATTGGCCCCGTTAATTTATGTCAAGCACCACAAAGCCCATGTATTAAACATGGGCTTTTATTATTTAATCAATTCAATCTACTTGGGTGGTTCAACTATATCTTTGTTATTCAATTCAAATTTATGAGATCGCTTTTATTTTTCTTGATTGCAACTTTTCTTCTATTAAACGTTGATGCTCAGCAGAATTCTAATTTGCTTTCTACTGATCCTCAGCTTTTGAAAGGAAGGCTTGAGAATGGTGTTACCTATTATATTCGCGAAAACAAGAAGCCTGAGAAGAAGGTAGAGTTAAGATTGGTGATTAAAGTGGGTTCTATTGTGGAAGATGATGATCAACTTGGGTTGGCTCATATGGCAGAGCACATGGCTTTTAACGGGACCAAAAACTTCAAGAAAAATGATATTGTATCTTATTTACAAAGTATTGGTGTAGAATTTGGTAACGACCTAAATGCTTATACAGGATTTGATGAAACAGTCTATATCCTTCCTATTCCAACAGATCAACCTGGAAACCTAGACAAGGGTTTTCAAATCTTAGAAGATTGGGCCCATCAAGTCACTTATTTTGACGAGGATATCAATAGTGAAAGAGGAATAATTCTAGAAGAAAGTCGTTCTGGCAAAAGTGGGGAAGAGAGAATGTTCAAAAAAGTTTATCCTGAACTGTTTAAGGGATCTAAGTATGCGCAACGACTCCCTATTGGAAATGATAGTTTAATTCAGAACTTCCAACCGGATGCAATCAAAAGATTTTATAAGGATTGGTACAGGACAGATTTAATGGCAGTTATTGTGGTAGGGGATATTTCTCAAAAGGAAGCTTTGGCCTACATTAATAAGCATTTCGCAAATATCAAGCCGGCAACTTCGCCAAGAGAAAGAGTATATGCTAATGTGCCTGCATATAAAGACAATAAAGCGATGGTAGTTACTGATAAAGAAGCTACTAATATACAATTCAGCATCAATTATTCAGCGAAGTATGACCAGCCCACTGGAACAGTAGGTGAATACAGGAAGAATCTGGTTCGTCAGCTCTATTCATCTATGTTTGTGAGCAGGTTTAGGGAAGTAACGCAAAAAGAAAATCCTCCTTTTGTTTTTGCTGGAATAGATTTTTCCAGTTATGCCAAATTCCATGAAAATTTTTCGATCAATGGAGCAGTTGGTTCTACACAGGATGTTATGGTAGGTATGAATGCCGCATTGGAAGAGGTAGAGCGTGTAAAGCGTTTTGGCTTTTCTGATGCAGAATTAGAGAGGGCTAAGAAGAATGCGTTGAGTGGTTTTGAAAGATCATGGAACAATAGAGATAAAACTGAGTCTGCAGTTTTTGTTGATGAATACATTAGAAATTTCACAGATGATGAACCTGTTCCCGGAATTGACGAGGAGTTTAACCTTATGAAAAAGCTTTTACCTCAAATTTCTTCTGCTGAAGTAAATGAAGTAACCAACTTTTTCAAGGATGAAGCAAACAGGTTTTCATACGTAACCGGTCCAGATGCTGCTCTTAAATACAAGCTACCTTCTTCACAGCAAGTTGTTGCTTTACTTGATGTTAAGGCAAATGATAAAAACATAAAACCTTACGAAGAGAAAGCAGTTTCAACTGTACTGCTCACCAATATGCCTAAGGCTGGAAAGGTAACATCCACAAAAAAGGATGAAGTTTTGGCTACCACAGAACTGGTGCTATCAAATGGTGTGAAAGTAACACTCAAGCAAACTGATTTTAAAAATGATCAAATACTTTTTTCTGCTTTCAGATTTGGGGGACTAACAAACTACGGTTTGGAAGATAAATACAGTGCTGAAAATGCTGCATCAATGGTGGCTAGTATGGGCGTTGGATCTTTTTCTCCAACAGATTTAAGAAAATCACTTGCGGGTAAGGTGGTTAACCTTAATCCATTTGTCTCAAATTATACTTCAGGATTTTCTGGGAGTAGTAGTAAGAAAGATCTTGAAACGCTTTTCCAGCTGTTGAATCTATATGTAATGGAGCCTAGAAAAGATTCAGCCTTATTCAAATCAGTTATACAAAGAGGAAAAGCACAGGTTTCCATGTTAGCATCTAATCCCCAAATTGCTTTTATTGATACGCTTTACAAGGTGATGTACAACAATAATCCGTTGGCACCAACAGCAGTGCCACGATCTGAAAATTTTGATAAAATCAATCTTGATAGAGCTATTGATATATACAAAGAGAGATTAGGAGATTTGGGAGGCATACATATCACCATAGTTGGTAGTATCAATGAACCTGAAGTGATAACATTACTGGAAAAATATGTGGCAGGTTTACCTGCTACCGGGAAGTCGAAGTACATCGACAATAAAGTCTCTTTATTTAAAGGAGAAAACGAGTTCAGGTTTAAAAAAGGTAAAGAAGACAAGAGTTTAATTTTGGGTATTACACATGGAGAAATTGCCTATAAAGAAGAAACAGCACTGATGTTGAATGGCTTAAGTGATGCGCTAAATATCATCATCACTGAAGAAATGCGAGAAAAAATTCAGGGTATTTATGGGGGCGGAACCTCTGTTGAGTTTAGTAAAATTCCAAAAGGGCAATATCAGTTGGTGCTCCAACTTCCATGTGGTCCAGCTAAAGTTGACACACTCATTGCTTCTTATAATCAGGAGTTGAATAAAATAGCCACAAAGGGTATCGATCCATCTTATGTTGAAAAAGTGAAGAAAGCCTGGATCGAGAAATATAAAGTGGATATGAAAAGAAATGAATTTTGGCTTTCAGCACTGCAAGCCATTGTGAGAGGTGAGCGAACTAGCGATGGATTAATCAATGCTGAAAAGTACTATAATAATTTCAGTGCAGGAGATGTGAAAAAAGCAGCGATGTTGTTACAAAAATCGAATGGGAAATTGATTGCTGTACAAATGCCTGAATGATAGGAGAGTTATGCAGTTTTGGCTTTACAGAAAAGGCCTAAAATATAAAGGGGAAGCAGTAAACTGCCTCCCGTTGATTAATAACTCACTTTCACTGATACTAAAAACAGCCTCATGGTTCTCCATTCCAGATATGATGGAATCTATGTTTACATCTAAAACGTTCGCCATGTCTTCACACAGCTTCAAATATTGTTAAACCTCTAACGTTTTGTTTAATATTGAATCTTAAACAAAGATGTAAGATTTAACTGTATTAATCAAACTGAATTTATCTATATTTGAATAGATTTTGTCTATATGAATATACAACAGCTAGAATACGTCATTGCTTTAGACACCTTTAGAAATTTTGTAAAGGCAGCAGAAAAATGCCATGTAACCCAGGCAACGCTGAGCATGATGATCAAAAAATTAGAGGAGGAGCTCGGTGCCAGAATATTTGACCGTAGTAAGAAACCATTGGTTCCCACGGAGATAGGTAAACGAGTAGTAGAACAGGCAAGGGTAATTTTGCAAGAAGAAAAAAGGATGAGGGAGCTGATCAAAGCTGAAACGGGTATCATTAGCGGGGAATTAAAACTAGGGATCATACCTACGTTGGCGCCTTACATTTTGCCCATTTTTATGAATGGGTTCCTTAAAAAGTATCCTCAAGTGAAACTCAAAATCAGTGAGCTTACTACTGATGAAATTGTCCATAAATTGGGCATCAACCAGTTGGATGCAGGATTATTGGCTATTCCGTTGCTAAAAAAAGAGATCACAGAGCATGCTTTGTTTCATGAAGAATTTGTTGTTTATGCTTCAAGTGAACAGAACTTATTGAAGAAAAAATATGTGTTGGCCAATGATATTGATCCTAATCAGTTATGGCTTCTTGAAGAGGGGCATTGCATGAGGTCTCAGGTAATTAACTTATGTGCTCTAAAAGAACTTGAAAAAGAGCAGCACCAACTGGAGTTTGCCGCAGGTAGTATAGAAACACTGAAGAAAATCATTGAACTCAATAAGGGAATTACAATTTTACCTAAACTGGCATTAAAGGATATGTCTGAGAAGCAGAAAAACAATGTCAGGTACTTTAAGTCACCTGCCCCAGTTAGGGAAATAGGAATTGTCACCTATCGAAATCACGTTAAAGAACCTCTTATCAATGCTTTAAAAAAGGAGATTTTACAGCATATTCCAAAAGATATGATGCTGGATAAAAATAAAAAGCCAGTCAATATTTAACATTCTCTTTTCTACTTCTGGGGAAAACGGTATTAGATTTGCATTCGAATGAACCTACAGGTTGAATAAATGTATTTATAGCATCAGCCCATTGTTTCATTGTGTTCTGTTGTAGTTCTAAATTTCTTTTATGGCCGGTTTTGATGTGAATGTTTCTCTCGCAACTGCGATTAGACGATTCTTTTCTGTAATTCGAATTGAAAAGAAGGAGGTCTCGGCTATTTATTTTTATGCTGTTCTCAGTGGATTGATTCAGCTTTCTCTTCCACTTGGCATTCAAGCTATTATTAATTTTTCTCAGGTTGCAGCTGGTCGCACTAAATTACCCGTCTCCATGTGGCTGCTTATTTTCCTTGTTGTGGGTGGCGTACTTGTAGTTGGAATTGTACAGGTAAACCAGATGAAGGTTGTAGAGCGAATTCAACAAAGAATTTTCACGCGTTATGCTTTTGAGTTTACTTACAAGATTCCTCGTTTTGATATCAAGAGAGTCGACAACTATCATCTTCCTGAGTTGGTAAATCGTTTTTTCGATACCATCTCTTTACAAAAAGGGTTATCCAATTTACTGCTCGATATTCCTTTGGCAATTATTCAAATCATATTTGGACTAATACTTTTGTCTTTGTATAGTCCACTTTTTGTATTACTGGGTATCCTTTTGATTATCATACTATACCTGGTATTACAAATGACGGCTAAGAGAGGCTTAGATGCTTCACTTCGTGAAAGTGATTTTAAATACAGTACTGCGGCATGGATTGAAGAACTTGCCAGAACATTTAAAAGCTTCAAAGTCTCAGGTAAACAAAACCTGCATCTTCAGAAGACCGATAAATTGGTTGTTGGATATCTGGAATCCAGAACCGATCATTTTGATGTGTTGAAATTTCAATACTGGAGTTTGATCTTGTTCAAGCTACTTATAACTGCAACCATGTTGATTGTTGGAGCAATTTTATTGATTGAGCAACAACTGAATGTAGGGCAATTCATTGCAGCAGAAATTGTAATACTTACTGTATTATCTGCTGTTGAAAAACTCATTCTTAGTTTGGATAAAGCTTATGATGTGTTGACCAGTCTTGAGAAGTTGAGTAAGGTGACCGACCAGGATTTAGAGGAGTATGCTACTACAGTATATTCTGAAAATCCATTAGGTGTTCACATTAAATTGAATCATCTCTCTTTTGGATATCAAAATTTAAGTAAAATTTTAGATGATCTTAATGTGGAAATCAAATCTGGGAATAAAGTATGTATAAGAGGAGAGGCGGCTTCTGGGAAGTCTGTTTTCTTAGAATTATTGGCTGGAGGATTTCCAGATACTGAAGGTGCTGTTCTCATCGATGGATTGCCAATAGGCAATTACAACATTGAGTCTTATCGAAAACAAATTGGTGTCTTCTACCACGAACAGGATATATTCAAAGGAACGCTGTTTGAAAATATCACTATGGGTGATACATCTATTTCAACTTCACATTTGCTAGAATTGGCAAAAGTAGTTGGCTTGGATGCTTATATTGAATCTCTCTCAAAAGGCTTTGATACAGAGTTAAAGCCAACAGGAAAAGGGATGAGCAGTATAATTGCTAAAAAGATATTATTGGTGAGGGCTTTTGCAACTTCTCCTACACTTCTTTTACTCGATGAACCTTTTGAAATTGCTGGGGGAGAAAACTGTGAAAAAATTACAGAGTATTTAATGAGTCTGAAAAACACGACTGTTGTCGTTGTTACAGGGGATAAAAACTTTGCTTCAAAATGTGATCAGGTGATTACCATGGCAAATGGTAAAATTGTAGATAACAAAAGCTGAGTTGTATACATACAATAGAACGTATCGAGTATTATGAAAAAATTATCGCAACATATTTTAAGTGAGACGGGGTATACTGCTTCATCTACCGAAAAAATTTATATGTCCAATAAAACGAATGCTATTCGCAATTGGACATATGGAATTCTTCTTTTTTTAATTCTCTTTCTTTTCTTGCCATGGACGCAGAATATTTCAGCGACTGGAAATGTAACAACCTTGTACCAGGATCAAAGGCCTCAACAAATGAATTCTATCATAGCAGGTCGTATTGTAAAATGGTTCGTTCGTGAAGGTGATTTTGTGAAAAAAGGGGATACCATCGTCCAACTATTAGATGTTAAGGATGATTTTCTGGATCCCAGACTTGTAGAAAGAACAGAAGAGCAGTTGGTTTCTAAACAACAAAAAATAGATTTTTTCAGGGAAAAAATTTCTGCTACTCAAAGTCAGGTGATAGCTTTAGAGGGAACGAGAGAGTTTAAACTTAGTGCTCTTGAAAATAAAATGGATCAGTTGAGGAGAAAAGTAATCAGTGATAGCGCAGAATTGGCTGCAGCACAAATTGATTATGGCATTGCAGATCAGCAATTGGTTCGTGCAAGAAAAATGTTCAGTGATGGTATTATCGCATTGACTGAATTGGAAAGACGTACAGCGCTTTTTAATAAGTCGCTTGCTCTGTTAACTGAAAAACAACAGAAGTTTCAAAATACCAAACAGGATATTGTTATTTGTCGCATGGACATGAATGTTGTGCAACAAGAGGCAGCAGATAAAATATTTAAAGCCCGAAGTGAAATTGCAGCATCTCAGACAGAGATAGCCGCAACAGATGTTGAAGTATCCAAAAATCAGAACCAGCTTGCCAATTATGTTATTCGTGGCAGTCAACGTTGGCTGATTGCACCTCAAAGTGGTCAGATTACCAAAGCAAGAAAAGCAGGTATAAACGAAACTGTTAAAGAAGGGGACATGATTGTGGAGATTGTTCCTGATAAAGTAGATCATGCTGCAGAGATTTTTGTAAAACCAATGGATCTTGTGTTGCTGAGTATTGGTCAGGAAGTGCGTCTCATTTTTGATGGTTACCCTGCTATTGTTTTCTCAGGATGGCCTTCTGCCAGTTATGGAACTTTCTTAGGTAAAATTATTGCAGTTGAGACAAACAGAAGTGAGAATGGAAAATTCCGGGCTTTGGTTGTTCCTATAGAAAAAGATAAACCATGGCCAAAAGATATTAAACTTGGTGCTGGAGCTCAAGGATTTGCCTTGCTAAAAGATGTGCGTATTTGGTTTGAATTGTGGCGTCAAATCAATGGCTTCCCTCCGGAGTATTATAAACCAACGCCAACAGAGAAAAAGACTAACTGATGGGGCGTAGAATAGTACAACAAGCTTTATTGTTTTTATTCAGTGGTCTGGGATGTATTGGTGCAAGTGCTCAGGAAAAAGTTTTGTCACTCGAGAACACCTTAGATATAATCAGGAAATATCATCCAGTGGCCAAACAATCAGTGCTTTTGGTTGATATGGCAGAAGCAAATCTTCAAACTTCTCGAGGCGCTTTTGATCCATCATTTTATACACGAAATGAACGTAAAACCTTTGATGGGAAAAATTATTATAACTACTCCAATCCAGAATTAAAAATTCCGACCTGGTTTGGCATCAACGTAAAAGCTGGATTGGAAAACAATCAGGGTGATAAAATTAATCCCGAGATTACGCCCAATCGATCTACTTATGTTGGAATTTCTTTTCCAGTTTTAAAAGGGTTATTATTGGATCAACGCAGAGCTGTATTGCAGCAATCTAAGCTGATGGTTCAGAAAAGTAAACAAGAGCAGTTATTGATGATCAACGATCTTTTGTTTGATGCCGCTGATATTTACTGGAACTGGGTGTCTGCTTATCAGGTTTATAATGTACTAACCAGTGCTGTTCAGTTCAATGAAAAAAGATTTGGGTTTGTTAAACTTGCATATCAGTCTGGTGATCGTGCAGCAATTGATACAACAGAGGCTTTATCTCAATTACAAACCATACAAACAATTCAATCACAGGCCTGGGCTGAATTACAAAAACAACGCCTCTATCTCAGTAATTTCATGTGGAACGAAGCTGGAGATCCTTATGAGCTCTTGCCTGAAATATCTCCAGATCCATCTTGGAATCTGGTTGAAATAGGTGCATATCCTATGCCTGATTTAGACCAATCTATTTCAGTGGCTTCTACAGCGCATCCTAAATTAATTGCATTAGGATTCAAACAAAAGTTTTTAGAAGTTGATAAGCGCTTGAGGCTGCAAGGATTGCTTCCTACATTGGATCTTAAGTATAATTTTTTAAATGAAGGGTATACCACTTCAAAATTATTTGCGCAGCCTTTGATGGAAAATAACTACAGGTTTGGGATTCAATTTGGACTCCCACTTTTTCAGAGAGAAGCAAGAGGTGAATACCGAGCGGCAAAAATCAAGATTGCAGATCTTGATTATACACAACAACAAACACAGTTGCAGATTGTGAATAAAGTCAAATCGACTTACAATGAATTATTGGCAACACAATCTCAGGTGCTTTTATACCAAAGCAATGTGCAAAACCTACAAAAACTGCTTAAAGCAGAAGAGACGAAATTTGAAATTGGAGAAAGTAGTATGTTCCTTGTTAATACTCGAGAAACCAAATTACTTGAGTCTCAACAGAAGCTGGCAGAATTGAAAGCTAAATTTTTTACCAAAATACTAGCCATTCAGTGGGCAACAGGCCAGGTACGATAATTAATCCTCAGATGTATTACAAATTTAATTCTTTGTTTTCTTCTTGATCAGAGGATGAAATATTGCAACAATCAATAGACTGATATAAATTAAACCGCTTGCAATGATAGCGGTTTTTGCAAGCACTGAATTTGATGTTTCAAAAAATATGGAAGCTTGCTCGTATACCATTCTGATGTTCAGGTAAACAAGTACTGTGGTGATAATGGCTGCTAAAATGATAATAAATGGTTTGATTGCAAATACGCCCATATTTTTTTTATCACTTGTAAAATGAATTAGAGGGATAATGGCAAATCCTAATTGTAGCGATAATATAACCTGACTCAAAATCAAAAGATCATCGATATTGTTTTCACCATTGATCAAGATTACAGCTACTGCCGGAATAACGGCAATTAATCGTGTAATCAATCTTCTTAACCAGGGTGTAATGTGTAGTTGTAAATAGCCCTCCATTACAATCTGACCTGCAAGTGTTCCTGTAATGGTTGAACTTTGACCCGCTGAAATCAATGCAATTGCAAAAAGTGTTGGTGCTAGGTTGGTGCCCAACATTGGTGATAGCAATTCATGTGCCTGCTTGATTTCTGCGACATCTGTTCTCCCACTTTTAAAAAAGACTGTTCCAGCCAGTATCAAGATAAATGCATTTACAAAAAATGCCAGGTTAAGCGCAATGGCACTATCTATGAAATTGTATTTCAATACTTTTTTAATTCCTTTCTCATCACGAGAAAATTTTCTGGTTTGTACCAATGCTGAGTGCAGGTATAGGTTATGTGGCATCACAGTTGCTCCAATGATACCAATGGCTATATAAAGCGCTTCCTCATTTTGAAGCTTTGGGATAAATCCCAGTGCTACTTCTCCCAAATCAGGCTTTGCAATAAACATTTCTGTGAGAAAACTTAATCCAATGATGCCTACCAAAGCAATAATGAACGCTTCCATTTTTCTGATACCCCATCTTTGCAACAGCAGGAAAAGAAAAGTATCTGCTACAGTTAATAGAACACCCCAGATCAGTGGCAGCCCAGTTAATAACTGGATACCAATAGCCATACCTATGATCTCGGCTAGATCAGTTGCTGCAATGGCCACTTCAGCTAAAATATAAAAGATGAAATTGACTCCCTTGGGGTAGGTCATTCTATTGGCTTGGGCTAAATCCATTTGTCGGACAATTCCCAGTCGCGCCGACAAACTTTGTAGCAATAAGGCCATGAGGTTACTCATCAAGAGTACCCATATCAATTGATAACCAAATTTACTTCCACCCGCTATATCAGTAGCCCAGTTACCTGGATCCATATAACCCACACTTACCATATAGGCAGGTCCAAAAAAAGCCAACACTTTTCTCCATCCTTTTTTGGATAGTGTTGTGTCAACCGAGTGGTGCACTTCGCTTAGTGAAACATCATCATCTTTTCTTAGCTTCATAATTGATGAATATGTTTTTGGCTAGTTGCTGACTAATATTGACTTTGTGCTTACCATCAATCATGATCTCCATTGAATCGTCAAATTCAAACCTTTGCAGCACCATTATTTGTGAACCAATTTTAATTTGCTGGTGACTGATTAGCTCCATTATTTTTTTAGAAGCACTGGCAATCCTGCAAACCCTTGCTTTTGTTTTAACCTTCATAACAGAAAGCAAAACATGATTTTCCAAGGCAATTTTCCCATTCAAGTCAGGTATGGGGTCTCCATGTGGATCAAATTTAGGCAAGCCTAAATAAGCATCCAGTTTGTCGATTAGCTTTTTACTGCTTACATGCTCTAATACTTCAGCCAATTCATGAATTTCATGAAGGTTGAACTGTAACTTTTCTGCTAAAAAATATTCCCAGATGCGATGCCTTCTGATGACGCCCAATGCAATTTTATTTCCTTCATTAGTCAGTTTAAAGCCATAATAGGGTTGATAATCAAGGAGTTTCTTGTTCTTCAACTTTTTAAGCATATCAGTAATGGAAGCCGGTTTGGTCTTCATTACTTGTGCAAGTTGAAGTGTATTGACCCTTTCCACTTCCTCTTGCAAGTGGAAAATCGCCTTTATATAATTCTCTTCCGAGACTGAATATTTATTAGCGTCTAACATATAATTTAGACAAATCTAAATTTAATTTTATTATTTTCAAATGTTTAACCAGAAAAACTACTAAAAAACGGAGAAGTAAGGTTGAATTTTGAGTACTTTAGATTTAAATCGTTGGAAATGCGCACCTTATCTATTACTCTTTTGATTTTTTTGTATTCATGTCAGGATAAACCCAAGGAACACAACTATGTTGATAGCAATTGGGTTGATTTGTCTTATACATATGACAGCTCTACTTTGTATTGGCCAAATAACCTAATTGGATTCGAGCACAAAACTGAAGCCAAGGGAATAACTCCTGGTGGTTATTTTTATTCCTCTTATTCATTGATTACGCCAGAACATGGAGGAACACATTTAGATGCGCCAATCCATTTTGCAGAAAGGGGACTGACACTGGATGAGTTACCATTGGAAAATCTGACTGGCAATGCAGTTGTCATTGACGTATCAGCAAATGCATTGAAAAATAGAGATTATCAAATAACAATTGCTGATGTTGAAGCATGGGAACTTGAACATGGCGAGTTGAAACCCAATACAATCATTCTCTTTAAAACTGGGTATGGTCAGTTTTATCCTGATAGGGAGAAGTATTTCGGGACCCCTAAAAAAGGTGTAGAAGCAATACCTGAACTTCATTTTCCTGGAATTCATCCAGAAACTACATCGTGGTTGGTTGAAAAAAGAAATATTAAGGCAATGGGAATTGATACACCAAGTATCGATTACGGGCAATCAAAAGATTTTAAAACACACCAGATTCTTTTAGGTGCAAATAGACCTGGTTTTGAAAATGTGGCTGCTCTAGATAAATTACCACCAACTGGTTTATATGTTGTTGCGCTACCCATGAAAATAGGAAAGGGAAGTGGTGGTCCATTGCGCATTATCGCGCAAGTTCCTATAGATTAAAGATTAAGCCAGTAGGTTGCTTTAAGTACCAATGCACTTCCTCTTGAGCGGTAGGTGTCTGCATAATAATTGTCTGTGTAAACAATAAACAAGTCAGATGCAGGAGCAAATCTCCATTGAAATCTGATATTGGTATTGATGTTGTTGATCTGGTTGTTATACTGAATCAGTGCTGATAAAAACAAAGATCGCGTAAAGGTTAGATCTACTTTCGGTCCCACTAAAATCAAATCCACACTTTTGTATGGAGATGGAAACTTCAACTTGTTGTAAGAAATAACAGTTGAAATACTTCCATAAGGTTGAATTCTGTAGCTAATATCAGCATCTAGATTGATTCTTGTGCCATTGAAGTACTGTCCAGATCTGGTTTGAAATCTTCCAAACAACTTTTTTCTCTGATCAGTCACTACACTAACAATCATCGAGTAATACACAAATGCATCATTTGCTTTTAATTTTTGACCACCAGTATTGGTAGGATCAAAATCATCTGTTAGTTTGGTATAATCTCTTCTGAAGCGGAATAGAAGTTGAGTAAAATTTTTATACAATACATTATACATTAAATTCAAATCATAATCTGTCATTCCTCTTTCAGGGAAATAGGTAAAATCATAATCAACCATTGGACCATGCCTGTTGATTTTCCCACTAGTTGGGTAATATTTCAATTGTGCATCACCAGCTAACCTTGTAAATCCTGCCCTTCTTAAATACCCTACTTCAGGGTTAAAATTTTCTCCGATGTATTGCAGTCGCTGTCTGGTCTCAAATGTTCTTGTGTTATAAATGATATTTGTTCCAAAAGATGCATTATCTCTTGTCTTTATGGGGTCGAAAGATTGCATGTAAAATACTTTTCCATTTACAGCATTATTTTTTGATGCGATATTGTATTCAACTCCGCCCACTCTGTTAAAATCTTTTGTGCCTACTACATCTTTATTAGTAAAAATTACTCCTAAACTTGAGCGATGAAATAATTTTTGTTGAAGCGCAATGACAGAAAAATTATTTGCAGGCTGATTGATTGAATCAATAGCTGCTGTTCTCATTTGTAAAACGCCAATTCTTAAATCATCGTGTACTTTACCGCTTAGTCTTAAACCTGCATCTATTTTATTTTGAATATTCTGTCCTGTATTTGGATCTCTTGTTACTCCAATTCTTCTTGAGAAAAAAGGTCTGGCGCCATCAGTCCCAAAATTGGCAAACAGATCACCATTCTCTAAAAAAAACTGACGTTTCTCGGGGAATAGAATTTCAAAACGATCAAGATTAGTCACTTGATTGTCTACCTCTACCTGTGAAAAATCCGGGTTAAAAGTGAGGTCAACATTCAACGAAGATCCAATGCCAATTTTTGCATCCCCTCCAAATCCGAGATTTGTTTTGGTGTTAAACTTATTTTGATTACTTAATTGCGGGGTTCTGGAAAGTCCTGGTGAGACATATGGAATGAGAGAAATATTTGGACCTTTTCTCACAATGGGAGTTTCAAATTCTAGAGGTTTTGAAAAAGCAAGTGAAATCATGGCGTACTGATTTGGAATTCTGGCCCAACCAGATCTTTCACCATTATGTGAGTCTAGTCTGTAAAAATTGATTAGCCATTGCTTAGCACCATTTCTAAACCTTAAAGTCACCAAAGGGATGGCCATCTCCATGGTCCAGTAATCTTCATGAATTTTTGCTTCGCTGTACCATTTGTTGTCCCACGACAAACTGAGGTCCTCACTAACAACTCCACCATTCACTACTAATCCTTCTCTTTGAACACCAAAAGGATTTATACCAAACGAGAAAGAATTCAAGCGATCCATAAAAGGATCTATGCTGATAACAATTGCATCGTTGGCTTCTCCTCTGAAATCTCTTTTTAAAGATGGGGTTACATATTTCTGGTGTTTTTCAGAATTGTAAAAGGTACCAGCGAAATAAATAAACTTATCATCATAAGTTACCATGACTTCTGATCTTGCCGCAGAGAGCATGGTGTCATTCGGAAAATTCTGGACAAAATGGGTTGCTTTTTGAGCATGTTGCCAGATATCTTCTGAAAGCACTCCATCAATTTTGATGTGACCAGTATTTTTTTTTGCAAAATACGCAGTATCCAACTTACCCTCCATTGTACTCAAGGGTTGTTCCTGAGCAAATGAGCTTTTAATACATAAAAAAATGAGAATCAATAAAGTGAGCCTTGTCATGGGAGTTTCAAATTTAAGGATTCACTGCTTATTTATTACTAAAGATTTTTATTAGAATTATCATGGTGACAGAAGTCACCTTTTTTCTTTCAATTAGAGTATATTTTCGTTTTAAACCTTTACTCTAGTAAATGAAGAAGTACACTTTACATATTATAGGGGCTATTGTTGGAGGCTTTGTCGGTTTTCTATACTGGAAGTTCATTGGTTGTACATCCGGTACTTGCAAAATCACTTCAAGTCCCATCAACAGCAGCCTCTATTTTGCCATGATGGGAGCACTGGTTTTTAGTATGTTTAAAAAAGAAGAAAAACATGGAAGCTAATTCTACTTTTGGAGATATCATTAAGGGGGATAAGCCGGTACTTGTCGATTTTTTTGCAGAGTGGTGCGGCCCCTGTAAAATGATGGCTCCAATATTAAAGGAAGTAAAAGATTTGGTTGGTGAATCGGCAACCATCATAAAAATTGATGTCGATAAAAATCCATCGATTGCCCAGTATTTTCAAGTTCAAGGCGTACCAACCTTGATGATTTTTCAAAACGGCTTGGTGAAATGGCGTCAATCAGGTGTTGTGCCTGCTAAACAATTGAAAGTTCAACTTGATAAATTAAGTTTGAACTGATTGTAAATTCTGAATTTTCGTTTTCAAAAATTATATACATTGGGCTTTTAAAGCCCTTTTTTTATTTTACAAAGAGACGTTGTATGAGACAATTATTATTGATATTTTCTTTTATCGTTTTTCAAGTTGGAAGTTTAAATGGACAGGGACTATCCAAAGTTGAAAAGAAAATTGTTGATCATGTTCAGGCCAATAACCAGTCGGCTATTGAATTATTGAAAGAGTCTGCAAACATCAACAGTGGCAGTTTGAATATTGATGGCGTTAAAAAAGTAGGAGCCGTATATGCACGTGAACTTGAAAAAGCTGGATTTACTTGCATTTGGATTTCAATGCCGGATTCAATCAAACGTGCTGGTCACCTGGTTGCAGAAAGAAAAGGCAAGAAAGGGAAAAGGCTTTTTCTGATTGGGCATTTGGATACAGTATTTGAGCCAGATATGCCTTTCACGGCCTTTACGCTGATTGATGATTCAACTGCAACGGGACAAGGCGTGAACGACATGAAAGGCGGTGATGTAATCATGATCAAAGCTTTACAAGCTTTACATGCACAAGGATTATTGGATGATGTTACCATCACTGCTTATTTCACTGGTGATGAAGAAAGAGGCGGAGAGCCTTTGTCGGTCAGCCGTGGTGATTTTATCACGCGTGCCAAACAGGCGGAAGTCGCAATCGGTTTTGAAGGAGCCACAGGATTAAATACAATTGCGACAGCCCGCAGAGGTTCAAGCGACTGGAAGCTGGAGGTCACAGCAAAAACAGGTCACTCCTCTGGTATCTTTACAGATCGTGCAGGTTACGGTGCCATCTATGAAGCAGCAAGAATCATAAATGAATTTAGAACCACATTAAGCTCAGAGCAATACCTAACATTTAATCCAGGTTTGATTATTGGAGGTTCTGAAATGAGTTATGACCCAAGCAAAGCAAGTGGATCAGCTATCGGTAAGGATAATATTATTTCTCCTTCAGTTGTTGTATCTGGTGATCTGCGTTTTCTTACAGAACAACAG
>JBKCGF010000097.1:0-30215 GCA_046303455.1 Chitinophagaceae bacterium | reverse complement strand
CTCAATCATAAAACCACTTTGTTCACCCCCCAACATATTTCCAGCTCCCCGGATATCAAGGTCACGCATAGCAATCTGAAAGCCACTCCCTAACTCAGCATGCTGTTCCAAAGTTTGTAATCGCTTTCTCGAATCCGCAGGCAAAACGCTAATTGGCGGTGCCATCAAATAACAAAAGGCTTTGCGGTTGCTTCGCCCAACTCTGCCTCTTAACTGATGAAGATCACTCAAGCCAAACTGATGGGCATTGTTAATGATAATGGTATTAACGTTGGGAATATCCACACCACTTTCTACAATATTGGTACAAACCAATACATCATATTTTTTATGAATAAAGTCGAATATTCTTTCCTCTAGTTCGTGACCTTCTAATTGTCCATGTGCAAACCCAATACTTAAATCAGGACATAAACTTTTAATCAATTCAGACATTTCAGGTAATCCTTTAACCCTATTATGGATAAAAAATACCTGCCCTCCTCTTTCAATTTCAAAATAAATGGCATCCCTTATCTGGTCTTCATTGAAGACAATTACTTCTGTTTGGATAGGTTGTCGATTTGGCGGAGGCGTATTGATGATACTAAGATCTCTAGCTCCCATTAAACTAAACTGAAGTGTTCTAGGAATTGGTGTTGCTGTAAGCGTTAGACAATCAACATTTGTTTTTAGCGTTTTAATTTTTTCTTTGTGTGCTACCCCAAATTTTTGTTCTTCATCAATTACCAGCAATCCCAGATCCTTGAACTTAATATCTTTTGAGAGCAATCCATGTGTTCCAACGATGATATCAATTTTCCCTTCTTCAAGTTTTTTGAAGGTTTCTTTTTTCTCTTTAGCTGATTTAAACCTGTTGATAAAATCGACAGTCACAGGTAAATCTTTCAATCGCTCACTAAAGGTTTTATAATGTTGATAAGCCAGAATAGTAGTCGGTACAAGAACTGCAGCCTGTCTGCCATCAATACATGTTTTGAAAGCAGCACGCACTGCTACCTCTGTTTTCCCAAATCCAACATCACCACAAACCAGTCGGTCCATTGGATGCGGACTTTCCATGTCTTTTTTAACATCCGATACAGCTTTGCTTTGATCTGGAGTGTCTTCATACATGAATGAAGCCTCTAATTCTGTCTGAAGATAATTATCCAGGCTGTGCGCAAATCCTTCCTGTGCTTTTCTTTCTGCATACAGCTTGATCAGATCAAAAGCAATTTCCTTCACCTTTCCCTTGGTCTTTTCTTTCAACTTCACCCAAACATCGCTACCCAACTTATTTACCTTTGGAACATGCCCCTCTTTGCCGGTATATTTTGAAATCTTATGTAAAGAATTAATATTCACATACAAAATATCATTATCCCTGTATATGATTCTTACCGCCTCCTGTGTTTGTCCACCATTTTGAACTTTCTGCAATCCGCTAAATACTCCAACACCGTGATCGATGTGTACAACAAAATCACCTGGCTGTAACTCTTTAAGCGCCCTGAGGGTTATAGCTTTACTCTTGTTATAAGCTTGTTTGATTTTGTATTTATGATAACGCTGAAAAATCTGATGATCTGTATAGGCCACTACCCCATGCTCTTTATCAATGAACCCTTGGTGAATTGCAACGGGTATGGGCACAAACTGAATCTCAGATTTGAGATCAGCAAAAATGGAATAGAGTCTCTCCAGCTGTTTTGGATTCTCAGAAAAGATATAAAGCTGACGTTGTTGAGCTTCATGACTTTTAAGATCTTTGATTAGCATCTCAAACTGCCTGTTAAATGAAGGCTGGGGTAAAGATTGAAAGGCAAATTCAAGGGATGGCCTTACCATACTCGACACTACACCAAATTCTACAACAGTCTTGGTGTTTAATTCTTTTTCAAAATCATCAGCGGTTGTAAAATCAGCTAATTGTAAATCCACCTGTTTGTCATCCTGACTACTCGATTCTTTTATGCCATCATGATGTTCAAAAAATAATTTGAGGTTGTCTTCATAGTCTCTAAAACGATCAATCACCAACTGCCAGTTTGAAGTATACACAACGGTATTGGCGGGCAGCAGATCAAGAAAATCAACCTTTTCAGAAGCTGTATAGTTGGCATCGGCATTAGGAATGATGTTGACTTGCAAAAGCTTTCTTTCACTTAATTGAGATTCAGGATCAAATATTCTAATTGAATCCACTTCTTCTCCGAATAACTCAACACGATAGGGCTTTTCATTACCAAAAGAGTAAATATCAAAAATCCCACCCCTCATGGCAAACTGACCTGGTTCATAAACAAAGTCTGTCCGCTCAAAACCATACCCCACAAGCCTTTCCATCAATATATTCGTATCAAGCCTATCATTAACTTTTATTGAAATAATATTAGATGATAAAGATTTGGCATCTGCTACTTTCTCCATCAGTGCTTCAGGATAGGTTACAATAATTTTTTTATTCCCCCCAGTTGCCATTCTGGTCAATGCCTCAGTCCTGAGCATTACATGACTGCTGCTCTGGAGCTTGAAATTCTTATTGGTTTTAAAAGAAGAAGGGAAATAAAATAAATCTATCGGTGCTATTAACTGTTCAATATCGTTGTGCAAATAGGCGGCTTCCTCAGCATCTTCCAGGATAAGCAAATGATTATAACCATTAAGTTGATTTCCAGTATAAAGCGCACTAAAAAGAAAAGATTTGAAAGAGCCAGAAACACCTTTTACGGTAATCTGCTGAGGTTCAGGCAATAGAATTCCATCCGCAATCTCTAAAATGCGGGGAGATACAGCATATTTTTCCAATAGAAACTTCAGGTTCATGACTACACTACAGTCGCAAAGATAAGCCTAATGCCAATGAGTTCTTTCGTCATTTAATTATGACAGAAAAATTAAACCCCTAGACCAAAAAATGGTTAATTTGCCCTAGAGAACAAATACCCATGAAGAAAAAAAGTTTGTTGTTGCTAACTACCTTGCTCTTACTGGCATTCGCATCCACACTATTTATCAAAACAGAAGCAGACTTTCCAACAAAAAATAAGAAAGACCTCACCATCCTGAATAAAAACGAAGGGGAAGAAACGGAGGAAATGGAACAAGAAAATTCCAGAAGAAGAGCAGAATTTGAATGGACTTTACAAAGAGATCCCAAAACAGGAAAAATCCCTGAAGGTATTAGAGAAAAGGAAATGGATTTGCTGAAGATTTTACCTGTTAAGGCTGATGGTATATTTAAAGAGGCGCTTACAACATTATCTACTGACGTACAACAAACAACTGGAGCACAGAACAGTTACGGTGCTGTAGGCCCCTCACAAAATGGAGGAAGAACCCGTGCTATTGCATACGACAAAAGATTTGGAGCTACTATCAATGGATCTGTAAACAGAGTAATTCTAGCAGGTGGTGTAAATGGTGGGATTTTTAGAACAGTTGATGGTGGACAAAAATGGCAATTTGTTCATCCCGATGCAGAAGCCAGAAATATTTCATGTTTAGCTCAAGACCCAAGAGCAGGACAAGAGAATACATGGTATGCTGGAACAGGAGAACCCATAGGTGCTTCAGCCGGTTATCCAACAGGCTATATTTTTGGAAATGGTATTTTAAAATCAGTTGATAACGGAGCTACCTGGACTAAAATCTCCATTACCAATGTAACAGATATAACGCAGTTTGTTTCTGAATGGAACTTTGTACATAAAATTGCAGTACACCCAATTACGGGCGATGTATACGCTGCTATCCACAGAAGAGTGGTGAGATCAAGAGATGGTGGGCAATCCTGGCAGACTGTATTTCAATCTATCAATAATATTCCAACCCTTGCTGTAGGTGGTATAGCCGACATATTAATTACAAGCAATGGTAGTAAGATAATTATTGGCATGTCTGGCAGAAACGCAGACCCAGATTTGGCTGGTGTATTTGTATCAACAACTGGCGAAATCAATAGTTACACACGTATCGCAGGGGGAAATCTAGGTGCCCCAGATTATGTTCAAGGCTGGAGGCCTTATAATAATGCACAAAACGCAGCCGATGAATTTGTTTTGGGATGGGGAAGAATGGTTATGGCACTAGCGCCCTCTAACGAAAACATCTTGTATGTTATGGTTGAAAATTCAGATCTGGCAAGTGACTTAAAACCTGAGGCTGATCTTTTCAAATGTGATATGTCCACCTCAACACCAACATGGACAAACCTAACTTCAAATCTAGTAGCACAAAGAAACTCTACACGCACTGGTGTTTCAACAAGATATTTAGAAACACAGGGAGCTTACAACATGCTTTTAGCTGTGCATCCAACAAATCCAAATATTGTATTAGCAGGAGGTGTTAACTTATTCAGATCTACGGATGGTTTCAGCACAAGAACCAATGTTCGGTTTATTGGTGGGCTTGAATCCGGAAATACTTATACGGATAACTTAGGTACAAGCCATGTCGATTTTCACGGATTTTCATTTGAACCGGGAAATCCTAACAAGGTAATTTTGAGTTCCGATGGAGGCATTGGGCAAATTGAAAATATCAATACTCCAAATGTTGTATGGAATTTTTTCAATGCACAAACCAACCTCACTTATAACTCACAGTATCAAACCCTGCAATACTACCATGTAGGAATTGATCCTACTCCAGGCTCCAGAAATTTCTTTGGAGGTGCGCAAGACAATGCAACAACATTCAGAGATAGAAGCGGAATTTTTGGAGACCCTCTTGTTGACACCAGTGATCATTATATCATTTTAGGTGGAGATGGTTGTCAGGTTGGTATGACAAAAAAGAACGGCGCAGGTAAACAAGTCCTTTTTTGTGCTGCACAGAACGGTCAATTTTACCGTTCTAATCTTCCGCCACTTGCAGCAAATGATTATACACTTATCCAACCCGAAAATACGGGTGAGGGGCTGTTTATCACCTACTTCCAATTGGATAACGACAACACTGACTTATTATACTATGCAGTTGAAGACACTTTATTTAGAACAAACAGTTCAACAACTGTAACCCCCTCCACTTGGACGCTAATGGACAGTGTTCATCCAAAAGTATTTGGAGATATTTATGCGCTTGAAACAACAAAAGGCCCCTATTCAACTTTTAACCATTTATATATCGGAACAGGAGCAGGAAAGGTTTATAAAATAAGAGATCCACAATCTCCAACAAGTTCTGTAGTAGATATTACCCCGCCTGGGATGGCCGCAGGCTCAGTAGTAAGAGATATTGCAGTGAACCCCAGAAATCAGGATACATTGATGCTGGTGGTTTCAAATTATAATGTTCAAAGTATATTCTGGACTGGCAATTCCACTGCCCCAGATCCAACTTGGCAATTGATTGAAGGAAATCTTTCAACACCTTCAATCCGGTCATGTGAGATTATTGCAAAGACAACTGGCATTGAATATTATGTGGGAACTTCAATAGGACTATTTAGCACAAAACTCATCAACAGTTCAAATACCATTTGGTACAGAGAAGTAGCGCCACCTGGAACATCTGCCTCCATGCTGAATGGTGCAGTTGTAAATACTTTAGCGAGCAGATGGGCGGATAACACACTTGTAATTGGTACACACGGAAATGGGATGTTTGCAACTGGTCCACTTGGTAACCCTGTAACAGTAGTAACCTCAGTTTTCAATCCCATCAGAAACAATACCAACTTCATTAAAAATATTTACCCAACCATAACCAGTGATGTTGTTAAATATGATATTGGCAATATGTATGGAATTAAAAAAATGCACCTCCAGGTAACAAGTATTTCAGGTGGAACTGTTATCAAAAAAGATATACCTTATCAATCAGGTACAACAGATTTTAGTCGACTCCCTGCAGGCACATATGTACTGACCATTACAAGTAGCGACAATAAATACCAATCCACTAAAAAGATCATCAAAAACTAAAAATGCTGTAGAACAACTTTTGATCTATGTTCTGGATTGGAAAAGCAATTGGCGTTTTACTTCATCCACTTTTATGGGTGCTATCTTTAATTGTATTGGCCGTCTTCACAAAACATGAAAAAAGAAAATCAACCTTTTTATTTTCTTCCTTAATAGCAGCTTTTTTTTTCTCCAATATCTGGATAATTACAAATCTAATGCTGCCTTTCCACGATCCGCCACAACCTATGCAGAATAATGAAAATTATGAAACAGGAATTTTATTAGGAGGCATCACGAGTTACGACAGAACAAGTAAAGAAGGTTATTTCAATATCTCTTCCGACCGCTTTATACAAACTGCACTATTGTATAAAAAGGGGCATATCAAAAAGATATTGGTTTCAGGTGGACAAAACGGTGTATTCAAAGAGGATAATTTTTCAGAAGCAGCTTTTATCAAGAACAATCTCATAGTTCTGGGAATACCTGCAAATGATATTTTAACTGAAGAACAATCAAGAAATACTATTGAAAATGCAGTTTTTTGTAAATCAATACTCAAAGCAAATGGGCTTGATAATAACAAGTCAATTGTCTTAATTACATCTGCATTTCACATGCAAAGAGCCCGTGCAATATTTGAAAAACAGGGATTCAAAATCAGGACTTACCCCTGCGCCCTTAGTATTTTACCTGGTGCAGGCAAATTCAAACCTCACTACCTCATTCCATCAACAAAAGCGATGGATTGGTGGCAGACCTTCTTAAAAGAATTGGCTGGTCGCTTGTATTTTGCTATCAGCAATTAAAGTTTCCCTTTGATAAATTGCGCCAACCCTTCAATTGGAATTCTTTCCTGCTGCATTGTGTCACGATACCTAATGGTAACAGTTCTATCTTCTTTTGTTTGATGATCAATGGTAACACAGAATGGAGTTCCTAATGCATCCATTCTTCTGTAACGCTTACCAATTGTATCTTTCTCTTCATAGAAACAATAAAACTCATTTCTGCAACTTGCCATGATTTCTTTAGCAATTTCAGGTAATCCTTCTTTCTTCAACAAAGGCAAAACTGCAAGTTTAATGGGAGCAATTTTTGCAGGTATTTTCAAAACTACTCTGCTGTCTTCACTGCCATCTTCCTTATTCCACTTCTCTTCCTGATAAGCATGGCATAAAGTCAGCAAGAACATTCTATCAAGACCAATAGACGTTTCAATTACATATGGCACATAATTCTGATTGATCTCAGGATCAAAATACTGAAGTTTTTTACCGCTATATTGTTGATGGCTTTTTAGATCAAAATCTGTCCTGCTGTGAATACCTTCCACCTCTTTCCAACCGATTGGAAAGGCATATTCAATATCGACAGCTGCATCGGCATAATGTGCCAATTTTACGTGATCGTGGTAACGGTAGTTTTCAACTGGAAAACCAAGAGAAGTATGCCATTTCATGCGCTCTTCTTTCCAATAGGCATACCATTCTTTCTGTGTGCCAGGACGAATGAAAAATTGCATTTCCATTTGCTCAAATTCGCGCATGCGGAAAATAAACTGCCGAGCAACAATTTCATTTCTAAATGCCTTACCAACCTGTGCAATTCCAAATGGAATTTTCATCCTTGCGGTTTTTTGCACATTTAGAAAATTGACAAAAATTCCCTGGGCTGTTTCTGGTCTTAGATAGATTTCACTTGCATCTTCTGCAACAGAACCCAATTGGGTAGAGAACATCAGGTTAAACTGACGTACTTCCGTCCAGTTGCATGTATTGCTTACACTACATTTGATTTTGTTATCATCAATCAACTGTTTGAGTCCCGCAAAATCATTTTCAGCCAACAGCTTTTCCATTGTTTGCAACAAATTCTCCGCTTCGGCCTCCTTTCCTTCTTTCACCAAAACATCGGCACTCGCTTCAATCAAATGATCCACACGGTAGCGTTTCTTGGAATCTTTGTTATCAATCATTGGATCGCTAAAATTATCTACGTGCCCGGATGCTTTCCAGGTGGTAGGATGCATAAAAATAGCTGCATCAATTCCCACTATATTATCGTGCATGCGGGTCATGGCATTCCACCATGCTTCTCTGATGTTCTTTTTCAACTCGCTTCCCCATGGTCCATAATCATATACAGCACTTAAGCCATCGTAGATTTCACTGGATTGAAAAACAAATCCATACTCTTTAGCATGTGATATAATTGCCTGAAATTTATTAGCGTCATTGATTACCATAGGCCGCAAAGATAATAAATCGATGTGATGGGTTAATCCAGAACTTGAATTATAGCAAAAAGACTATTTCAGTTTTTCATTTTGCTGATGACGATCTGCATCCCGATTCGTCTTTTTTTCAATATTGTGTTGCAAGGCGGTTGTAAGATCGACACCCGTTTGGTTGGCCAAACAAATAAGTACCCATAGCACATCCGCCATTTCATCTGCTAAAGCATCCGCTGATTCATTTTTCTTAAAGGATTGGTCGCCATACTTTCTGGCCATGATTCTTGCCAATTCACCCACCTCCTCAGTTAGAATTGCCATATTGGTCAATTCGCTGAAATAACGGACACCTATGGTTTTGATCCATTTGTCCACCTGCAATTGTGCCTCTTGAATTGTCATTATTCTTTGTTTTTTGTATCAATAATAATGGTAACGGGACCATCATTGAGTAGATCTACTTTCATATCTGCACCAAAAATTCCAGCCTGCACTGGTTTCCCCAAATCTGTCTCCAGTTGTTTTTTCAGTTGATCATACAAAGGAACTGCAACATCTGGCTTTGAAGCTTTGATATAAGATGGTCGGTTCCCTTTTTTGGTTGATGCATGCAAGGTAAACTGACTGACCAAGAGCAGTCCACCTTCTATATCTTTTACAGATAGATTCATGGTGCCATTTTCGTCATTGAAAATTCTCAGTTGAACCAGTTTAGCCGACAACCATTGGATATCTTCAATATTATCTGCATCCTCAATACCAACCAAGACCAACATTCCAGTGCCAATATTGGCTACCACTGTTTGGTCGACTGTCACCGAAGCCCTGGCTACCCTTTGAACAATTGCACGCATCAATGAAAAATTAGTTGCTGTAAAAATAGGAAATGGAGACTGACTTACGCAAAGACATTCCATAACCCTTAATTTTGACGAAAGAAAAAGAATTGGCAGGCATCAGACAACTTGCAAATCAGACCATTTGGTACGGACTCAGCAATATTGTGGGCAGGTTCATCAATTATTTGCTGACCCCTATTCTCACTTTTATTTATGCCTCCGCTGATTATGGGGATATTTCAATTTTATTTGCCACAGCTGCCTTCTTGAATATTGTTTTTACCTACGGAATGGAAACC
The DNA here is from genome assembly GCA_046303455.1 of Chitinophagaceae bacterium. Lineage (GTDB taxonomy): Bacteria > Bacteroidota > Bacteroidia > Chitinophagales > Chitinophagaceae > Pollutibacter. The sequence continues at coordinate 20,944 of JBKCGF010000097.1, read as the reverse complement.
TCCTATTTCCGTTTTACCCAAAAAGAGGAACAACAAAAAGTATTCAATACAACTTTCAGCATGTTGTTGATTACAACTACAGCATTACTGGTATTGTTGCTTTCTCCAATACAATATATTGCTGATACAATGAATCTTGGTGAGCACCCTGAATGGCTGGTGTATGTTGTGCTGATTGTCGCCTTGGATACTTTTGCAGTAATTCCCTTCTCAAAGTTGAGACAAGATGGAAAACCAAAGAAATTTGCTGCAATAAAACTCCTGAACATACTCATCAACATGTTTTTTGTAATCTTCTTTCTCTATTTCTGCAAAGAAGATTATGAGTCTGGAAAACAAAGCTTTTTTGCCTCACTGTATAACCCCAATATTGGCATTGGTTATGTTTTCATTGCCAATCTTATTGCATCTGCAGCAACACTATTAATGCTTGTAAAAGAATTTACTGGCTTTCAGGTTAACCTCGACAAAAAATTACTCAAGGAAATTTTCATCTACTCTACACCCCTGATCATTGTAGGTTTTGGCGGCATCATTAATGAGACAATCGATAGGTTCATGATTGTTTATCATTTTAATGGCACAGCGGAAGAAGCCAGATCTGCAAATGGTATTTACAGTGCTAATTATAAACTGGCAGTGCTGATTGTTTTGTTCATTCAAACATTTAGGATGGGTGCCGAACCTTTCTTTTTTAAACAAGCGAACAAAGACAATGCCGGAGAGACATACGCAAAAATCATGCACTTTTTTATTATCGTTTGCAGCCTTTGTTTTCTTGGAGTTGTTTTGTTTCTAGATATTTGGAAACACTTCATGGGAATTAACAAACATCCAGAATACTTGCAGGGATTGTTTATCGTCCCAATTCTCATGTTAGCCAAAATCTTTCTTGGCATCTATTATAATTTGTCGGTTTGGTATAAACTCACCAATAAGACCATGACAGGCGCAATTATTACTTTGATTGGTGCAATCCTAACAATACTGGTCAACTATTTATTGATCCCTTATCTTGGCTATCTGGCATGCGCTATCGCAACTGTTGTTTGTTATGGCAGCATGATGGTAATCAGTTTTATACAAGGTCAGAAACATTATCCCATACCATACGACATAAAAAATGGATTCCTCTATATTGCAATTGCAGTCCTCTTTTTCGGAATACACTATTCCTTACGCATGGCGAATACAGAACTCTATTTGCTGCATCCAATTGGTATCACGCTTTTACTTGCCTATGGTTGGATTGTTGTGAAAAGAGAAAAAAAAGAGTTGATAAATATTCCTGTTCTAAAAAAACTATACAAGTAGCAATCCCTATTAGGCTTTCACAAAAGGATTGTGCTTTTTTTCATGACCAATTGTAGTTGGCATACCATGACCTGAATAAACGATGGTTTCGTCGGGCAAACTATACAGTTTTTGCAGGATACTGTTTACAAGGATATCCGGATTTGCCCCTGGCAAATCCGTTCTGCCTACACTTTCTCTGAAAAGTACATCACCAGCTATGACAAACCCTGAATTGGGGAAATAAAAACTGATGCTGGCTGGAGAGTGTCCTGGGGTTTCTAAAATCTGGACAGTTTCACCTCCAAATGAGAAAGATGTATCACCCTGGATGGTGTGAATGGGACCAGCATAATTATCAAAAGGTATATTCCACATCAAACCACTCTCCGGAGCCCTATCCAATACCTTTTTCTCACCTTCGTGGATGTAAAGCTCTAACTGATAGGTTTCATAGATGAACTTATTCCCAAAAACATGGTCTAAATGACAATGTGTATTCCATAATTGTACTGGTTTTAGTCCCTTTTCCCCGATAAAACCAACCAAGGCATCCCTTTCATTGTCGAAATAACAACCCGGATCAAAAATCAGGCAGTTTTTTTGGTCGTCATACACCAGATAAGTGTTCTCCTGCAAGGGATTGAACTGGAAAATTTTAACGTTTAGCATTGGTCAGATTTCTTGGTTAAAAGCTTTAATTTTAGAGTTCACAAAGGTACCCAATTCATATTGAATCATCATCGCATGAGAAAATCAGTCTATTCCATAATAGCCTTTGTTTTTATAGTACTGCAAGTAACAGGACAAGTAAGCACTGTAGAATTTGGTAAAAACAGGGTTCAGTATAAAAAAATCAGCTGGAAATATTACCAAACCAGAAACTTCAATACTTATTATCATGAAGGTGGACTGTCACTTGGAAAATTTGTTGCACAAGTAGCAGAAGAAGAAATTGCGGCTGTAGAAGAGTTTGTGGAATATGGACTTCAAAGAAGAGCCAATATCGTTGTGTATAATAGTTTTAATGAATTCAGACAATCAAATATTGGACTAGGAATAGATTGGCAAAATACTGGGGGTGTAACAAGATTGGTCAACAATAAAATGGTTGTGTTTTACAATGGCAACCTCAATGAGCTTAGGATTAAAATTCGTCAGGGTATTGCACAAATACTGGTTCAAAACATGCTATTTGGAGACGACCTCGGTGAATTTGCAAGTAACCAGGCCTTACTCGACTTACCTAAATGGTTGACAGACGGGTATGTTGCCTATGTTGGAGAAAATTGGAGTCCCGCTTTAGATGATCAATTGAAATCAGCATTGCTTTCTGGCAAATACAAAACATTCTATCAGTTTGCTTTTGCTGAACCACAACTGGCTGGGCATTCTTTCTGGAGATTCATTGGTGAAAAATACAAGAAAGATAACATCACTTATTTTCTTTATCTATCGCGGATTTATAAAAGCCTCAATGCAGCAAGCTTAAAAATAACCAAACAAAAGTTCAAAGATCTTTTGCAGGAATTTATGCAGGTGGAGGCTGACAAATACCTTGATGACACCAGAGGCAGAAGAAATCTACCAAAAGGAAACATAGTTGCCATCGAAGAAAAAAGCACAAGAGAAGATTTTTACAGTTTCCAAGCCAACCCCATCGCCAGAAACAATACCTATGCGATGGTCCAATACAAAAAAGGTATTTACAGAGTTGTGTTTGAAGATCTTTCCGAAAAAAGAAAAGTACTCCTGAAAGCCGGTATACTCAACTACCAGGATGAACTCAATCCCAATTATCCGATTCTTGCTTGGGATCCTAAAGGATCAAGATTGCTGGTTATTTATACAGAAGAAGGAAAGATCAAAATGTTTGTCTATGACATTGTATCCAGAATCAAGACCAATAAACAGACTTTAGACGAGTTTCAGCAAATTCAGGATGCCAAGTTCATGCTCGACAACAATACACTTGTTATGAGCGCAGCAAAGAATGGACAATCAGATATTTTTGTTTATAAAATCAATGAACGATCTTTCGACCAAATCACGAACGATGTATATGATGATCTTGATCCTTCATTTGCTGCCTTCCCAAATAAAAATGGAATTCTTTTCTCATCGAATCGTCCATCTGCCAATGCTATAAAATCAGATACCGCAATAGCTTCAAGAAATAACTTTAATGTTTTCATGGTAGACAACTGGACAAAAAGCGAGTTCAGGCAAATTACCATGCTAACGAATCAACGTTACGGACAAGCAAGATTTCCACTTCAATACAATGTCAATCACTTCACATTTGTAAGTGATGCAAATGGAATAGGAAATCGCTATGCTGGATTTTTCACCACGAAAAGAGCTGGATTAGATACCATTTACAGCATTGGAGATGATGTATTGAGAAACCCTGATAGAAAAGAACTGGACTCTACATTAAAGGCCTGGGAAAAATCTGTACCAGATTCTATTGGTTATATTTCAATTACAAATGACAGCACTTACGTTTTCCCAATAACCAACTACCAAAGTAGTTTGCAGGAAACCAGAGGTGCAGGAGATAACAATCAAGTAAGTGAAGTGCGACAAGAAGGTGATCTTAAGTTTCTTTACAAATTAAAGATCAATGAATCAGTACTCACAAAACGCAACATCAATGCAAAGCCTACAGCCTACATCAAAGAATTGATGGAAGAAGAGAGAAAAAAGAAAGCTGGTGCTGTACGCTATCAACAAGAAAAAAATACTCCTTCAAAGGGTGAAAAAAAATCAGTTCTTTTCCAAACTGAATTTGAAGAACAAGCAAAAGAAGTCACCCCAATTACCCCAATTGAAGACCCAATTAACCAAAAAGAAGATGTCATCAAGAAAGCTAAACTTTTTGATTACAAATTAAAATTTGGCTCTGACTATATTGTGTCAGGATTCAACAACTCAGTATTGGTGAACAGGTATCAGCCTTATGGCGGCGGTTCTGGTCCCATTTACCTGGCAAACACAGATAACCTCAATGGTATTCTGAGAATGGGTATTTCAGATTTGATGGAGGATAAAAAATTCATTGGTGGATTTCGACTGGCAACAAATTTGAGGGACAATGATTATCTCGCCTCATTCCAAAATTTAAAAAGAAGGTTTGATTGGGGACTGACCTATTACAGGAGTAATCAGGAATGGTATCCTATCTACGACTTTAATGATATTAAGTCGCAGTTAAGAAACAGAATGGCTTCCAATCTCTTTCAATTCAATGTAAGCTATCCTTTCAATGAAGTAAAAAGCATAAGGGCGTCTTTGGGCTACAGAAGTGATAGGTCAATCATCTATTCAGACGCAAACTTTACACCTTCCCTTAGCATGCCGGATACAGTCCTCAAATACGCACTCTTGAGGTTAGAATATGTACATGATAATACCATCTATCCAACCCTCAATATTTGGAATGGCCTTCGTTACAAAATTTATACTGATATCAATTCACGATTGGTCAACAGAAAAACAAATGGCAGTTTCATGTTCAATGTGGGTGGTGACCTTCGTTATTATTACCCAATTTTCAGAAACTTTATATGGGCGGGAAGAGCTGCAGCAGATTTTTCTTTTGGATCTGAAAAACTAATTTACTATTTGGGTGGCACTGACGGGTGGCTTACTCCCAAATTCAACAATGGTGTTATACCTGCACCCGATCAGGACTACGCCTACCAAACACTGGCTCTGAATTTAAGAGGACACAAACAAAATGTGGCCAACGGAAATAATAATATTGTCATCAACTCAGAATTCAGACTTCCCTTGTTGTCAACTTTTATCAACAGACCCATCAACAATGCCTTTCTCAGGAATCTTCAATTGGTTCAATTCACTGATTTAGGTGCAGCCTGGAATGGACAGTTCAAACAACTCAGCCGTCCTTCTGAAGTATATGGTCTACCGCCAGTCCAGGTGATAATCAAAACAGGAGGCGTTGGACCATTCGTTGGAGGATATGGTTTTGGAGCAAGAAGTACCTTGCTCGGATACTTCCTCAGACTAGATGCTGGTTGGCCAATGGGAGGATTTTTCGATGGTAAACCGCGCTGGTATTTTTCTCTTGGCCTCGACTTCTAATTTATTTCTTAATGGATGGTGCACCGTATTTAAGCTCTTTCAACTGAAGGGTATAGCCGCCCTGTCCATTTTTACGCTTGAGATAAACCACAAAAAGGTTATCGTATTCTGAGTCAGAAATTTCTTTTTTAGATGGGTGAAGATCCAGTTCTTCAATCATTTTCAAAACTGTATTGCTATGCCCAACTACCAAAGCATTTTCACCTGATGCTAAGACCCTGTATAAAAATTTCGGCATTGTATCATGTGCATAGAGATCAATGGGTAAAGCAAGTGCATCTGACAAAGGCTTTGCCGTTGATACCGTCCTGTTTGTTTGTGTTGAATAGATATGCTTAATATTTTTACCCTTCAAGGTTTTTGCCAAATCTATAGCGCGTTTTTCACCATCTGGAGTTAAAGGCGGATCAATTTTAGATTCAACTGACTTTTCAGCATGCCGAACAAAAAAGATTTTTGCACTGCTGCAGGAAAAAAGAGCAATGAAAATGAATGCGATTGATATGGATTGTAAAGATTTCATCACACTGGGTTTAAAACTAAGTTACAATAATTGCACCTGACAAAAAGATGTTAATACCAAATTAGTAACGTTAAACCTACATATACATTCTTAATGCAGAACTTACTTTTATCTAAAGCATCTTAGTTTCAGCGTGTTTAGTGAATTTCCCTTCTTAAGAATCCTGATTGCATTTCTACCAGGCTTGCTTAGTAGCACCATTGCTAATCATTTAAGCATAGTGGCTCTGCTGATAAATTCAATTGTATTATTCTGTTTTGAGACCAATCATACGCTTGCAAAATGGAAATACAGAAGACAACTGGGAATACTTATTCACTTACAGATCTTTCTCCTGGGACTGAATGCAAACACATTCAAATCTGAACCCACACCTGAATTTTCAAAAAACGAAGTTTACATTATCCATTTAGATGAACTGGATAAACCAGGAAAAAATTACAATCGATTTGTAGCAAACTTATATGTGCATCATCAAAATAGATTTAGAAATAAATTAAAAGTCTATTTGTATATCTCGGCAAACATCAAACAACTAAATCCAGGAAATGTATTGGTTACTTTAAGATCACCCGAACAAATTCAATCCATTCAAAACCCTGGTGGATTGGATTTTTCAGCATTTGCAAAAAACGCCGGCATAAAGCATTCAATAATTATAAACAATGTAGAAGAAATAGTCAGGTTCGGTCATCATCAAGATATCGTTCGGTTAATATTAAACAATACCAGAAAATGGATTATTAACACTATTCAAACGCATATCAAAGATCCGGTTGAGTCCGGACTAACAGAAGCGTTACTCATCGGATACAAGGAAGATTTAGATCCTAGGCTACAAGAACAATATACCAAAACCGGAGTATCGCATATTATAGCTGTCTCTGGAATGCACCTCGGATTAATTTTTTATGTACTCCATATTATCCTAAGCTTAGTTGTTTCCAGAAATATTTCGAGATACATGAGCTTCAGTATCATCTTACCCTTACTATGGATTTTTGCTTTCGTTACTGGCGCTTCAGCTTCTGTAATGAGGAGTGTATTGGTATTCACCTTGTTACTGTTGGGAAATCTTTTTAGAAAAAGAACGGGTAGCATCAATGTGTTACTGGCATCCGCTTTTTTTCTGCTTGTCATTCATCCTGGCATAATCAACGATATTGGCTTTCAACTGAGTTATGCAGCAGTTTTATCAATTTTGATTTATGAACCTATCATTTCCAAATGGGTCTTTACAAAAAACAAATCACTCACATATTTATGGAACATGGTTTCCATAACCCTGGCAGCACAAATACTAACTACCCCAATTGTTCTGTTTCATTTCAAACAATTTCCCCTACTCTTTCTGATCACCAATATGGTGGCTGTCCCTTTATCCAGCACAGTTCTACTTCTGGCTATCGCACTGTGCGGAGCATCCTTCTTGTTATTACCAACAGGAGGTATAGCATCAATAATTCATTTCTGTCTTGTTTTGATGAATACCTACATTGAAAAAATTGCCAGTATACACTTCAATACAATTCAAATATCAACATCTCTGTCAATTTCGATTTGTCTGTATGTACTAATCTTAGCATTAACAGTTGCATTTCTAAACAGAAGCAACGCCTCAATTTTAGCTGTCTTGCTGTCCATTAATGCTCTTTTTACAATTTATGCGATAGAGCAATACCAACTCTCAAAAACCAAACAGCTACTCTCCTTGAATTTCAAAGGAGAAACCTGCATAATCCATCAACATGGAAAAAATGCTGTGGTACTTGCCTCGTTTGGCTTTCTGAATAACCGACAACAACTAAACAAACAATTGAAATCATTTAGAAATGTTCTGGGAATCGAGCATTGGCAATTACAGCCTCTCCAAAATCAACCAGCGCTCATTGAATACACTACTCAGGGAAAGAGCAATAGATTTATACACATGTCTTATTTAACAAACACAATTTCAAACCTAAGGCAACTACCAGTAGCGCTGACAGATTCAGTACTGTTATTAGCAGATGGCTCAAACAAACTGTGGAAAATTAGGCAATGGGAAAAACAAGCACAAGAGCTACATTTGCGACTCCATTCAATCCCGGAAAAGGGAGCTTATATCATACCCTGTCAACACCAATAAAAAGACCTTAACAAACGCTCAATATGTATAAAAAAATTAGATCTGCCCTGATTTCTGTGTTTTACAAAGATGGACTTGAGCCATTGGTGAATTTACTTCACCAACAAGGAGTAACCATCTATTCTACTGGCGGAACACAGCAGTTTATTGAAAAACTTGGACTGGAATGTGTTCCAGTTGAATCTGTTACCGATTACCCTTCTATTTTAGGAGGCAGGGTCAAAACCTTACACCCAAAAATATTTGGAGGCATACTTGGCAGAAGAGCTGTGGAGCAAGATTTACTGGAAATGAAAGAATATGAAATACCAGAAATAGACTTGGTCATTGTTGACCTTTATCCTTTCGAAGAGACAGTGGCGCAGACCAGTGAGGAAAAGTTGATCATAGAAAAAATTGACATCGGTGGACCTTCTATGATAAGAGCTGCTGCAAAAAACTTTAGCGATTTGCTCGTGATTGCCTCAAAGCAAGACTACAAAGACATTGTAGAACTGCTTGAAAAGCAGGAATGCAGCACCAACATTGAGCAAAGAAGAAGCTATGCTGCAAAAGCATTTGATGTTGTGGCTCATTATGATGCAGCTATTTCAAATTATTTCGCGACAGACCCAGCACAGGAATTTGTTTATGCCCAAGGAAATCCTCAAGTTCTTCGTTATGGCGAGAATCCACACCAACGAGGTGTGTTTTACGGCAATCTGGATGAGATTTTTTCTAAAATACACGGAAAAGAATTGTCCTACAACAACCTCGTAGATGTTGAAGCTGCAACACAACTTATTGATGAATTTGAAGAAGAAAGAGAGGCAACTTTTGCAATCATCAAACACACCAATGTTTGTGGCATCGCAAGCAGAAGTAGTGTAGCAGAGGCCTGGAAATATGCCTTACAAGGTGATCCGGAAAGTGCTTTTGGTGGCGTATTGGTGTGCAATAAACAGATTGACAAAGCAACTGCAGACCAAATCAATGAGATATTTTTTGAAGTACTGATCGCACCGGGATTTGACGAAGATGCGTTACAAATTCTTGCTGCCAAGAAAAACAGAATTCTGTTGATTCAAAAAAAGAAAACAACAAATAAAAATCAATTTAAATCACTTTTGAACGGCGTATTACTGCAACAAGTTGATGAAGGCAATTTTGACAAATGGGAGGAAGTTGGAGGCAGAAACTGTAGTGAGGCTGAAAAAAAAGAGTTGATTTTTGCCAATAAAGTATGCAAGCACCTTAAATCTAATGCGATAACGCTCACCAAGGATTTGCAGTTGATTGGAAAGGGATGTGGTCAGACATCAAGAATTGACTCGCTTAGACATGCAATTGAAAAAGCAAAGCAATTCAACTTTGATTTGAATGGTGCGGTGATGGCCAGTGATGCTTTCTTTCCTTTTGATGATTGCGTAAGAATGGGTCATGCAGAAGGCGTGAGTGCTTATATACAACCTGGTGGTTCTATACGCGATAAAGATTCAATTGAATATTGCAAGAACAATGGACTTGCCATGGTGATGACAGGATTAAGACATTTCAGACATTAGTATAATTAGAAATCAGATATAAATACATACCTACATTGAAACAAACTGCAGAAAATCCAGAGAGGTCAAAAGCGCTTTTTGCAGTTGGATTGGTTTCGGTATTGTGGGGTACTACATGGATTGCTTCAAAAGTAGGAGTAAAATATATTCCTGCACTTCAGCTATCAGGATTAAGACATCTATTGGGCGGAGGTATTTATGTTGCTTTTTTTACCTTCTACAAAAGGATGATACCTAAAAGAACCCAATTTTGGAGAATCATCTGGATGTCCGTTTTAATGTTTGTAATCAGCAATGGTTTCAGTGTTTTATCTATAGTGTATATGCCTAGTGGATTAGGCGCTGTTGTGGGCGCTATTAGTCCCATTTGGGTTGTCCTATTCAGTTTCCTACTGTTTAAAAAAGTTAAATTTAAAGCCAAAACCATCATTGGAATTATTCTTGGATTTCTAGGCGTATTGGTTGCATTTTTTGAATTTGTAGAACATATACTCTACACTGATTTTTCATTGGGCATCATGTATGGTGTAATATCCAGTATGACCTGGGCTCTTGCCACCTTGCTGACAGTCAAACAGGCAAAAGATATGGACCCTTATTTCTCATTGGGCTGGCAAATGTTCATGAGTGGGATTATTTTAAATCTCGTGTCTTATGCCTCAGGTAATTTTGTTGCCTATACACATGTTCCTTCAGAGGCATGGCTTTCTATTGGATACTTGATCTTGATTGGATCAGTTATTGCATTTGGTGCCTATATTTTTGCGCTAAAACATTTACCAGCAACACAGGTTTCAATACACTCCTATATCAATCCGATTGTTGCTGTTTTACTTGGAGACCTGCTCATGAACGAGAAACTCACCATCTATATAATAGCAGGCACAATTATCACCCTAATTGGTGTTTACCTGGTGAACAATAGTTTTAAAAAAGTTAGTACCGAATAAACATATTTTAATTCACGTTTTCGGACTGAAGATCCTGTTTTTCTTTCCAGAGCTGATTGAATGTTTTTTCTGGAAAATGAAGATCAGATCTGTGAGCTACCCAACCCTTGAACAACTTATTGATCATCCAGTTTTTAATCTTGGCATTACCCAAATTCATAACAGGCCTGTACAACATGCTTTGCTGCCAGATGGCCCAAGCAATTTTTTCCATCATATTTCCTTGTCCAAGCCTTACTGTTTCCCTTCTGTTGTTGAGCAGCAATTCATGCAAGTTGATTTTTACTGCACACACTTCAGTACAATTACCACAAAGAGAGGATGCATGACTCAAATGATTCCATTCACCCAAGTCTTTTAAATTGGGTGTAATCACACTGCCAATAGGCCCACTATAAGTTGTACCATAACTGTGGCCACCAATGTTTTTATAAACGGGACAAGCATTGAGGCAAGCGCCACAACGAATACAATATAAACTCTCTCTTGAAACAGGATCTTGAAGAATACTTGTTCTCCCATTGTCTAGCAGAATTACATACATTTCTGTTGGACCATCCTCTTCGTTGTTGCGTTTTGGGCCACTGATGATTGAGTTGTAAACCGTTATTTGTTGTCCAGTTCCATAAGTAGAAAGCAAGGGCCAAAACAATGCAAGATCCTGTAACTGTGGAATTACTTTTTCAATTCCAGTGATCACAATATGTGTTTTTGGCCAAGATGCACTTAATCTTCCATTACCCTCATTTTCAGTTATTGCAATGCTACCCGTTTCTGGTATAAGGAAATTGGCTCCTGTAACACCTATCTCTGCTTGCATATATTTTTCCCTCAACTTCTCTCTTGCAACCAAGGTCATTTCTTCAGGAGTAAGATCAAGTGGCGTATTCAAGTGTTCATGAAAGACCTTTGCCACATCTTCTTTACTCTTGTGCATTGCAGGAGTAACAATATGATAAGGAGCTTCATTATCCAGTTGTTGAATATACTCACCAAGATCCGTCTCCACACTTTCAATTTGATGCTTCTCCAAAAATTCATTGAGGTGAATCTCTTCAGTCACCATGCTCTTACTCTTAACCAGAGATTTGCAATTTTTTTCTTTGCAAATCTTCAAAATTGCCTCACAAGCTTGCTCTGTATTTTCTGCCCAAATGACTTTTCCTCCATTTTTTAAAAAATTCAGTTCAAACTTTTCAAGTTGCACATCGAGTGTTTCCAGTGCCTTCCATTTGAGGTTCTTGGCCTTTTCTCTTACAAATTCAAGATCTGAGAATTGCTGCTTTCCCAATGGCACAACAGCATTGTATTTTCCAATATTATAATTGATGGTTTTGCGGTGCTGCAAATCTGCCGCTTTATCAAAACTCTTCTCTTTGAATATTTTTGAAGTATCCATCATCAATATTTATTTTTTTCCCTTAGGTTTTACTTCAGAATAGTACTCTGCAGCCACCTGTTCCAAAGCCTTATAAAACGATTTTCCATAAGCCCGCTCTAGAGGCTCTTTTAAAAATTTATAGACTGGGACTTTGAGTTCTTCACCCAAAGCACAACCGGGACTGCATAACTGCTCTCTGGGTTCATAGTTCAAAAGCTCATGTTCAGAATACCTGCTTTTGCTGCGCTTGATTGGGTAAAGATGACAAGAGATTGGTTTTTTCCATTTAATTGTTCCTTCATTATACGCTTCTTCAAATGTACATTTGATTGTACCCTGCTCATCTTTATACCCATACGCACATATTTTTTCATTGACCGTTGGCGTAACCCAACCAAATGACTTGTCGTATCGGTATAACCCATTTTTTTCAACTTCTTCCAAACCCTCAGCTGTCATTTTCCCCTTGACCTTATCAAACGCTTTTAAAACTTCATCCAATTCCTGATCGGTCAATGGTGCACCAGCATCTCCATCTTCGCAGCATCCGCCTTTGCACTTGGTTAAATTGCAAACGAATTCAGCCTCAACAATCTCATCGCTCAGCAAAACTTTATCAATAACTATCAATGGGAGGTATTTTAGCAAAAATAAGATTAATTCGACACCCCCTGAGTGCTATATGTTCACAATAAAATCACAGACTCATCATTTCTTTAAACCTGACTGCCTGCCTTCTAGAGACTTCAATTTTTTCCCCACCCTTGATTTCAAGTAATAGTCCCCCATTAAAGAAAGGCTCTACTTTCTCTATCATTCTCAAATTGACAATATGCTTTCTATTGGCCCTGAAAAAAGTTTTTGGATCAAGCCTTTCTTCCAATGAATTCAGCGATTTAAGAATCAAAGGCTTATTGGTCCCGAAAAATACCCTGGCATAATTTCCAACAGATTCGAAAAGCCTTATTTCAGACAACTTCACAAACCAGCATTTTTCTCCGTCTTTAACAAAGACTTGATCACCATCATTTAAAAACGATTTGTTTTCATTTCTGGTTTCATTGCTTATCATTTCACGCTCTTCCAAAAACATTACCTTCTGAATTGCGTCTGAAAGTCTTTTAGGATCTATTGGTTTCAATAAATAATCCAATGCATTTACTTCAAAAGCTTTTAAAGCATATTCATCATGAGCGGTCGTAAAGATCACAGTTGGCACTGCATCCAGTTCCGCTAGTAAATCGAAGCCTGTCTTTGCAGGCATTTGTATATCAAGGAAAAGGATATCCGGACCTAATTCTTCAATCGATTTCAATGCCTCATCCACATTACCAGCTTCTCCAATTACTTCTATTTCAGGATAATCAGTCAGCATTTTTTTCAACTCATTTCTTGCCAGTCTTTCATCATCAACAATGATTGCAGTTTTTTTCATGGGTTTCAATTTATTTGAGTGGTATGATTGCTTTTGCTTCAACCTTTTCACTATCCAACTGAACAATTGAGAAGGATGCCTTTTCTCCAAAAATTAAATTCAATCGATTTAAAGTACTGATCAATCCAAATCCTTCATGTTCTTTTGGAATTTCCAATATCCCCGTATTTACTACACTTAGTACATAGACCCCTTCCTCTTCATGAGCAGAAATAATAATCTCTCCCCCTTCTACTTTTTTTCCTATTCCATGCTTGATGGAATTTTCCACCAGTGTTTGCAACATCATTGGAGGTATAGGATTATCCAGTGTTTCGTCCTCTATCTGGTATGAAATTTTTAAACGATCCTCAAACCTGATCAATTCCAAAGCAAGGTAATCCTTCACAATATCAAGTTCTTTTTCCAGGGTTATAATTTCCAGTTGATCAGACTGCATACTGGATCTAAGAATCTTACTCAATCCTGTTACAGCGTGTCTGGCCCTGTTGGGATTTTCATCAATCAAGGCTCTTATACTGTTCAAGGCATTAAAAATAAAATGCGGATTGATATGCGATTTAATTGTTTTTAATTCAAGTGATTTTACAAGTGCTTCCAACTTCAAATTATCCAACTGATTCTTTCTGGTCTCTGCCACATAATGATAAATGAAATAAATGCAATTCCATATGAAAAAGTAAATGAAAGATGTGAACATGTTGCTTAATATCTTTTGCAACATTTCAAAGTTTGCTTCCTCTTTATATTCAAGATTCAATAAAATACTTGCATAAGTTTCAATTGTTCCAACAAGTACTGAAAACCCAAATGAAATCAACACAAATCCTACAAGCTGTATGTTTACATTACGCTGCAACAAACGAACGCTCTTAATTATTTTTCGCATGAGGTGCGACATCAGAAATCCTATGATCACATAGATACTGATTCTGAAAATAAACTGCCGATCAAACAGGTTGTAGGTGAGCGCAAAAAATATATTGATGCCTGTGAATACAGTCCACCCCACCACTTGAAACAACCAATACTTGGGAAAACTATTAATTTTATGCAGCATCACCCCAAAACTATCAAAACACCCTTATTTCACGTTGTATTTTTTGACCAAAGGTGTTTTAGGTGCGTTGACTGGCAAGTTTTTTGATTAACTTTAACCCTGTAAACTGTCAAAAACACCGAACAAATCATTAGATTATCTGTTATCTAAAATCAGACCCAAAACCTTTGGAATGAAGATTGAACCAGGCGCATTATTACAACACATCAATTCTCCAGACGACTTAAAAAAATTAGGCAAAGAAGAGTTGCATAAGGTATGTGATGAACTGAGACAATATATCATTGATGTAGTGAGTGTTCATGGAGGTCATTTCGGCGCCAGTCTTGGAGTGGTTGAACTTTCTGTCGCACTTCATTATGTTTACAACACCCCTTACGATCAACTGGTATGGGACGTAGGCCATCAAGCATATGGACATAAAATTCTAACTGGCAGAAGAGATAATTTTCCTACCAACAGAAAATATGGAGGTTTAAGTGGTTTCCCTAAAAGAAGCGAAAGTGAATACGATACATTTGGTGTTGGACACTCATCCACTTCTATTTCTGCTGCTTTGGGTATGGCCATTGCCGCCAAACACAAAGGAGAACTTGATAAAAAATCGGTCGCTGTAATTGGAGACGGATCCATGACCGCTGGAATGGCATTCGAAGCCATGAACCATGCAGGTGTTGCTGAGGCTGATCTTTTGGTGATCTTGAATGACAACAACATGAGCATTGACCCTAACGTGGGATCCTTGCGTGAATACCTTACTGATATTACTACTTCGCATACGTATAACAAGATCAAGGATGATATCTGGAATACCCTGGGTAAACTTCCTGTCGGAGGCAACTTTTCCAGAGAAATTGCCAGCAAACTTGAACACAGCATCAAAGGATTCATCAACAAAAGAAGCAACTTGTTTGAGTCTATGAAGATGCGTTATTTCGGACCTATTGATGGACATAACATTACTAAGTTAGTAGATACACTCAAAGACCTGAGAGATATTCCTGGTCCAAAACTCCTGCACATCATTACGACCAAAGGAAAGGGATATGCGCTTGCCGAAAAGGACCAGACCAAATGGCATGCACCTGGATTATTTGATAAGGTGACCGGTGAAATTTATAAAAAGACATTTGATACGCCACAACCTCCAAAATACCAGGACGTATTTGGAAAAACCATCATTGAACTGGCGAAGAAAAACGATAAGATTTTCGGTATCACACCGGCCATGCCTTCAGGCTCATCACTCAAGTTCATGATGGATGAAATGCCCGATCGAGCAATTGATGTAGGCATCTGTGAGCAACATGCAGTAACCCTTAGTGCTGGTATGGCCACACAAGGATTGAAAGTTTTTTGTAACATCTATTCTTCCTTCATGCAACGTGCATACGACCAGGTAGTGCATGATGTAGCCATACAAAAGTTGCCGGTTGTTTTCTGTCTGGACCGTGCGGGCCTGGTAGGAGATGATGGTCCAACTCACCATGGAGTATACGATATTGCCTACATGCGCTGCGTTCCAAATATGATTGTTTCAGCACCAATGAACGAAGCTGAACTCAGAAACCTAATGTATACTTCACAATTGGAAAGCACTAAACTTCCATTTGTTATTCGCTATCCAAGAGGAGAAGGAATGATGCCCGAATGGCAAACAGAAATGAAAGAAGTCGAAATAGGAAAGGGCAGAAAACTAAAGGATGGTAAAGAAATTGCAATCTTATCCTTTGGACATCCGGGTAATTTTGCTGCTGCTGCTATCAGAAATTTAAGAACCGAAGGAATTACTCCTGCTCACTACGACCTTAGGTTTGTGAAACCACTGGATGAAGAAATGCTCCATGAAGTTTTTTCACAATACAATAAAATCATCACAGTAGAAGACGGAACTGTTGTAGGTGGAATGGGATCGGCCATATTAGAATTTATGGCCCAGCACAACTACACAGCTACGGTTAAAATTCTTGGTATACCCGACAGAATAGTAGAGCATGGTTCACAAAAAGAATTGCACAAAGAGTGTAACTATGATACAGATGCCATCATGGAAGCTGCAAGAACATTAATGGCTGAGCAAGTAAAGGTTATGCATTAATATCGAACTGTACGTCTTCGGGTCTGTCGGGATTGTACTCAACTATAAAGTTGTTTCTACCTTCACCTATGATAATAGACATGTAATTCTGTTGCACCAACTCCAGAACAGTCAGGAATATAAAAATTGCATGGAGACGGTCCTGACAAACATCAAACATTTTCTCAAATGAAAGCGTCTTTTCTCTTGAGGTAAGCGACAAGACCTGTTCGCGGGTTTCTTCCATTGTATAGTTGTAACGGTATACAACGTGTTGTGGTTTGTTCTGGCGATCATGTAAGCGCTGCATAACCTTTTCAAAGACTTTCATCAATTTGAAAAGTGAAATAGATTGAATCTCTGTTCCTTCCGAAGCCTCCTCACCTACTGCATGTAAATCTGTCTGTTGGTTACCTCGCTTAAACATAAACATCCTCTCCTTCTCCATTTCAGCCAACTTGGTTGATGCTTCTTTGAATTTTTTATACTCAAGGATTTTATCAATCAATTCCTGACGAGGATCAATTTCATTACCCTGTTCATCAAGTTCTTTTCTGGGCAATAATAATTTCGCCTTGATTCTCATCAAGGTTGAAATGAACAAGATGAATTCACTACTCAATTCAATATTATCATCCTCCGATTGCTTGATAAATGCCAAAAAATCATCGATGATTTTTTTAATGGGAATATTATAAATATCCAACTCGTCGCGCTCAATAAAGAACAATAACAAATCAAATGGACCCTCAAACTGAGGCAAAGAAATTTGGTAGGATGTAGTATTCAATGGTCTGTTTATTAGAGATAGGCGACAAATATAGAAAAATGCAAGGTATGTTAGACTGCTTCAGCATTAAATTCCGACATTTGCTGCTCAATTGATAACCAATGAAGTGGCTGTTGTTCATCTCTCTTTGCCTGATCTGGGGAAGTTCCTTTATTTTGATAGCGGAGGGGCTTGAAACAATGAGCCCATATCAGGTGGCTTCCATACGTATTTTTTTTGCAGGCCTTTGCTTTCTTCCTCTGATCAAAAAAGCCTATAAACAGACCCCAAAAGAAGCCCTTGGACCAATTATCCTTTCTGGATTTCTGGGTACTTTTTTTCCAGCCTTTTTCTTCTGCATTGCACAAACCAAAATCGACAGCTCACTAGCAGGAATACTTAATGCACTGACCCCCGTTTTCACCATAGCAATAGGCACTTTCTTCTTTCACTTGAAAATAGGATGGCTGAAATGGCTGGGCATATTTATTGGGTTTACAGGTATGCTCATCACCAACCTTGGAGGTTCCAATGGTATCAATTTTGACCACCTCACCTATTCTTTGTTTGTCCTTTTGGCTACAATTTTTTACGGACTCAATGTAAACGTGGTAAACAAATATGTTCAAAACGTGGCTCCCTTGCATATTGCAACAATCGCTTTCACGTCACTCATTATTCCAACCTTGATTGTTTTGGGTGCAACTGGCTATTTTACACATCCTAATTTGATGAATGGCAGCTGGACAAAAGGCACGCTCATTGCGGGATTGCTGGGACTGATCAATACGGGTGTAGCTTCGGTAATATTTTATCAATTGATGAAAAAGGCAGGGCCTGTGTTCGCGTCTACAGTTACCTATATCATTCCCTTTGTCGCCTTGGGATGGGGAATCTATTTCGGAGAAACCATAACCAGTCTGCAACTAATCGGAATGGTTGTTATTTTAGCTGGCGTAAGATTGGCCAACAAATAACCTATACACTCATGATTTCCTTTTCTTTAGCAGCAAGGTGCTTGTCCACCAAAGCGATAAATTTATTGGTAAGCTCCTGAATCTCCTTCTCACCATCCTGAGCAGCATCCTCACTCAAGCCATTTTTTTGAAGTTTTTTCACCTGCTCAATTGCATCTCTTCTGATATTTCTTATGGCAATTTTTGATTGTTCTCCCTCACCCTGCACCCTTTTTACAATTTCTTTTCTTCTCTCTTCTGTAAGCGGGGGAAGAAAAATACGGATGATAGCGCCATCATTTTGAGGCGTTACCCCAATGTTTGCAGCAATAATAGAGCGCTCAATTGGCTGCAACATGTTCTTTTCCCATGGCTGAATAGTGAGTGTTCTTGCATCTGCTACAGAAATATTTGCTACCTGAGCGATTGCAGTTGGAGATCCATAATAATCGACCACCAAACCATCAAACATTTGAGGATTGGCTCTTCCAGCGCGAATTTTAACCAATTCTGACTCTAAATGTGATATCGCCTTCTCCATGGATGAGTTGGCGTCCTTTACTTGTTGATGAAGTTCCTCAGACATATTTCAAAATTTCAAGTGCAAATTTAAGAAATGCAGCGGAATGCACGCAAGAAAACTAAATTGATCAATTGTTTAATTCTGTACTTTTCAATCTATTTCTATCTAATAACGAAACCTGATCAGTTTTTACTCCATTGAATTTCTCGGGCTTATTATTGGATGCTGTCTTCGAAAAGAATAAAAATAGGATAGCCCCACTAACAAAAAGAAATGCAATCATGACATTAATCCCAAATTGCTGAAGTAAATACGAAATTGATATAAAAAAGATTGATGCAACTGTTAGTATTAATGCAGCTTTTCTGTGTGAAAACCCTTTGTTGAGCAGGATATGATGGATATGGTTGACATCACGATCAAAGGGTGACATGCCCTTGTAAATACGTATCATGAACACTCTCAAAGTATCCATTATTGGAATAAATACAGCCGCAAAAGCCATTGCCCCTGTTTCAGTTATATTTATCTTATTGATAAGTTGCGAGTCTGTTCTAATGAACTTCACTGACAAAACAGCCAAAACCAAACCCAGAAATAATGATCCTGTATCCCCCATGAAAACTCTGGCAGGTGAAAAGTTGTAAACGAGAAATCCCAATAACCCAAAAACAAGTGAGCATGCAAGAATTGCGTATGGCCAATTTTCTGCAACTAAAAAAGAAACGGCAAAAAAGGTACCAGCAATTATACCCAATAAGGCAGCCAAGCCATCAATGCCATCAATCAGGTTAAATGCATTGATGATAACAAGAAAGGTTAAATAAGTAAATGCAGTAGATAAAACCGGATGCAATACCCCAACACCCATTAGACCCTGAAGAGTAGTTAACTGAAAATCACCCTGATAAGTCAATATAAAAACAGCTAATAACTGACCAATAAATTTTTTGGAAGGTGAAATCAAATAAACATCGTCTTTCAGTCCAATAAAGAAAATGAGAATAGATGCTGCTATAAAATTTTGAAGCTCTGGAGCTACTTTAAATGAAACCAGTAAAATCAAAGAAAAAAGAACAGAAACAAAAAAGGATATACCTCCAAAAGTGGGTATTGGTGTGAAATGTACTTTATGAGCCGAGGGCTGGTCGAACAATTTCTTTGCATCAGCAACTTTTATTACCACTGGAGTGGCAATAAATGCTATTAAAAATGAAAGCAGTGCTGCAAAAACAAGAATTTCCATGTTTGGCTGTTCTAGTATAAAATTGTCTAACCCAAAGGTCTGTATTTAAACGAATTAATCTTCAAGTTATTTTACCAGCCCTATGGATAAAAAAACATTGTAGCTGGGGAAAAAACTTCAAAAACATTAGCTTTGCCAAAAATCATCACCATGGCATCTTTGCAGGATACAGCAACACAAATCAGAAGGGATATAGTTAGAATGGTTCATGCCGTTCAAAGTGGTCATCCCGGTGGATCTTTAGGCTGCACAGATTTTCTAACTGCCTTGTATTTCAAGGTAATGAAACACAATCCTGCTTTCCAGATGGATGGTATAAATGAAGACATTTTCATTCTATCTAATGGACATATTTCCCCTGTATTTTATTCTTGCCTGGCCCGTTCAGGCTATTTTCCTATCGATGAGCTGTCTACTTTTAGAAAACTCAACTCGAGATTACAAGGTCACCCAACAACTCATGAACATCTGCCAGGTGTGAGAATTGCTTCCGGTTCATTGGGACAAGGATTGAGTGTAGCGATAGGTGCTGCTTTAGCTAAAAAACTGAATAAGGACAGTAACCTGGTTTATTCGTTGCATGGGGATGGAGAATTGCAAGAGTGACAAATTTGGGAAGCTGTCATGTTTGCAGCACACCACAAAGTAGATAACCTGATTGCGACAGTCTATTTTAACGGTCAACAAATTGATGGTCCAACTGATAAAGTCATTTCCCTGGGTAACCTGAAGGAAAAATTTGAAACATTTGGCTGGACAACCCTGGAAATGGATGGCAATGATATGGATGATGTCATCCGTGTATTAGCCTTGGCCAAGGAAGAAACCGGAAAAGGAAAGCCAATCGCCATCATCATGAAAACATTAATGGGCAAAGGCGTTGATTTCATGGAAAACGATCATGGCTGGCATGGAATTGCTCCAAATGACGACCAACTGGCCAAAGCCT
>JBKCGF010000096.1:0-1637 GCA_046303455.1 Chitinophagaceae bacterium | reverse complement strand
GATAAGATAGTCCAGAATATATTTTGATAATTAGTTCAACTGCGAAGTATTAATAAAAAACTGAGATAAGTCGCAAAGAAGAAAACCCAGAATAATTGATAGAACCTGCGAATGCTTTTTTGCTCATCTAAACGGACAGACTGAAGATGCAAAAAGAATGCGACACTTAGTGCAATCAAACTATACATTAATAGTGTTTCTGAAACTTTATAGCTCCAATAAATACACCATCCATATGCTGCCATCACGAAAGCAGCTCCTAAATACAAAGCTGTTTTAGGCGAATACAATAAAGGGAATGTTCTGTATCCAAAATGCGCATCACCAGCTCTGTCGGGTAAATCTTTGTACCAGGCAATAGCAAGGCTAAATGCCGAAATGAAAATGGTGAGTGGATAGATCACAGGTTGAATTGTATAATTTCCATTCAACACAACAGAAAAATGCAATGCCATACCAATATTTACCAATACGCCGCGAACAATAGTTATGGCTAGTGCTGCTGGAAGATGATGTTGTTTGAGTTGGATAGGTGGAACTGAATAGGCAATTCCCAATAGGAGAATGACAGCTATCAGCAAAAACAATACCCAATGCAAGAGTGCCGCTGCACCAATGGCAATGATTCCTGAGACGACAACTATTTTCTTTGCTGTCGCGATGCTTAATTCTCCTGATGCAATAGGTAATTCTGGCTTATTAATTTTATCTAATTCAACATCAATGACCTGGTTTAAACCTGTTATACAGACATTACATCCCAGAGCTGAAACCAATGTTGTTAGTAAAATAAGGTAGTGATCTGTGAGGCTTCCACCTTGTAATAAAAACAGCACTACAATACTTACTGTTGAACCGATGATGGTATGAGGGCGACTAAATTTCCAGAGTGTATGTAAGTTCATGATGGTATAGGTTGTGCTAAGATAACAATTAGGTTACCACGCAGCTGTTTTATTCTTTTTACCTCAATTGAATATTGATTATCGGCAAGATCACTGACCAATGCTTTGTACTGACTTAATGATTTGCTTTTCAAAACAGAGAGCCAGCCATCCCAGGCGACAGTAATCAACTGTATGGGTATAATATAAGTGGCTATAATTCGAACAATAGAGAATGGTCGTATTGCCCAGGCCGTAAGAGGTTGTACAATAAAGGCAGCTAAAGTGACTTGCAGAAAACAAAGCCATGTAGGTTCGAGCACTTCTGTAATCATGCAACTGGACTTTGCTTCTTTTATTTTTTTGATGATTTCTCTTTGTTGGGCTGAAGTGAAATGGTGAAAGGCATTGAACATGCTATACTGTTTTCCGACTTGAGGGTGGAAGTCGAGCAGGTTTACTGGTTCAGCTTCAACATCTACATGTTTGCTTACTTCATTTGAAACAGAATCTGGATATAAATCGGTTAATGTATAATGAATTTGAGTTGTAGTATTTTTCTGGAGATAAAAAGCAGGCCATCCACTTCCACTTGCTAAGTCGATCCATTGATGAGAAGGAAACTGTTGTAGCAGTTTCAGAATTGGGCGATACAATTGCAACTGAACACTGATCCACCCCACATATTCCAATTGCAATTTTCGCAAATAGGAGGGGAACCAAGGATAATCTTCCAGTTCTTTCAAAAACATT
>JBKCGF010000095.1:0-13498 GCA_046303455.1 Chitinophagaceae bacterium | reverse complement strand
GTATTGTATTACCAATATGAAAACAAATGGGAACAAAGGATATTTAATAAAGATGAAACAGAGACATTCATTAATCTTTACAACAATAAACAACCGGAGCCTAGTAAATTAAAATACATCATCGTAACGGCAGTCGACCGTACTGGAAATGAAAGTGTTCAAAAACCAGTTTCAATTTATTAACTACAAGGGGAAATCTAGACCTAATATAATTCTTCTACCCACCAACTGCTGCACATTTTTATCAATGCTATTTGCATTTATTATTTGCTGAACAAAAATCCGTTTGTTCAAAAGATTATATCCCTGAACAAATAAACGATAGGTGTTTTTTGGTGTCCAATTCAATTTTATATCTACCAGATCAAGTGTGATAAAACCACGACCACTATAACGCATCATGCTTAAGTTGGTGTTGAATTTCTGACTCAACATCAATTGCAATCCCACCTTAAATTCATTTCTTACATTCCATAAAACCGTCGTGTTACTCAAACCATAAAACTTTGAAAGTACATACTGATGATCAAATTGAAGATTATACCCTTTCCGCCAATTGGTAGCTAGATAATTCCCAATACGAAAAACATGATTGGTAGCATCAAATTGATTTCCATTGAACTGAGCTGGATTGATACTTTTCATCCCATTCAATTGAATTCGGTACTTCAAACGCAATGGATGAATTATTTTTTCAAGATGAAGATTCAAAGATAAGGTTGATTGTTGCCGACCAATTGACTGAGACATCATAGTAAAGAAAGGATCAAGATCAATTGCAGTCAGATAATCTTTATAAACCCTTCTCACCATGATCTGACTGCCAAAAGTTAATCCTCTATAAAGATCCATTGCAGATATATTGAGCTGTCCATAGATGGATAAAGGAAAAGCAGGAGTAATTGGACTGCTTACTGTTGAAGTCCCGTTTTGGTAAATAACTCCTGCAAAAAATCTGCGGACTTCTGTAGTTTGTCGCAATACTCCATAATTCAAACTCACCTGATTTGTAGCTTTCCTTCTCCAGACGAAAGCCTGATCAAGATGATAAATCATTCTTACCGATGTTTGCCTGTTAATGCTATAGTCTACCACACCCAACATCGACTGTGTTTCAACACGTAATTTTTTGGTGAGCACTAAGGCAATACTTGAAAATATATAGCTTTTAAAAACAAGTGTCTTTAGCTGTTGATCTGCATTATTTGAAACCACATTAGAAACAGACGACTTAAACCAATACTTAACATTGGTTTTTTTGTATGACCGATAATGGCCAACAGCAACCTGAGTATGAAAACCAACATGTTTTACCATCTGATTGATAGTCGCAATGGAACTATCCTGATTCCCTATATCATTTCGTTGAATAAATATTTGATACATGTTTGTTGATCCATCACCATATGCCTCAGCCAACCAGATATGCTTTGATTTGGATTTCCAGGAATGATTAATCATAAACTTTAAACCTCTGGCATTTAATATAGCCCTTGACGAAATCTGATATGGAGTACTCAAGGTTCGTTGTTCGCTAGAACTTATTGAACGTCGATCATTGTATAATTGTAATTCATATTTGGAGTTTGAGTTTTTACGCCTGTCTCTCTCCCACTGAACCAACAAATTGCTTTCGTTTAATTGATGCTTGTTTGAGTTCAATGAATAGAGCCCCAATTTAAAATCTTCTTCTAATGAGAATTGCTGATTGTGTTCTGCCTGATCTGCAATCTGATGATTAGACTTTCTTAAATTGACTCTGAGTTGATTAAACTCATTCAACTTAACTGAATTCGCCCAACCCGTCCCCCAATCTCGATTTGGATTCACATATATTTTAGGAAGCGTTTGTATCAAATTATATTGAAGTTCATTCGGCCAGGAACGAAATAAAACTTCTTGGTGCGACAAATCATTAAATTGACCTATCATCTCATTTTGAAGAGGGTATGCCCCTATGTTATTTGCATTGACCAATAAAAACTGTTTAAACTTTTTTCTTAATCGAACAAGTTCACTTTGAATCTCACCCAACTGTTTAGGAGAATAGGCTGCCAAAATATTTAAAGTTGACTTACCGTAGTAGGATTGCTTTAATACAAGATTGACAGCAATGTCCTTATTTTCATCATATTGTTTTAACAAGCGGTTTTCATTATACTTTTCCAATACCTGAATAGAGTCAATCATGAGCGAACGAAGATTGCGAGAAATCAAATGATAATTTTCTGCTGTGAGATCATCGCCATCCAACATCAGTTTTTTTATTGATCTTCCATTAAAACTGATTCTACCACTTGGATCGATCTGAAACCCAGGTACATTGCTTAACAGTTGTTCAAGTCGAATCGCTTCAGGTCTTTTAAACCGATCAGCTGAAAAAATCAAAGTATCTCCTCTACGTTTAGCCACCAGAGCATTGCCTTTGATTTGAATCTCCGGCAATACAAGGTGGCTTTTGGAAGGGAAAGTATCTCTGGATATTGGTAAGGCATCGCATGAGCTAAACATGATCAACATGCTCAGCATTACTCCAATCACTCTATACATACTTAATCAATATGCTCCCAGGTATGGAATTTAATTTTTGATTTGGTCTGACATCCTATACAATCAGTGTTATTGTTAAACGAAGCTTCTAATCTTGCAAATAATTTTTTGACAAACCCAGCATAAGCCGGAAAGCCTTCAATCCCTTTTTGAATTTTCAATTCATAGAAAGCTTTATCAAAATCATACTCACTAGTATTGCTCAGGAATTCCATTCGCCAATTATCGTCGTCGTCATAGGCTTCAAGAATCAAACCAGGAAGTCCACCTAATTTCCAAGGACCATCATTGATGGTGATCGTGGGTGCATACCATGCCGTATAACCTCTGCCCTTAAACCTCGTCACTGCCTTCAAGCAAGGTATGCCCCCGATCATTTTATGTTCTTCTGTGGTTATCCATTCCATTGGAAAGAGCGTATCAGCAAAATAATGTGGTCGCTGATTGAGATCTGTAAACTCAAACAACAATGAATTGCTCTCATGATTTTTATATACAGTAAACAGACTATCGCTTCTTAAATCGATAGTGTTGTCCTGCAAAGTTGAATGATGTTGCCCCTCTTCTTTCATTGTAAACAAAGAACGGTTACCATCAATAATCAACCTACCCCAATACTCCCTGTAGTTTTCACTTCTTCCAAAGCTTCCATTGAATTTTCCTTTATAGTACCATGTTCCTTTTATCTCTTGTGCATGTGCGCTAACAGCAAGGAAAGCAACAAAAAGTGTAAATAGTTTTCTCATTGTGTAAAATTGATGACGCAATACCCACGCCATTGATTAATAAATAATTGCTCTAACTGTATTCATTGCTGCCCTCAAACAGCTAACCGCCTGAATAGTGGCCTCATTGCAGGTTGCAGCTGTAGTGGTGCAACTTACTTCAGCTTCAATGGGACCTAAATCAAGTTTTCCTTTTAAGGTCACAGAGCAATCTGCATCTGTCTTTGTTTCATGTTTAACATTCACTTGTTTTACTTTACTGATTTCATTTTTTACATTGCCGAAATCGGGTTTTACTATTCCCGCTGCATAAGTCGCGCTGAAAGTCATCATCAGCATCATCGTCACAATACTCAGTTTCTTCATACGTTTGGTTTTTAAAGATGATTTGGATTGGCAAGGGTATCACGCCATCGAGTTCATGTTGAACTGTTCTGTAAAACTAAAGTTGACTTCAAAACTTAAAAAGTGACTTTCAACATTTGAAGAAGAGATTATGCCAATAAAAAATTGATGTTTATACAGCATACTAAAATGCTTGATCTGGATTCAAAAAATAGCAAGATTAATTCTCCATCGTTTACCTTTGTAATTACATGGGACAGAAAAAACTCATTCGCTTTGCAGAAATTGCTACGTTCAACAACGTACTGGAATATCCAACAAATATCAAAGGAAATTGGTCTGCCCATTTTTCAAACAACAATCCAATTGTTCTTGAGCTTGCCTGCGGAAAAGGAGAATACAGCATTGGATTAGCAAGTATGCATTCCAATCAGAATTTCATTGGAATTGATATCAAGGGCAACCGGATTTGGGTGGGTGCTAAAAAAGCAATTGATCAACAATTAAACAACGTAGCATTTATACGTTCCCAAATTGGCATGATCGAAAATTATTTTGCAAAAGAAGAAGTCAGTGAAATTTGGCTTCCCTTTCCTGATCCTCAACTGCGCGCTGCAAAATGCAAGAGAAGATTAACGCATCCAGCTTTTCTTAGAAAGTATAAACAATTACTCAAACCTGGTGGTTATGTACATTTGAAGACAGACTCACCTGTACTCTATCAATTCACAAAACGTGTAATTGAGATGTACGGATTAGAATTGTTTCACGATAGTGCTGATATCAGCGAAGACGTTAAACAGATTCCAGAATTGTTGATAAAAACACATTATGAAAGTCTGGATATAGCAAGGAGTAACCGAATACATTATCTTAAATTCGCAATAACCTCAGACCTTGATCCTTCAAAGGATGAATTGCTGTTGGAAATAACAAAAGAAGTCGAAAAAGACCACAACGAAGGAGTGATTGAAAATGAAAAAGAAACTGATTGAGGGAGAACATTTTTACTATAACGATCAAGGTTATATGGTGCTGACTGCCAAGTACCATCTCGAAAATGGAAACTGTTGCGGTAATGGTTGCATGAATTGTCCATACGATTACATCAATGTTAATGAACCAAGAAAATCAGAATTAAAATTAAGAAGAGATGCTATAGCCAGAGCAAAACAGACCAATTAAAGCTCTAACTCTTTTGCAGGATCCCAAAATAGTTTTTCGAAATCTACTACCTTATCTTTCACAACAACAACACCTTCCTGTTCTAAAAGCTCCTCCATTAAAGTTGGTGTAGCAAAATGATGTTTGCCTGTTAACATCCCATTTCTATTTACAACCCTTTGAGCAGGTACTGGAGGATCCGCAATATGTGATGCATTCATTGCCCAGCCCACCATTCTTGACGATAAACCAGACCCAAGGTATTTTGCTATGCTACCGTAATTGGTTACCCTTCCACGTGGAATCAAACGAACCACCTCAAAAACATCTTCAAAAAAGTTTCTGTTTCCTGCTCCCTGCCTATCGGCAGGCAAGCCTTTTCCCTTTTCCCTGTTCCCTATTCCCTTTTCCCTATTCCCTATCCCCTTAGGCATAATACGGACTAATCATCAAGTAAACAATCACTCCTGTGACAGAAACATAGAACCAAATAGGCCATGTAATTTTAGCAAGTTTTCTATGTGATGGCCATTCAGCAACTAATGCACGATAAGAAGTGTAAAGTATGAATGGTAAAATAACTGCAGCAAGTATGATATGGGAAATCAGAATCACATAGTAAACAATTTTAATAGCACCATCACCTCCAAAGGATGTTGATTCAGAAAGCAAATGATGGCAGATATAAGACACAAGGAATAGAAGTGATAAAACCATAGCAGACATCATCACTTTTTTATGCAGCTCATATCTTCCTCTTTTTACTGCAAGTAAACCGACAAGCAAAAGAAAAGAAACTGCTGAATTAATGATGGCATTGATTTTAGCAAAGACATGCACATCAAAAGGAAGTTCAACCTCAAGTTTTATTCTTGATAAAAAAACAACAGCAACAAAAACTATAATTGAAAAAACAATAATGAGAATGTTTGCGAGTTTATCGTTTTTCTGAATACTTGCAGGTAGCATATGCTTTGTTTTTATTTTCTAAATAGATTTCTTTTTTTCTTTTTATCACGCTCCATATTCAAGAGTACGACATCTTTAATCAATCTGCCTAAGTTCACACTATCCAATCCATCGTACCATCCGCGAACTACTTTATCGCGATCCAGTAAAAAGAATTTTTCTGTATGGATGAATCCTGTATCGATATTTCCTTCTGAAGCGATAGAAGCTTTGAATTCATTCAATGCAATATCATAAATTTCTTTTCTATCGCCTGTGAGCATCCACCATGTGTCATGATCAATGCCAAACCGATCTCCGTAGGCTTTGATCTTGGGGACTGAATCTCTTTCAGGATCAATAGTAAATGAAACAAATCGAACGATGGTATCCGTTTTCTTGAATGCATCCTGCAAGCGCTTCATGTTTCTGGTGAGCTTGGGGCAAATTGAGGGACAAGAAGTGAAGAAGAAATCAGCAATTATAATTTTCCCATTCAAATCATCAAATCCAACTTCTTTGCCAAACTGATTTTTGAGTTTAAAGGGACGAACTTTATGCCAGACAGTATCATTTACATCGCGACCTTTTTCTTTTTTAACAACAACAGTATCATAGAAATAACGTCTTGGCATCTGAACCGCACCTTTGCTGAGGTCTTCAACAAGCAGATAACTGATCACCGGCAATACCGCTACAACTAAAAGGGCTATGATTGTTGTTTTCTTCATATAAATCTCTTAACAAAAAAAAGCACCGTAGGTTTTATCCCAACGATGCTTTCAGTATTTATTTTCATTGTTATTAATGTTGACCTTCAGCGTGTGGAGCTGCTGGTGCTGTTACTTCAGGCGCACCATTGTAGGTATTCCTCATGTTTTTCCATGAGTTTCCTTCGTACAGGAAGGCAGCAATAAACCAGATGAAAAGCAGCAATGGCACAACAATCGTCATGATGAGGTTCTTCAACTCATCGCCCAGGTGCATAAAGACACCTACGATGTAAAATGCTTTTGCCAATGATAGAATAACAATCACCCCTTTTAAGAAAAGAGTAAGTGCTCCTGCCATTGGAACGGCATACATCAAAAGTCCTAGTCCAAGTTCAATAACTGTGATTACTGATAAGAGGACAGTCGTTTTGATAATCTTTTTTACTACTTCATCACCTCCTGGTTCGTGGTGAAACGTAATTTCTTGTACACTATGTTCCATAAAAATGCTTTAGGTTGTTTTAGATAAGATAGAAGCAAAGGAATACGAATACCCATACAAGGTCAACGAAGTGCCAGTACAAACCAGCCTTTTCAATCATCCAATAATGTCCTTTTCTTTCAAAAGTACCATTGATGGCCATGATCAACATAACAATGTTGATGACAACACCTGATAATACGTGGAAACCGTGGAAACCGGTAATACCGAAGAAATAGCCACCAAAAGCAACTGGACCAGGAGTGGTAACATGATGACCTTCATGACCAGTAACATTTGCAGCAGGTCCCCATGGATTCATGGTAACTGTTGTTCCCAATTCTTTTACTTCACCATTGATCAAAACCAAATGATCACCAGTAATCAAGTGCGTCCACTCCCAAGCTTGACAGCCCAGAAAGGCGAGACCTCCAATTACTGTCCATATCATCCACTTGATTACACCTTGCTTATCGTTCTTATGACCAGCATGCACAGCAAGTACCATGGTAACAGAACTCACAATGAGGATGAAAGTCATCAAACTCACGAAAGCAAGTGGAAGGTTTGCATGACCTGCAAGTGGGAATGCGTTAAAAACCTGGTTCGGATCAGGCCAGTAGTTCTGACTGAAACGAATTGTACCATAAGAAATCAGGAAAGCACCAAAAGTGAACGCATCACTCATCAGGAAATACCACATCATGAGTTTTCCATACTCAACGTTGAAGGGGCTTTTACCGCCACTCCACCATTTGGTTTCCATTTGTGCATGGGCTGTTGCCATTCTATTTTGTTTTAAGGTTCAAATCAACTGGACTATTTCATCCAATTAAAAAATATAAATAAGTAGATCCATAAAGCATCTACAAAATGCCAATACTTTGCCGCTACTTCCAGCGGTATGGTGTTGTAATTTCTGGTTGTGGTTCGCAATGCCATGATTGCAATCACCACAAGAGCGATTACTCCGCCCAACACGTGTAAGCCGTGCAATCCAGAAATTGCGAGGAGAAAAGAATAAGACGCATTTGATCCCGCTCCTATCAAGCGAATATCATTTGCACCAAATTGCTTAAACCCTACAATCTGCAACACCAAAAAAAGAACTCCCAATACAGCGGTAATCATCAACCACCTTTTGTATGCCATCATTTCTCTTGCCTTCAAGGCCTTTAGAGAAAGTTGGACAGTCAAACTGCTTGCAAGAATAGCTGCTGTAGAGTACCAGAAAATAACTGGAATCTCTAACATCAACCAACTGGCCTGACTGCGCTTAACAATGTAAGCACTGGTAAGACCAGCAAACATCATCAAAATACTTCCAATAGCTACCCAAAGGGTAAACTTGTGTGGATGTATTTTTCTTTTCTGATCGTTCATCGCCTGGATCATGGTTTTTTATTTTTCACACTTTCGTGCTCAAATCGTTATTAATTCATTTTATCTGCAAGTAAGGCCAAGAGCACAACAGGCAGATAGATATAGGAACCAAACATCACTTTTCTTGCAGATGCAACATCCATGTTTCTGAACAGTTGAATTGCCTGCCAGAGCATCGCGAGGTTTGCAAGCGCTACAATGACCAAACTTACCATCCCCGACATTCCAAAAACAAATGGCAAAACACCAATTGGAATCAGAAGGATAGAGTACAAAATAGCTTGCACTGCTGCATACTTGGTTGGTCCACCCTGCGAAGGCAAGAGTCTAAAGCCAGCTTTAGAATAATCCTCGTGTGCTACCCATGCAATTGCCCAGAAATGTGGGAACTGCCAGAAGAATTGCAACGAAAACATGATCCAACCACCAATACCCAATTCAGGATCACCTGCAGCCCATCCAATAAGACAAGGCAGGGCACCTGGAATGGCACCAACCAACACAGCAATAGAATGTACTTTTTTTAATGGAGTATAAATAAACCCATATAAAAAAAGGCTCAATCCCGAAATCCCTGCTGCTGTCCAGTTGAACCATAATCCAATAATAAATATCCCGATTACGGCTGCTAGTGCTGCGAAAGTTGAGGCTTCGTCGACTGTCATTCTACCAGAAGCGACCGGCCTGGAGGCTGTCCGCTTCATCATTGCATCGGTATCTTTCTCTGCAATCTGGTTAATGGCATTGGCTGCTCCAGTTACAAGCAAACCACCTACAAAAAGTAAAAGAACTGATATGATGTCGAACTCAATGTCTGGAACCAGCAGGTAACAAACCACTGAAGAAAAGACCACTGTAAAACTCAGTGTGAACTTCATCAGTTGCTGATAATCTTTCAGCTTGGATGATACCTTTGATGCTAAACTCCCATTCACTTCATTCTGCTGCATCAAATTTATTTTTTGATCACTCCTAAAGGAGTAATCATTGTTTAATGTTTAGACTCATTCGCACCAATTGGCTCGGTCTGTGGAATGAACTCTCTTCCGTCCTTTCCATAGTCGTATGGCCATCTGTGAACTTCAGGTACATCACCAGGCCAGTTACCGTGACCAGGATTGATTGGAGTTGTCCACTCCAATGTATTTGCACCCCAAGGATTCTGTGTAGTTACTTTTCTACCCTTGAAAATTGAATAGAAGAAGTTGAACACAAACAACAACTGCACTGCGAATACGATCATCGCTACAGTACTGATGAACCTATTCATGTCGGCAAACATGTTAAATGATTGCCAGTTGCTCCAATCTGTATAACGACGTGGCATACCTGCAAGACCAGCATAGTGCATAGGCCAGAAGATCAAGTATGAACCTACGAGGGTTACCCAGAAGTGGATATACGCCATTGTGTTATTGAGATAACGTCCATACATCTTAGGGAACCAGTGGTAAACACCTGCGAACATTCCAAAGAATGACGCAACACCCATTACGATGTGGAAGTGTGCAATTACGAAATAGGTATCATGCAAGTGGATATCCAAAGTTGAGTTACCCAAGAAAATACCGGTAAGTCCACCTGAAATAAACAAGCTCACAAATCCAATAGCAAAAAGCATACCTGGTGTGAAACGAATATTACCTTTCCAGATGGTAGTGATCCAGTTGAACACTTTAATCGCAGAAGGAACTGCAATCAACAAGGTCAACAATACAAAGAACGCACCAAGGAATGGATTCAATCCAGTTACAAACATATGGTGTGCCCAAACAAGGAAGGCAAGAATACAAATTGCAAACAATGAACCAACCATTGCCAAATAACCGAAGATTGGTTTTCTTGAATTCACTGAAAGAATTTCAGAAACCATACCCATGGCTGGCAAAAGAATGATGTATACCTCAGGGTGACCCAAGAACCAGAACAAGTGCTGGAACAAAATTGCAGAACCACCTTCGTTTGGTAAAATTTCACCTTTCACTACAATCTCAGAAAGATAAAAACTTGTACCAAGGTTGCGATCAAACAAAAGAAGAACAGCACCTGAAAGTAAAACTGGAAATGACAATACACCCAATACTGCTGTGAAGAAAATTGCCCACATGGTAAGTGGCAATCTCGTCATACTCAAACCTTTTGTACGCAAGTTCAAAATGGTTGAAATATAGTTAAGACCACCCAACAATGATGATACAATGAAGAGTGCCATAGAGATCAACCAGAAATCCATACCCAACTTAGAGCCTTCACTGGCTTGGCCCAATGCACTTAATGGAGGATAGATGGTCCAACCCCCTGCAGCTGGTCCAGTTTGAATAAACAAAGAAGCAAACATCACCACACTTGCTCCGAAGAAGAACCAGTAGCTCAACATGTTCAAGAAACCTGAAGCCATGTCTCTTGCTCCAATCTGCAAAGGAATCAAGATGTTTGCAAATGTTCCACTCAAACCTGCAGTCAATACAAAGAACACAAGAATAGTTCCGTGCATGGTTACAAGTGCATAGTAGAATTCATTTGAGATTCTTCCACCTGCAGCCCATTTACCAAAAAGATCTTCCAAGAATGGGAAGGTCATTTCTGGATAACCCAACTGCAAACGGAACAAAACAGAAAACAATCCACCAATGATTGCCCAGATGATACCGGTAATCAGGAATTGTTTACCAATCATTTTGTGATCCGTACTGAAAATGTACTTACTGAGAAACGATTCCTCATGGTGATGGTCGTGGCCATGTGCATCATGAGAATCATGCGAATGTACTTCCGCTGCTGCGTGTCCGTGTGTAATTGTTTCGCTACTCATTTTTAATTTTTTTTCTTTGTTCTTTATTTCAGTTGGGCCAAGGGTTTGTTAGTTGTTACAGCAGCAGTCACTGTACTATCAGCTTTAGGAGCAGCTGGAGCACTTGCTTCTTTAACTGTAAGGTATTGTGGTTTCTTTGAAGCCATCCATGCATCGTACTC
The DNA here is from genome assembly GCA_046303455.1 of Chitinophagaceae bacterium. Classification (GTDB taxonomy): domain Bacteria; phylum Bacteroidota; class Bacteroidia; order Chitinophagales; family Chitinophagaceae; genus Pollutibacter. The sequence continues at coordinate 2,216 of JBKCGF010000095.1, read as the reverse complement.
TTCTTGTGTTTCAACCACAATAACGCCGCGCATAGAATAGTGACCGCTTCCACACATTTGGTCGCAAGAAATTTCATAAACGAAATCCTTGTTACCGGTAATTTCTTTCATTTGTGCGGTTGTATAAAGAGGGGTAAACCAAAGTGTAGTTGGAATACCAGGAACCGCATCCATTTTCAAACGGAAGTGAACCAATCCCACATCATGAATTACATCCTGTGCATTGATTACCAATTGTACTGGCTTACCAACAACCAAGTGCATTTCTGTTGCTTCGATATCGTCATGGCTTGCACCATCTTCCCAATCAACTCCCAATGCATTACCATTAGATGCATCTGTTAAGCGATAGTTTTTTCTTCCCAACACATTATCCTTTCCAGGATACCTCATCATCCAGTTGAACTGCTTACCGGTAATCTCTACAATTTGTGCATCTTTTGGTGCATCACCTGTAATCTTGAACCAGTAGAACAATCCAAAGCCAACCAATACTGTAAGGAAGATTGCTGGAACTACAGTCCATATCAACTCTAACTTGTTGTTGTGTGGAAAATAAAATACAGTTCTCTTTTCACTGAACTGATACTTATAAGCAAACCAGAAAAGTAAAATTTGTGTAAGAACGAATACTACACCTGTAACAGCAATCGTGATGATCAACATGAAGTCGATTTTCTCACCATGATCAGAAGCCGCAGGTTGAGCAAGTAAGGTCTTATTGTAAAAGAGTTCATTGCACCACCATGCACCAGCCAGACCCAACACCAAGAACACAATCATTAAGAATGCATTGATTCTGTTGTTCTGCCTGAAGGATTTTTCTTCTCCTTTCAACACAGATACATATTCACTTGCTTTTGCGATCTGGAATGTCACAACAAACGCGAGCGCCAAGATTGCTAAAATGAAATAACCCGACATGTGCTAATTATGTTTTGTTTATAAATTCATTTCCGTTTTTCCTCAAGCCATTATACTTCGTGAATCACACTTTCTTTGATGTAAGGATGGTTCAAAGCCGTTAACGGCTTCTTCGCCAAACCTTTTCCAACAAAATGCATGATTAAACCAGCATAAAAAACCAGCATACCAAACTCAAACCAACCAAGACTGTAATGCTCATGCATGGTGCCAGGCATAACCATTTGGTAAAAATCTACCCAGTGACCCAGGATGATCAATACTGCAAGGAAAGTAAGCGTTGTATAGTTTCTTTTTGATCCTCTTCTCATCAAAAGCAAGAAAGGAACAGCAAAATTCACAATCAGGTTCAAGAAGAAAATGCCTCTGTAAGCACCTTGCATTCTTGGTTTGAAATAAACAGTTTCTTCAGGAATGTTTGCATACCAGATCAACATGAACTGAGAATACCATAGATAAGTCCAGAACACAGAGAACGCAAACATAAACTTACCTAAATCATGTAAGTGATCTTCAGTTACATATTCTAAGTAATCTCCGTTTTTCAAATACACTACAAATAACACCACCAAGGCCATACCTGCTACAAATGAGCTGATGAAAGTATACCAGCTGTACATAGTAGAATACCAGTGTGGATCAATACTCATCAACCACAACCATGGAATCGTTGATCCTACTGTCAATCCAAAGATTACCAGGAAGGCTGCACCCCATGCAGTATTTTTTACAATATATTTTGAGCTTTGTTCTCCATCCATTGGTTCATCAGCTTCTGAAGAAAGCTTTCTCATTTTTGCACCAACAAAAGACCAAAGACCAATTGCAATAATCGTCCATACCATAAAGAAAGTAGGATTCAAGAAACCACTCTTTCCTTTTAAGATAGGATCATGCTCAACATGTTCTTTATCTAGCCAGTGGTAGATATCATGTCTGTGACCAAATACGATTCCAACGAAAACAAGCAAGGCTAAAATACCAAATACGGGTACCAGACTTGAGATGGCTTCAGGAACACGACGGAATGCCATTTGCCATCCTCCATGTGCAAGTGTTGTTGCACATATGAAGAACATGCTTGCATTTACAATGAGTAAAAAGAATACGCTGTTTTGTAATAGCGAAGCCCAAAACCTTGTTTGCGCAGCTTCATCTTTACTCAGTCCGAGGAAAATGATTCCCAGCACAAGTGCAAGTCCGCCCACACCGAGCAGTATGTTCGTCCACTTTTTGTACCCTGCTGAAATCTCAAATTGTTGCTTGATCATCCCTGATTATTTAATACGTTG
>JBKCGF010000094.1:0-7903 GCA_046303455.1 Chitinophagaceae bacterium | reverse complement strand
ATGCTTCCATGACAGGTACAGGGTCAACCATTTACGGTATTTTCGACGAGTTACCAGATACAAATGGCTTGTTTAATGCATCGTATCAGGTTTTAATTTGCTGATCATCATTTTCCAAGTTTCATTTCAAAGTATATAAAGCACATCATTTTATTTCCTTATTTTTGATACATGACTATCAGTCAACATCAATTTGCATTTCTCGCACAGAACCTGGATCTACTCAATCATTAGGTCACTATTCCCTATTCCCTATTCCCTGTTCCCTATTCCCTATTCCCTTCTCCCTATCCCCTAAATTAAATTCCCATGCACAACTCATCCTATTATATAGATTTAGAATCCAGATATGGCGCGCACAATTATCATCCCATTCCAGCAGTAATCGAAAGAGCATCTGGTTGTGAAATGTGGGATGTGGAAGGAAAAAAATATTACGATTTTTTAAGTGGTTATTCAGCAGTCAACCAAGGCCATTGCCATCCGCGCATCATCAAAGCATTAAAAGAACAAGCAGAAAAACTTACACTTACTTCTCGTGCTTTTTATAACAACAAATTAGGCGAGTACCAAAAATACATCACATCCTTATTGGGCTTCGACAAGATGTTGCCGATGAATACTGGTGCTGAGGGAGTTGAAACCGCCATCAAGCTAGCAAGACGTTGGGCATATGTTGTAAAAGGCATTCCGGAAAATAAAGCAAAGATCATTGTTTGTTCAGAAAATTTTCATGGTCGTACCAGTACCATTATTTCATTTAGCACAGATCCGTCTTCATTTACACAGTTCGGTCCCTTCATGCCAGGTTTTGAAGTAATTCCTTATAATGATACAAATGCCTTGGCAGAGAGATTAAAGGATGAACATGTTGCAGCTTTTTTATTTGAACCGATTCAGGGTGAAGCAGGTATTTTAGTACCGGATCCTGGGTATTTATCATCAACAAGACAACTGTGCTCTGCCGCTAATGTGCTGATGATTGCAGATGAGATTCAAACAGGATTATGCAGGACAGGTAAAATGCTTTGCTGTGATCATGTAAATGTAAAACCCGATATACTCATTTTAGGAAAAGCATTGAGCGGTGGTACCCTTCCCATCAGTGCGATATTGGCTAATGATGAAATCATGCTCACCATCAAGCCCGGAGAGCATGGCTCAACTTTTGGTGGCAATCCTTTAGCCAGTGTTGTTGCGACTGAATCTTTACAAGTATTGATTGACGAAAAGATGGCAGAAAATGCAGAAGAAATGGGCAAACTATTTAGGGAAGGTATTCAGCAAATCAGTTCATCGTATATCAAGACGGTAAGAGGTAAAGGATTGATGAATGCAATTGTAGTTGACCATCCCAACAAAGATGCAGCTTGGAAATTATGTGAGCGTTTCAAGGAAAATGGACTCCTTGCAAAACCAACTCATGGTGATAAAATCAGATTTGCACCTCCATTGGTAATTAACAAACCACAAATGCAGGAAGCTTTATCCATTATTGAAAGCAGTCTTCCTGTATTGGATAAGTTCTAAATCATGCTGTAAGGCTCTTTTTTCGTAATTTTGCAGTCAATTTAATCTGCAATGAGCGAAGAAAAGTCCCTTAATTTTTTAGAAGAAATAGTCGAAGCTGATTTAGCCTCAGGCAAATCTGTCAATATACATACCCGCTTCCCACCTGAACCCAATGGATATTTACACATTGGTCATGCTAAAAGCATTTGTCTGAACTTTGGTTTGGCAGATCGCTACAAAGGAAAAACCAATTTAAGATTCGACGATACCAATCCAGTCACAGAAGACACCGAGTATGTTGACTCAATCAAAGAAGATGTCAGGTGGCTGGGATTTGATTGGGAAGAGGAACATTATGCTTCAGATTATTTTGATCAACTCTATGCTTTTGCTGTTGAGTTAATCAAAAAGGGATTTGCTTATGTTGATGATCTTACAGCAGAAGAAATTGCTGCTACCAAAGGAACGCCTACTGAGCCTGGGAAAGCCAGTCCACACCGAAACAGAACTATAGCAGAAAATCTTCAGTTGTTTGAAGAGATGAAAAACGGAAAGTACAAGGACGGCGAAAAGGTCCTGCGTGCAAAAATAGACTTGGCCTCTCCGAACATGCACATGCGTGACCCTATCATGTACCGCATCAAGAAAACCAGTCACCACCGCACAGGAGACAACTGGTGCATCTATCCAATGTATGATTTTGCACATGGTCAGTCTGATTCCATTGAAAATATCAGTCACTCCGTTTGTACACTTGAATTTGAAGTCCACCGCCCCCTCTATAACTGGTACATTGAGCAATTGGGCATTTTCCCTTCCAGACAATTTGAATTCGCCCGATTGAACCTGACCTATACCGTAATGAGTAAAAGAAAACTCTTGCAATTGGTTCAAGAGAAATTGGTTGACGGCTGGGATGACCCAAGAATGCCTACCATTTCTGGCTTAAGAAGAAGGGGGTACACTCCTGCTTCTGTTCGTAATTTTTGTGAGAGAATTGGGGTTCAAAGAAGAGAGAATATCATCGACGTAGGCTTACTTGAATTCTGTGTGCGTGAAGACCTGAACAAAACCGCACTGAGAAGAATGGTAGTTTTAGACCCCATTAAATTGGTTATCACCAATTATCCAGAAGGACAAACAGAGGTTTTACATGGTGAAAACAATCCAGAATTAGAGGACAATGGCGGGTATCGCGACCTCCATTTTGGTCGCGAGTTATGGATAGAAGCTGAAGACTTTATGGAGGAACCTGCCAAAAAATGGTTCCGCCTTGCTCCCGAAATGAAGGTGAGATTGAAGAGCGCTTACATCGTTATATGCACCGGATTTGTAAAAAATGAAGCAGGAAAAGTAACGGAAGTCCATTGTGAATACATCCCTGAAAGTAAAAGCGGAAGTGACACATCCGGCATAAATGTAAAAGGCACAATGCATTGGATATCAATAGAAAAATCACTTGAAGCTGAAGTAAGACTTTATGACAGACTATTCCAAGTAGAGAACCCATCCAATGAGGAAGGTGACTTCAAAACCTACCTAAATCCCAATAGCTTAGAGATCATCCAAGGCGCCAAAATTGAACAAAGTTTATCGGAGGCTAAGCCTGGAGAACAGTTTCAGTTTATCAGAAAAGGATACTTTACACTGGACAGCAAATATGCAAGTGAAGGGAAATTGGTGTTCAACAGGACGGTTACTTTGAAGGATGCTTGGAGCAAGGAGGTGAAGAAGTAGGGTTTAGGGAACAGGGATTAGGGATCAGGGAACAGGGTTTAGGAACTAGGCCTGCCTGACGGTAGGCAGGGAATAGTAGTTGGCTAAATCGATGCCCTGTTATTTACCTTTCCTTCTGGAAAGAAGGACATTAAAAAAATTATAATTGTAGCCAAGAGCATCAAAAAGAGGCCAACCTTTTTCTCCGGACAATACCCAAGATAGCAGGAGCCAAACAGTAAAAAGTTTTTGATTCCATATGCAACGTTGAGTCCACCTACTAGCAAAGCAGTTCTTTTCAGCCACAATACTTGTATAAAAGAGCAGAAGGTTGTGAGACCGGCAAGTACCAAAAGTAATTTTGCGGGTTTACCATACAAGTTTTTTTCAGAGTAAAACCCTGTGAAATTTTGATTTACATCAGCATGATATGTCCATGGCATAAAACAGGCAACCAGGAGCAAGACAAATGCAAAAAGGCTGAGCCATTTTGAATAACGTACCATATCAAAAAAAGCGAAGGATTTTGTCCCTTCGCTTGGAGGTCCCGAGCGGATTCGAACCGCTGTAGAAGCTTTTGCAGAGCTCTGCCTAGCCACTCGGCCACAGGACCATAAATGAAAAGACGATTAACGCCTCAACACGCTGCGAAATTAGTAATTTTGATCTTATTTTCCGAATAAGGAACAAACTTACTTTCATGAACATGATTGAATCTTCAGAGTTGATCATCAATGCCAGAGGTGCTATTTATCATCTAGATCTCAGACCTGAGGAGATAGGCGACACGATAATAACTGTTGGAGACCCTTCTCGTGTGGAGAAGGTGAGTAAATACTTTGACCAAATATTATTCAAATCCCAACACAGGGAATTCATCACCCATACGGGCAGGATTGGAAACAAAACAGTTTCTGTGATTGCAACTGGAATTGGTCCGGATAATATTGATATTGTAATGAACGAACTGGATGCCCTGGTGAATATTGATTTGGTAAAAAGAACAGTCAATCCAGTAAAAAAACAGTTGAAATTTATACGTGTAGGCACATCAGGTTCACTTCAGCCTCATATTGATGTGGATAGTTTTGTGGCAAGTACTTATGGATTGGGACTGGATAATCTGATGCACTTCTACCCTGTTAAGCAAACAGAAATAGAAATTGAACTATTGAGCAATTTTAAAGCTCAGGTGCAGCTCAACCCTAATATTACACCCTATATCAACAGTGCAAGTGCTTTTTTACTTGCTCAATTTACTGATGGATGTAAAGCAGGGATTACCGCTACATGTCCGGGCTTTTACGGACCACAAGGACGTAATCTGCGCATGGGCTTAGCGATGCCAAATCTCAATGAACAATTGACTGCTTTTCGTTTTGGCAACCATCAAATAACCAATTTCGAAATGGAAACATCAGCCCTATATGGTTTGGCCGCTGTTATGGGACACCAAGCGTTATCCCTAAGTGTTATTGTAGCCAACCGATTAGCTAAAAAGTTTTCTGCCGATGTTGATGCGACTGTTGAAAAACTTATTAAACATACAATTGAAAGAATTTAACCATCCCGACATGGAGATACATTTTTACAAATACCAGGGTACTGGAAATGATTTTATCATCTTAGACAATAGAGATGGCAAATACAATTTCCTTACTGATGCAGCAATTGAAACAATGTGTCACAGGAAATTTGGTATTGGAGCTGACGGATTGATGTTGCTTGAAAATGCAGACGGATTCGATTTTAAAATGAGGTACCACAATGCTGATGGCAAAGAAGGAAGCATGTGTGGTAATGGCGGAAGGTGTTTGGTGAAATTTGCTCATGACCATGGCATAATTAAAGACGCTTATCATTTCATAGCAAGTGATGGTCCGCATGATGCAACCATACAGGAAAATGGACTTGTTAGATTAAAAATGAAGGATGTCGACAATCTGTCTGTATCATCAGAAAGTTCTGTTCTGAATACTGGTTCACCTCACTATATCCATTGGGTGACAGATTTAGATGGATATGATGTTTACAACCAAGGAAAAAGCATCAGGTATAACGATACATATAAACAGGAAGGTATCAATGTAAATTTCGTCAAAAAAGAAGAGCATGGAATCAGAGTTCGCACCTATGAAAGAGGTGTTGAAGATGAAACCTTGAGTTGTGGGACAGGCGTGACTGCTGCTGCTATTGCCAGCTCTGCAAAAATGGGACAACAACATATCAATGTACAGGTTGAAGGTGGCGCATTAGCAGTCAGCTTCAATCGAATTGCCGAAAAACAATTTACAGATATCTGGCTCATTGGTCCAGCTACTTTTGTTTATTCAGGAAATTATTCTTCTAATGTTTAACATAAGAGTTTACGGTATTCTCATCAATGACGATAACCAGGTTTTGGTGAGTGATGAATTCATCAGAGGTAATTACTATACCAAATTCCCAGGTGGTGGACTAGAATTTGGGGAAGGAACAAGAGCATGCCTTGAAAGAGAGTTCATGGAAGAAATGACACTAAAAGTAAAAGTGGAAGAACATTTGTACACAACAGATTTCTTTCAAATGTCTGCGTTCAATCCAGAGCACCAAATTGTTTCAATCTACTATAGGGTTAAAGCGCTAGAAGAAATAAAAGTTCCTATTAGAGTTAAACCATTTGATTTTGATGAAGAGCAATTAGCAGTTTATCACAAAACAGGTGAAACAGAAACCTTCAGGTTCATAGACTTTGAAGACTTTAATTCAGGTTCCGTTCATTTACCAATCGATAAAGTGGTTGCAGAACTGGTAAAATCAATCTATCAGCGTTAACGATTCTATTTTTTTAAAGCATCTCTGATTTCTGTGAGCAACTCGTCAGTTTTAGACAATGGCGCAGGTGCAGACTCCTCCTTCTTTTTGAGCGCATTGATCCCTTTGATGATGAGAAACATCACAAAAGCAACAATGATAAAATCAATAATCACAGTTACAAATGCGCCCCATTCCAAGGCTACTTCATCGCCATGGGCAACAATTACTTTTCCTGAAGGATCGACTACTTCGTTTACCTCCGATTTTAAAATCAACTTTTTATCATAGAAATTAGATCCTCCTGTAATCAAGCCAATTAATGGTGCAATTAATTTCTCCGTGAACGTAGATACTGCTTTTCCGAAAGCACCTCCCATGACAAAGGCGACTGCAATATCAACCAGATTGCCTTTTAAGGCGAATTGTTTAAATTCTTTGACGAAACTCATACAGGATATTTGACCTTAATTTAAGCTTTTTGAAGAAGATTATCCTACCCCGAAATCAATATCTTTGTACAAATTGAATAAAATCAAGTTTTAATGAAACCATTGAACCTTAAATCATTATTGCCTCATCTTGCAGCTGTCGGAATTTTTGTAGTGGTAGCATTGCTGTTTTGCAAGCCAGCCCTAGAAGGGAAAGTCCTGCAACAAAGTGATATCATCCATTGGAAAGGAATGAGTAAAGATATTGCCGACTACAAAGAAGTAAATGGTCAGGCGCCTTTATGGACAAACAGTATGTTCAGTGGTATGCCCGGTTATCAAATTGCCACCAATAACAATAACGTTCTACCCTATTATGCCAATGAGGTTTTCTCCTTGTTTATTCCTAAACCATTCAGGTTTTTCATACTCGCAGCACTTGGCTTTTATTTCCTTGGAATTGCATTTAGAGTAAACCCTTGGATATCTATCATAGGAGCTTTAGGATATGCATATGCTTCCTATTCTTCTATTATCGTTGCTGTAGGTCACGACACTAAAATGTTATCAATGGCCTATGTTCCGGCTCTTATTGGGGCCATCATACTTGTCTATCAACAAAAGTATTGGACAGGTGCATTACTCACAGCAGTATTTAGCTCGGTACTGATTTCACACAATCACTATCAAATTGTATATTATTTTTTAATACTTGCCATAATTCTTGGAATAGCGCTATTGGTTGATGCAATCAGAAAAAAAGAAGCTTCTCAATTTTTTAAACCTACACTTATTGCAATTGCTGCAGGATGCATTGGTTTGTTCACCAATGCCGTAATGCTATTTACAACTTATGATTATTCAAAAGAGACTATCCGTGGCGGACAGTCGTCAATCAATACAAAGGATACAACCAGACAAGAAGCCAACAAAGGTGGATTAGATACTGCTTATGCTTTTGCCTGGAGCTATGGTATCGGAGAAACCATGACACTCATGGTTCCCAATGTTTATGGTGGAGCTTCTCAACTCCTTGGCGAGGATGCTAAATTGATCCAAACACTGAATGAAAAAGGTGTACCTGAACAATTGGGCAATCAATTATATGGCGCATTTCCTGCTTATTGGGGTCCACAACCCAGCACTTCTGGTCCAGTTTATTTGGGAGCAGTTTTATGCTTCTTGTTCATACTCGGTATGCTGTTGATCAAAGGCCCTTATAAATGGTGGATCTTGGGTGCAACTGCACTTGCTATCATGATGTCTTGGGGTAAAAATCTTGCAGGTTTCAATACCTTCTTGTTCGACAATTTACCGATGTACAACAAATTCAGGGCACCATCCATGATCTTGGTGATACCACAACTCACTATTCCATTGATGGCCATATTGGCTTTGAACAAAGTTTTCAGTGGTGATTTATCAAAAGAAGAATTGCTTAAAAATTTGAA
>JBKCGF010000093.1:0-6826 GCA_046303455.1 Chitinophagaceae bacterium | reverse complement strand
CAGGCTGTTATATGTGATGTGACTTTCAAGTTGACAAAGCAGCACAAGGTGAAAGTGGGATATGGTGCTATTCAAGATCAACTCGCCAAGCAGGGTATAAATGAACCGACCATCAGAGATGTTTCCAATGCAGTGATTGCTATCCGTTCCTCTAAATTGCCTGATCCAAAACTGATTGGTAATGCTGGATCTTTCTTTAAAAATCCAGTCGTGACGCAACATTTTTTTGAAAACCTGCAAAAATGTTATCCTGATCTAGTAGCCTATCCTTCCGGGGCAGATGTTAAACTTGCTGCAGGATGGTTAATTGAACAAGCAGGGTGGAAGGGTTTTCACGAGGGGAGTGTGGGCTGTTATGAAAAGCAGGCCTTGGTACTCGTCAATTTTGGTGGCGCGACTGGAAAAGAAATTTTACACCTCGCCCAGAGAATACAAGCATCTGTTAAGGGAAAGTTTGATGTGGAGTTGGAGATGGAGGTGAATGTGATTTAGGGAATAGGGAGAAGGGAACAGGGAATAGGGATTAGGTTGTGGGTTGTGGCAAAATTATTAAAATGAAAACTACACTTTTTACTAACTCAAAACGCATAACTCATAACCCACAACTCATAACTGTTTTCAAACATTCTCCCCGCAATTTTGTTGTTATAGTGTAATTTGTAGATGCATGAAAGGATTTAATTTTTCTAAATACAATCCGTCTGAAGGGAACAAGAGTGAGTTTGAGAAAATGCTGGATATTTTCATGCAATTGCTCAGCTATACCAATGGTGATGCGGAAGAAGCCCTGAGCTGGATGACGGAATTGGATAAAGAGTATAAATTTTCTACACCACAATATGGAATGGGTGATTTCATCGAAGACCTGAAGCAAAAAGGTTATGTAGATGAGGATAACCAAAAGGGTGAAATCAAGATTACACCAAAAACCGAACAGGGAATACGCAAACGTTCATTGGATGAAATCTTTGGAAAATTAGCCAAAGCAAAAAAAGGGAATCACAGCACTTTCAAGACGGGCAACGGCGATGAAATCAATTCAGAGACAAGACCATTCCAATTTGGTGATGTACTTGATCAGATTGATTTCGTTAGCTCTATTCGCAATTCACAAATCAACAGTGGAATAGATCAGTTTTCATTGCGTGAAGATGATCTGGAAATCAGAGAGACGGATTTCAAGACACAGACGTCGACTGTCCTCATGATTGATATTTCACACTCTATGATTCTTTATGGTGAAGACCGAATCACGCCTGCAAAGAAGGTAGCCATGGCATTGAGCGAACTTATCAAAACTAAGTATCCCAAGGATACCTTGGATATTGTGGTGTTCGGTAATGATGCATGGACAATCGATATCAAAGATCTTCCGTATTTACAGGTTGGTCCTTATCATACCAATACGGTAGCGGGATTAGAACTGGCCATGGATATTCTCCGCAGAAGAAAAAATGCCAACAAGCAAATCTTCATGATTACAGATGGTAAACCCACCTGTTTGAAAGAAGGTAAAAAATATTATAAGAATGCATTTGGACTTGATCGAAAGATCACCACCAAGTGTTTGAACCTTGCAGCACAATGCAAGAAAAATAAAATCAAGATCACCACTTTCATGATTACCAGCGATCCTTATCTGCAAAGTTTTGTCAGGGCATTCACAGAAAGCAACAACGGAAAGGCTTTCTATGCATCCCTTGATCAACTTGGTAGTTTTGTGTTTGATGATTTTGAGAAGGGGAAGAAGAGGGTTGTGTAAAAGAAGTTATGAGTTATGGGTTATGAGTTAACCCACAACCCACAACCCACAACTCATAACTCATAATAAGAAAATTAACGAATGAACAATATTAAAACCCTCGGCGAACTAAAGAAGTCTGGCTACCAATCCCGCAGCATCAAAGAAGAAATGCGTGAGAACCTGATTGCGAAAATGCAAAATGGTGAAGAGCGTTTTCCTGGTATTGTAGGATACGAGGATACGGTTATACCTGATACGGAGAGAGCAATACTTTCCAGACATAATATGCTGTTCCTGGGTTTACGTGGACAAGCAAAGACGCGTATGGCGAGGTTGATGACTGATCTGCTTGATGAGTATATTCCTTACATTGCTGGCAGTGATATACATGATGATCCTTTTCATCCTATATCGACATTTGGTAAACAAACAATTGCAGAATTGGGTGATACTACTCCGATTGAATGGTTGCACCGCAGTGAACGTTATGGAGAAAAACTCGCGACGCCTGACGTGTCTGTTGCGGACCTGATTGGTGACATTGATCCTGTAAAAGCGGCCAATCTTCGTTTGAATTTTTCTGATGAACGTGTGATCCATTATGGAATCATCCCAAGAAGTAACCGTTGTATTTTTGTGATCAATGAATTACCTGATTTACAAGCTAGAATTCAAGTCGCGTTGTTCAATATTCTTCAGGAAGGCGATATTCAAATTCGTGGCTTCAAACTCAGGTTGCCTCTAGATATCGTTTTTGTATTTACTGCTAATCCAGAAGATTATACCAATCGCGGTTCAATTGTAACTCCGCTTAAGGATCGTATTGAAAGTCAGATACTCACACACTATCCTAAATCTATGGAAGCTGCATTGAGTATTACTGCACAGGAAGCAGCTGTTCACACAGTTCAAGAGAAAATGATTGAGCAAAGTGATTTGGTTGCTCGCATCATTGAACAAATTGCATTTGAAGCTCGTCAAAGTGAGTTTGTAGATCAAAAGAGTGGGGTGTCTGCTCGTTTGACGATTGCTGCGTTGGAAAATGCATTTAGTGCTGCTGAAAGAAGGGCCTTGATCAATAAAGAAAAGCAAACCATGATTTGGATGAGTGATTTGCAGGGAATTATTCCGGCAATCACTGGAAAGATTGAATTGGTTTACGAAGGAGAACAAGAGGGTCCTTATCAGGTGAGTGTAAACTTATTAGAACGTTCTATCAGAAGCATCTTTGTGCAATATTTTCCAGATCCAGAAAACTTCAAGAAGAAAAGAAACAAAGAAGGCGGAGAAGAGAGTCCCTATAAAAAAATTACCAACTGGTTTGATGAAGGCAATCATGTAAACATGCTCTTTCATTTGAAGGACAATGATCGGGTAAAGCTTTTAAATACCGTTGATGGACTCTCTGATATTGTATTTAAATATTATCCCAAAGCGACAGGTAAACACAAGGCTTTGTTGATGGAATTTGTCTTATACGGACTCAGTGCTTACTCTCTCATCAGCAAGAAGATGCTGGCGGAGAAAGTTGAGTTTAAGGATTTGATGAGTTCGATGTTTCAGTCGGAGGGTGAGTAGTTAATAGTACCCGTCTGTTGTCGTGGTTATCATTGTTGTCGCTGTTGTCATAGTTATCGAAATGTCAATTTAACCATGACAACTCTGATAACCATGACAACGGCTGTATACTTATTTATACATCGCCTCCAAATTCCTCAAGTATTCCTGAATAATAATCGCCTGCCTGATCTCAATGAAAATCTGACGTTGCTCGTTTGATAAATTATCTGCTTTATTGGATAGTATATCTTGAACAGCTTGCTGCAACTCTGGAACAGACATTTCACCGAGGTAAGCGTAATATGCCAATTGCTCGTTTACATCCTTCATGATTGCTGCAGAAACTTTCATTGCCAGTTTTTTATCTCCTGATCTGTATGCTGCCTCCACGAACTGAACACTGATGGTATTGTGCTGGTTCTGTCTGCTCACCATTGCATAAGGAATATTTTCTTCCAACAAGTTCTTGTCGGCAAGATTCAACAACTCTCTTGCTTTAGCTGAATCACCTTGGATAGCCAATTGGTTTGCTGCTTCAGCAAATGATTGTCTGATGCCAATCAAATGTCTTCTGTTTTCTTCATCGTAATAAACACCTGGGATGTTTGCACTTCCGTATGCGAATTTATTTTTAAGCACTTCATAAGAAGCTCTTGCATTCACCATGTTTTGTCCTGCTACTGGTACCAGACGGTATGATTGCCCCTCGTTTCTCAAATACTGACCAAATCCTAATTCACCAAATGGAGAAGTGAAGTAGATTGGTCTATCCCATTTGTTTGCAGCAATGATATTCAATACTGCCATATCGTTTTTCAACAACAATTCTTTTGGAATTTCAAAACGGATATCTGTCGCAACGCTATCTGTTGCTTCTACAGTTCCATTCTTTTTCACTTTTGCTACATCTACAGGAACACTGACCTTCTTTACTGGCAAATAGTTCATCCAGGTACCATCTTGCATTTGAACTTGTGCCGCTTGGTCATCACTTCCAACAAAATCATTCATCAAGCTATACAAATCAACGTATCTGTTTTGATCAGTCAATCCTTCGCGTTCAAAGAATCGGATGTAATCACGCTTGCCACCTTCAATTTTATCTGCACTCCAAATCACATCGATAGGGGCACTTTCATTTACTTTATAACGCATCTGATTGATGTACCAATCGATACCCAATAAAGAGTAGTTGATAACACGAATATCTTTTCTAATGCCTTCCACTTCTTGTGCATACCACAATGGATAAGTATCGTTATCACCGAAGGTGAAGAGGATTGCATTGGGAGCACAGCTTTCTAAATAGTTTTTAGCAAGGTCGCGTGCAATTTGTTTTTTGCTTCTGTCGTGGTCATCCCACTCTTCAGCAGCCATCAATACTGGGACTGCCAATAAGCAAACCAATGCAGCAGATGCGTTGGCGACTGTCTGACTGGTAAACTTCGACAACCAATCTTTGACTTGCATAACACCCAATCCAATCCAGATGGCAAATGCATAAAACGATCCTACATAAGCGTAATCACGTTCACGTGGCTGGTTACCAGCCTGGTTCAAATAAAATACAATGGCAAGTCCGGTAAAGAAGAACAAAAGGAAAGAAACGAATGAACCGTTTTTATCACGCTTGTATTGATATAGAATACCAAGGATACCGAGTATAAAAGGTAATGCGTATAATTTGTTGTTTGCTTTGTTCTCTCTGATGCTTGAAGGAATTTTATCTTGATTGCCCAGCATGGCATTGTCGACTGCCTTCACACCTGTAATGCTGTTACCATCACGCTTGTTACCAAAGCCTTGAATATCGTTTTGTTTACCGATGAAGTTCCAACCGAAATAACGGAGGTACATCCATCCAATTTGGTAGCTCAATGCCCATGAAATGTTGTGTGCCATGGTTGGCTTTTCACAATCTTCTAAGTTCAGCCAGCGTTGGTAGAAAGTAGCATGACCTTGATCGTTGCTTGCATCCCAAACACGAGGAAGGAACATCATGTCTGAAGATTCGTAAACTGGTTTTTGATCACGACCAACAGCGATATAATTGTCTTTGCCTTTTACGTATTTCATGCTGCCTTCCTTGTATTCGATTGGACGAGCAGTAAATACTTGTCCGTATAACAATGGGAAATCACCATATTGCTCACGACCTAAATAACCTTCCAAGCTCATTGGATTATCGACATTGTACATGTCGATTGCAGGGTTTGCTGCAGATCTCACCATGGTGGTTACATAAGTTGAGTAACCCAACAACATGAATACAAACGACCACAATCCAAGTTTCAGGAATTGAGCATTTGTTTTGAGTTTGCCAGATTCTGCATATCGAATGGCCAAGAAAACAACCAATGCCAACAATACAAAGAAGGTGATGAATCCAGAGAAGAAAGGAAGACCGAATGAGTTCACAAACAAGATATCAAACTTGCCTGCTGCTGATATTGTGTATTGAATAACGACCTTCTGCACAACTCCAGTAATCAAACAACCGATGAGGAAAGCAATGAAAGTCCCCATTTTAGTTGCTTTGTAACGCTTGTAATAGTAGATCATTACAATTGCAGGGATGGTCAATAAGTTAAGCAAGTGAACACCAATTGATAATCCCATCATGAAGAAAATCAGGATGATCCATCTGTCGGCTCCAGGATGATCAGCACTGTGTTCCCATTTCAGCATCATCCAAAATACAAGTGCAGTAAAGAAAGAAGAAAGTGCATATACTTCACCTTCAACAGCACTGAACCAGAATGAATCAGAGAAAGTATAAGCCAGGGCGCCAACAACACCAGCGGCCATGATGGTGAAGATTTGAGACGACTCAAGCACTTCACTTCCTTTTTGAACAATTTTTCTTGCGAAGTGGGTGATGGTCCAGAACAAGAATAAAATGGTGAAACCACTTGCAAGTGCACTCATCACGTTTACCGCTTTTGCAGCTGTGGCAGGATCGTTACCAAATAATACAATAAACACACGCCCCATGATCACGAACAAAGGTGCTCCAGGAGGGTGAGGACTTTGAAGTTTAAAACAAGAGCTGACAAATTCTCCGCAATCCCACAAACTACCCCCAGCTTCAGCCGTCATGATGTAGACTGAACAAGCAATAAAGGTGACAATCCATCCAGTTATGTTGTTGATCTTGTTAAAAGACATTTTATTAGAATTTAGTTGACAAATGTAATGAAAATAAGTGTTGAAGACTTGCCCGCCGTGGCGGGTTAACAGTTAACTATAGCAAGAAACATTTTTCAAATTCATTTTGGTTGAATAATAAAACAACCTATTTTTGCACTCCCGTTAAAACGGTGTGGATTGAACTCGTAGCTCAGTTGGTAGAGCAATACACTTTTAATGTATGGGCCCTGGGTTCGAGTCCCAGCGGGTTCACTTCCAAAAGCCATCGCAAGATGGCTTTTTTATTTGTGACAACCGTTTGCTGTCAACCTTCTTCAAAAATTTTATACCTTTAACAAATGAATTCTCTTCAAGGAAAAACCGTTTTAATTA
>JBKCGF010000092.1:0-6330 GCA_046303455.1 Chitinophagaceae bacterium | reverse complement strand
TAAAACAGATAGAGCATGCAGAGTGCTATAAACAAGACAGCCCATAGCACAATTTCCTGAAATCCTTGTATGATAACGCGACTCCCTTCCAGAAAAGTTATGCTTGAGCCGGTTAGTGATACTGTTGTTTTGCTGGTGTCGAAGTAGTCGCCTGCATGACTTTCTAAAGTGTCTATCAGTGCTGGCATCCTTAAGCTTCCAATATCTGCCATATTAACACTGATTCGTGTGATTTGTCGGTTGCTGTCGATAAAAGACGACATCAGTTTTTGCAAAGACCCTTGATCAGTTTTTGTTGATTTGCTGGGCTTAAGATAATCAGCAAGAAATGCACCATCAAATGTATTGGGCATAGCATAGTTGTTGCTATCGCCATCATAAAAACCTTGCTTAGCAAACTTTAAACCTTCTGCTAATGAAAGCGGTTTTGCTAATTCTGGATAAGTAGTCAGGTGTTCACTAAAGGCAGCAACTTTATCATAGACGGTTAACGCTCTTGATCCTGCAATTCCATTTTTCTTTTTGGTGTCGATGATGATTTCAAGCGGTAAGATGCCGCCAAAATTGGACTCAAAAAATTTCAAATCAGTATAGATCTTATCCTTCTGTGGTAAATCATCTACAATAAATGCCTGTGTTTTCAGTTTAGTAATTCCAGCGATAGAAACAACCAATGCTAAAGCAGTAGTAATGTAAATAGTTTTCTGATGAGCAAAAACCCATTTTTCTATTTTAGTCAGCAAGCTGGTGAGCCATTTGTTTTCCAGATAGCTCATGTGTTTTGCCTTTGGAGCTGGCATGTAATAAAGTGCAATTGGAATAATAACCAATGAAATGAAGAAAAGGGCCATGATGTTGATACCTGCAACAATGCCAAATTCTTTGAGAATCAAACTCTTTGTTAATGCGAATACTGCAAATCCAAGTGCTGCACTGATATTGCAAAACAAAGTTACAACACCCATCTTGCTGATCATTTCAACAATCGCCTTTTCTTTGTTACCATACTTTATATAAGAGGTATGGTATTTATTCAAAAAATAAATACAGTTGGGAATGCCAATTACTACAAT
The DNA here is from genome assembly GCA_046303455.1 of Chitinophagaceae bacterium. Taxonomy (GTDB): domain Bacteria; phylum Bacteroidota; class Bacteroidia; order Chitinophagales; family Chitinophagaceae; genus Pollutibacter. Next base: position 5,257 of record JBKCGF010000092.1, on the reverse strand, counting down.
CAATGGTGGAATCAATGCAGTGAGAAGTGTGATCTTGAAACCAAATAAGTAAATTGTTGCAAGACTATAGATAACACCCACCAATACAACACCAAGAGATAATAACGTTGTAGTAAGCGATCTGAAAAAAACAAAAAGGATAAGAGCCGAGAGAACAATTGATCCTAAAAGGAACCAGTTCAATTCATTGGCTATGCGCATTGCTACATTCGTCCTAATCAAAGGCAATCCACTCAAATGGATGTCGAATCCTGTTTTTTTTGCATATTGATTTGTGATGACTTCAATTTCGCCAACAGTCTTTTCGCGTGCTTTTGAGGCAAGAATGTCTTTGTTGATTCTTAATCCGATTAAAAAAGCTTGTGATGTTGGGTTGTACAAAAGCCCTTTGTAAAAGGGGAGTGTGTAAAATTGTTCTTTTAAGCTATCCAGTTCTCCTTGATCTTGCACCTGTGTTGGGAAAATTTTTATGGCATCCAGTTTTCCTGTGCTGTCGTTTCTTTTTAAAGTGACTGCCCCAGTGACACTGATGATGTCTTCAACGCCATTTACTTTTTTTACTTCTTCTATGAAGGCAGATGTTGCATTAAAATGCTCTGTAGAAAAATAACTGTCTGTAATGAAACCTATTGTTAACAAATTTCCATCTTCCCCAAAAGTCTTTTTAAAATCCAGATAGGCTAGATACTTAGGATGGTCCGTTGGAATGGCTCTTGAAAAATCATAACTCAATTGTACTTTACTGCCCTGGTAGCCTAAAACAGCAGTTAAGGCTATTGTTGCAAGTATCAATTGAATTCTGTACCGGAGAATGGATTTACCCAGCCATTGCCACATGGTATTTTTTTTGCAAAGGAAAGCAATTATGTAAAGCGATGGAATTTTTTATACCATGCTGCCTGCTGTCAATTCATTAATTTTATGAGATGAAGTCGTGCTTTTTTGCACTTATGTTGATTATATCTGGAACCGTGTCGCTTGCTCAGGGACTACCTGCAATTGGACAATGGAGAGATCATCTGCCCATGAAATCAGTTTTGTCGCTTGCAGCAGATCAAAATTCTTTTCTGGCCGGTTCTGCCTATGGTTATTTTGAGTATCAACCTACGACAAAAGCAATTTTCACCAAAACAAAATCAGATGGATTGTCGCAAGTAGCATTAAAATGGATTTCTAAGAACCCATTAAGTGAAAAACTGATGCTCGTGTATCAGAATGCAGATCTTGATCTTATAAGCGGAGATCGGATTCGAAATTTGCCTGATTTGATTAAATCAAATTTGCAGGAAGATAAAACGGTTAATCACATCAATTGGATTGGTGATGATGCTTACTTATCAACCAACATAGGTATAATAGTTGTCAATACGGATAGATTAGAAATCAAAAACACCTACCGCATTGGCGAAAATGGGGCACCTATTAAAGTTTATCAAACTGTTTTGTTGAATGGAGTCTTGTTTGCAGCTACCGAAAAGGGCTTGCTGCGCGCAAATTTTTCGTCATCCAGTTTAAATGATTACAGAAACTGGACACCCGCAAGCACTCAGTTGAACAATTCACCCACGCTCCGTGTATTGAATTGGAACAATCAATTGGTTACTCAAGTAAATGATTCAGTATTTATCAACCGAAACGGAACCTGGAATTTTTTATTTACCAATCAAAGGCAAATCACAACACTTGTTGTTGTAAACAATCAATTGTTAATTGGACAAACATCTCAAGGAAAGGGTAATGCAGTTTTGATTAATTCAACTACACAAGCTGTTGAAATCAACAACTCAAATTATCTGAGCTATCCCACTGATGCAGTTTATCTCAATGGTACTATATGGGTTTCAGATTTGAAAAATGGCGTGATTAATTTATCCAATACAAGCGAATCTCCTGTTTTCCCTGAAACACCAGCGGGACTTGCATTTGGTGATGGTGTATATGCAGATGGAGAGATTTACATTGCTTCGGGTAAAATTCCAAGACCCAATACACAACCAAGTCTGGCTGATGCTGTTTATGCTTTTAATGGGGATCGCTGGAAGAGTCTAAACTCGACTGCATTACCTGTTTTCGATACTTTGAGGGATATTGGCAGTGTAGTTTATCAATCAACATCTGGTTCTTTGTTTGCAGGGTCTGCGGATGGAGGTTTGCTTGAACTTGCCAAAGACAATAAATTAACCGTATACAAGCAAAACTCTTTTCTTTCGCCTGTTTTCAATAATGCTGCTAAATACAGTGTTGGAGGTTTGGCGATAGATAAAGATCAACAATTGTGGCTCACCAATAATGGGGCGCAAGATGGATTGGTGGTTAGGAAGAGTGATGCGACAGCTCAAAAGTTTAGGATTCCTTTCGTCTACAGCAATTTTGAGTTATCAAAACTTATTGTAGATGATCAAAATAGAAAATGGATTATTGCTGCAAATGGGGATGGGTTATTTTGTTTTGATCATGGTAATAGCCTTGAAGTGACGTCAGATGATCGATGGAGACAATTCAAACAGGGTTTGGGTAGAGGCAATCTGCCTTCAAATAATGTTTTGAATATTGCTTGTGATAGAAATGGATTTATATGGGTGGGCACAGATAAAGGTGTGGCTGTAATTCAATGTGGTGATGATCTGTTTAATGCTGGAACATGTGAAGCCATTTTGCCAGTAGTACAAGAAGATAATTTTGCAGGTCGTTTATTGGCGGAAGAAAGGATTAACGATATCAAAATTGATGGTGCCGATAGAAAATGGATAGCCACTAGCAATGGTGTTTGGTTGTTGAGTGCAGATGGACAAAAAATCATTAACAGGTTTATAGTTTCAAACAGTAAATTGCTCAGCAATGAAGTTTTCTCAATTGTTATAGAACCATTTACTGGGGAAGTTTTTTTTATGACAGGAAAAGGAATTTGTTCTTACAGGGGCACTGCTACAGAGCCTGCAATAACAATAAAAAAACCTTTTGTTTTTCCTAATCCAGTCCCCCCGGGCTTTTCAGGCACCATTGCCATTCGTGATCTTCCAGAACAAGCATGGGTGAGTATAACTGAACTGGATGGCAGATTGGTATTTAAAACAAGATCATTGGGAGGTCAGGCTATTTGGAACGGAAAAAACTACAAAGGAGAAAGAGTCAGCTCCGGTACTTACCTGATTATGGTTGCCAATGAATTCAATACACAACAAGTTGCAGGTAAAATATTTTTTCTGAAATAAGATGAGTACACCATTTCATACAAAGGGGCTCATCATTCGTACGGTTAAGTATGGTGAAACGTCATTGGTAGTATCCATTTTTACTTCTTTGTTTGGGTTACAGCAGTATATGGTCAAAGGTGTTCGCACTGCAAAAAAATCTGCCTCATTTACTGCCAGTCAGTTTCAAGTAGGTAATATTCTGGAGTTGGTTGTCTACCACAACGATAAGAATACTTTGCAACACATTAAGGAATGTAAACAGCCTTTTTATTTCGAACACCTTTTTGCTGATGTTACTAAAAATGCTGTTTTATTGTTTATCATTGAACTCTTACAGAAATGCATCAAGGAGCCAGATACAGCACCCGAGCTATATGATTTTATTGAAGATATAATTTTGGGATTGGATAAAGCAACCCCAACGCAAACAGCAAATATTCCACTTTTTTTCATTGTGCATTTGTCGCATTTCTTTGGATTTCGCTTAATGGATAATTATTCAGAAGAAGCAACAATACTGGATTTAAGAGAAGGGCAGTTTGTAAAACAGGCGCCTTTGCATCAAATGGCAATTGTATATCCAAAGAGTGAAATTATTGCTCAATTGTTGCGTGTAATGCAGCTGGAAGAATTGGATCAACTTCAATTGAATAAACATTTGCGCAATGAATTGATGGATGCCTGTTTGCAGTTTTATGAATTGCATATCAGTCCATTCGGACAAATGAAATCACTTCCGGTTATTCGAACTTTACTTGAAGTTTGATTAAAGTAGTCGACTGCTTTTGAGGTTATTGTCGAGTAAAACGACTCCAGGTATTTTACCTTTTTCAAAACTGCCTAATTCATTTGATCTGCCAAGGGCTGTTGCACCATTGATGGTAGCCCATTTCAGTATTTGCTCAAGTGGAATTTCTGGCAAACGTTCTTTGATAGTTTTTATTTCAGCGGCAATGCTCAACTGCCAGTTGCTGCTATAGCTGTCGGTTCCCAAGGTTAATTCAGCTCCATGATCTAAAAGCATTTGAACAGGAGGCATTTTGTTTTCGATATACAGATTGGCATTTGCGCAGAGACAGAAATGTATTCCTGCAAGATTTTTTTGTGCATAGTCTATTGCAAAGTCGATATCTTCTTCAGGGATAAAGGTATTGTGAACCAAAAGCACACGTTGCTTATTGTTGAAATGAGGTAAGCAGGATCTAAGAGCAGATTGACCTGTTACAGGGAAAGGAGATTTTTCGAATCCGAAAATTTTTAAAAAAGGAAGATATGCGCCTTGCCCTGTTTTATACAATTCATCCTCTGCCGGGTTTTCCTGATTGTGCATTGAAATAACTGCATTGGCAGTACGCTTATTAATTTCCTGAAATGTTAGATCACTGATGGTATATGGTGCATGAGGTACCAAGGCTGATTTGAAATGCTCTTTTTCAATTTCTTTTTCAACATCCAGGAAAGCCTGCAGCACATCACCGTACTGTTGCATTCTTTCAGGAGACATCTCATCGCTGAAACTCAACACTTCAACAAAATTGTTCCATTTTATTTTGCTCTTTAGTTTGGTTGTTAAAGTATTGGCAGTATTTCCTATGTCGCCGACTGCCACAATACCATCCTGATACATTTCCTGTTCTGCTTTTTCAATACGTTCTAAGATGATTTCCATCGGAAAATCTCTTTTGCCAACAACATCAAGCAAAAAGGGAATCAGTCCCGTATGCGGGGGAATTACATCCTTAAGATGACTCAATTCGAGGTGACAATGCGCATTGATAAAACCAGGCGTGATGATGCCTGTGTGGGTTTCAATATCGTCGCCAGCTTCGGTGAAGGGGACTAACGCTTCCACCTTTCCGGCTTCATCTGTTATGAGCACATGTTCATGGTTGAAAAATTCAAATCCATTGAAAATCTTATCGGCGCTAAACTTGCGGTATTTCATCAGTCGAAATGAGTTAACTTTGCAGGCGAAATTAAAGATTATCTACTAGAAGTTTTTTTCATAATAAGATGCTGGACAGATTAGACGCCATAAAGGCAAAATTTGATGATATAGGAGT
>JBKCGF010000091.1:0-13445 GCA_046303455.1 Chitinophagaceae bacterium | reverse complement strand
ACCAGGGGTCTTATTTTATTAATACTTTACGTATTATTATTTTATATATATGTATATTTAGTAATAGTATTTATCCACATTGAATTTGTTTATATTTTTATATATAGTTGATTTACAACATTTTAATTCGTTTTATTATTCATATTATATTTTATTATATATGTATTAATTTACCTTTATAGGTGACTTTTTTTATAAATTTGGAATAAATATTTAATTATTTAACCAAAACAACTATAATGAAGTCCAAAATCGTTAGAGATCGTCTTCCCTTCATTCTTTTAGCATTAATTTCCATTGCGGCTGTTTTTACCCCTGTTTTACCCAATTTCGAGGATACTGCAGGGGTTTATAATGGAGCTGATATTGCGTGGGTGCTTATTTCGACAGCCTTGGTATTTTTAATGACTCCGGGTCTGGCTTTCTTTTACGGCGGAATGGTTCACAGGAAAAATGTGATTTCAACAATGATTAAAAGCACTGTTGCCGCTGGGGTGGTTACAGTCATTTGGATCACATTTGGTTACAGTTTATGTTTTGGGGAATCATTAGGGGGGTTCGTTGGCAACCCTTTAACCCATTTATTTTTTAAGGATGTCAATAATGCAGAACCATGGGGATTAGCGCCAACTATACCCAAGACCTTGTTTTCGATGTTTCAGCTGATGTTTGCAATTATAACTCCGGGGCTAGTTGTTGGAGCGCTTGCAGAACGTGTTCGATTTACCTCATATATTCTATTTATTGTTCTTTTCAGCATATTGGTATACGCTCCCCTAGCCCATTGGAGTTGGCATCCTGATGGATTTTTATTCAAGATGGGAGCTCTTGATTTTGCTGGTGGTACGGTTGTGCATATATCAGCAGGTTGTGCCGCATTAGCAGGTGTCTTGGTCTTGAAAAGAAGAAAGGCACATCTTGAAGGTGCAGAAATTCCTCCAGCAAATGTGCCTTATGTTTTAATAGGTACAGGTCTTCTTTGGTTTGGATGGTTCGGTTTTAATGCGGGTTCTGCACTTGGTTCAAATGGACTGGCTGTTTCAGCATTTGCAACTACAAATACAGCTGCAGGCGCTGCAGGTTTGTCGTGGATGTTCTTTGACGTATTAAAAGGTAAAAAGCCATCTGTTTTAGGTTTTTGTATAGGTGCAGTTGTTGGCTTGGTTGCTATAACACCAGGGGCAGGTTTTGTGGGAATACCACAAAGTATTTTCATTGGTGTAGTTGCAGCAATCATTTCTAATATTGCGGTTCATTACAAACAAAAGTCAACTTTAGACGACACATTAGATGTATTTCCTTGTCACGGGTTAGGCGGTATTGTGGGGATGATTTTAACTGGTGTATTTGCAACAAAAGCAGTGAACAGTGCGGGCAATGATGGACTTTTTTACGGTAATCCTGAATTCTTTTTCACTCAATTAAAAGCGATGGGTATTGCCGTTGCGTACTCTTTTATAGTATCATTTATCATTTTCAAGTTCATCAACCTGATTCAGCCATTGAGAGTAAGTGAAGAAGAAGAAGAATTGGGATTGGACGCAACACAACACGATGAAAAATATGGAAGAAATCCACAGAAAGCTTAGCAAAATTAAATAACAAGGGTACAGCGCGGGGCGGTGTTGGACTAGAACATTCGCCTTTGCCATACCCTCTTTTAGAACTAAAAACCAAAACAATGTTACGAAAACTTTCCTTATTTATTTGCCTCCTTACAGGGGTAGTCAGCGCCTTTGCACAAGAAGATTCAGCCAAGAAAAGTAATTGGGTATTTACTGCTTTTGCTGATGGTTATTTCAGGTCGGACTTCAATCAAAACATTTCAAACAACAGAACCAGTTTCACCAACTCGAACAATAAACTGGCTTTGGGGATGGTTTCTGCCAAAGTAGATTATACCAATAATAAATTTTCATTTACAGCAGACCTGGGTGTTGGTAAAAGAGCAGAAGAATTTGCCTATAACGACAAAGGTGCATTTTCTTATGTTAAACAACTTTATGCGTCCTATGCTCCAACAGATTGGTTAAAATTAACAGCTGGTACTTGGGCAACTCATGTAGGATATGAATTGGTAGATCCTTACGCAAACAGGAATTACAGTATGTCTTATATGTTTTCCTATGGTCCCTTTTTACATACTGGCTTAAAAGCGGATTTTACATTTGGAAACACTGGATTCATGCTTGGTGTTGCCAATCCAACTGATTATAGAAAAGCACCAGCATCAAATAAAAAGTCTATGCTGATGCAGGTTAGTCAGACCATCAGCGAAAATGTAAAAGTTTATTTGAATTATGTTAGTGGACAAAGACCTGGTGATTCTGCAAAAACCAGACAGTTTGATTTGGTTGTTACAGGAAAAATCAATGATGAATTTGGAATTGGGTTTAACGGAACGATCAACAGCATTAAACTTCAATCTAATAACAATTATAGCAATGCATCTTCTTGGTCTGGCACAGCTGTTTACCTGAATTATGACCCAATAGAAAAAGTTGGAATCACATTAAGGTCAGAAGTATTCAACGACAGAAATCAATTGGCTGCACTTGGCGCTGCCACTGTAGGGACAAGCATTTTTGCAAATACACTTTCTGCTAATTTAAAATTTGGAAAATTCACTCTCATTCCTGAATTAAGACACGAAACAGCAGGTGAGAATATTTACTTTTTAAAAGATGGAAGTACTAAGAAATCTGACTTTAGCTTTCTGATAGGCGGATACTTCAAATTATAAATTTAGTTTTTGGGTCAAAATAAAACGAGGCGACTTTTCAGTCGCCTCTCTTATTTATTTCTTCCTGAAGAAAATCCTTACTGGTACTCCCTTGAAATTAAATCTCTCTCGGAGCTTATTCTCAAGGTAATTTCTATATGGTGTTTTGATGTCGTCTGGGTAATTCGTGAAAAAAGCAAAACTCGGAACAGCTGTAGGCAATTGAGTAACAAATTTAATCTTTACAGAATTACCCCTTACAACTGGAGGTTTATAGGCCTCAATCACTGGCAACATTTCTTCATTTAACTTTGAAGTCGCTATTCTTCTGTGCCTGCTTTCAAATACTTCCAAAGCAGTTTCAATCACTTTGAAAACTCTTGTTTTTTCTTTAGCTGAAATAAAAATAACTGGCAAATCAGTAAATGGAGCAAGTCTCTCCTTCAACTGTTTTTCATAATCTTTAGCAGTATTGGTAACTTTTTCAACCAAATCCCATTTGTTGACCAAAAAAACTATTCCTTTACCTTTCTTAACTGCTAAAGAAAAGATATTCAAATCCTGCTGTGCAATACCCTTTTCAGCATCGATCATCATCAAACAAACATCAGCTTCATCAACTGCTTTAATTGCACGAATAACCGAGTAGAATTCCAGATCCTCATGCACTTTATTTTTACGACGAATACCAGCGGTATCTATCAAAATAAACTCTTTTTGAAACAAGTTATAATGCGTGTGAATGGTATCTCTGGTAGTGCCAGCAATTTCACTAACAATGGTTCTTTCCTCTCCTACCAATGCATTCAAAAGAGAGGATTTTCCGACATTAGGCTGACCAATAATTGCTATTTTAGGTAATTCAGCATTGGGCTCTTCTGCTTCAATCTCTATTAAATTTGCTACATCATCCAATACCTCTCCTGTACCACTGCCAGACATGGAAGAAATAAAAAAGATATGCTCAAATCCTAATGAATAGAACTCACTGGCTTCTAGCAGACGTGCATTATTATCTACTTTATTGACAACCAAAAAAACAGGCTTTTTGGAAGGCCTTAAAATATCAGCCATTGCTTCATCTAAAGTAGTGATCCCTGTGCTGGCATCTACCATAAACAATACAGCATTTGCTTCCTGCACGGCAATCAGCACCTGCTCACGAATTTCTTTCTCAAAAACATCATCACCACCTGCTACAAAACCTCCGGTATCGATAACATTAAATGACTTGCCATTCCACTCAGAAACGCCATATTGTCTATCCCTGGTTACGCCAGGTGTATCTTCTACAATGGCCTTTCTTTGTTCCAAAAGCCTGTTGAACAAAGTACTTTTACCCACATTGGGCCTTCCCACAATTGCTAATGTAAATCCTGGCATAATTATTTTTAAAATGATTTAGTCTTGCTATTTTTTACGACCTATAGTTTTGTTATATTCTTCAATCAATGCAATCAGGTCATCTTCTTTTCGGATATTTATTTTATTTTTCTTTGACCAATCCAGCATTCCATCTGAACCGGGTAAAATACTCAACAAAGCGTTTAATGATAACTTATTAACAAAAACAGGATCAGCATCAAACTTCAGAAAATAACTATTTTGAGAAGCAAAATAATAACGCTTTAAAGTACCAAACATTGAATCTGCAGACGCCACATAACGTTTAGTGTGTTTATAAAGAACAGCTTCACCAAAAGTAAGCTGCTGTACATAGTCGCTTAACGTTTTATTGTTGAACTGCAATCCATTAACCATTCTGGCAAAAACAGCTACTGTATCATTTTTTTGCTCATGAGAAAGAACAACTTTGTTTGCTAATTCTACAGGAGCGATATATTCCATTTCCTTTTCTCCTATAAAATGTATCTCCTGACTAGCCAGGTTAATTTTTGCCTTTTGCTTACCAGTCATTTTACCTTTCTGATCATAAAACGTTGCCCATAGAAATTCATCCATAAAAAAAGGACTTCCTTTTACAGAAGAATATGGCAACCTCATTTTACTAGAATTTTGAACACCTTCAAAATTGACTTCATGAACTGCCAATGTGTATGCAGCTCCTTCAAAGCTTTCTCTTGGTAAATAACCACTTTGTGCATTGGTATTTGCTGCACAAAAAACCATGAATAAAAAGAATAGTTTTTTCATGACAAATATTTATTGAATATACCCATATTCCTTTAAGTACAAATCATTGTTTCTCCAATTGGATCGCACCTTAACGAACAATTCCAAATAGACCTTGGAGTCGAGAAACTGTTCAATAGACTGCCTGGACAACATTCCTAATTTTTTAATCATTGCACCTTTTGTACCGAGTATAATTGCTTTTTGCGATTCGCGCTGTACAACAATTTCCGCCACAATTTTTATCAATAACTGCTGTTCTTCAAATTTTGAAACCATAACAGTTGATTGGTATGGAATTTCTTCTTCAAATAATTCAAAGATTTTTTCTCTAATCAACTCTCCAGTAAAGAATTTAGTCGGCATATCCGTTAACTCATCTTCACCATAAAAAGCCTCCCCTTCAGGCAACATCTCTACAATATCACTGATCAATTCTTGAACATTGCCTTTTGAAGCAGCTGAGATGACAGCTATGCGACTACAATATGACTTATCAGAAAAAAAACTTTTTGCTGCGTTTATCCTATCCTGCTTTACCAAATCAGATTTATTAAGCACCAGTATACATTTCACCTTCAACTTAAGAGAAGAAAAAATCTGGTCTAATTCCTCAAAGTTATCCCTTAAATCCACTACCAATAAGCACACATCTGCATCCTCTAAACTAGTAGTTACCGCATGCATCATTTTCTCATGCAGCTTATATTTAGGTTCTATAACCCCTGGAGTATCTGAAAAAACAATTTGATAGTTTGGGCCGTTTACAAACGCACGAATACGATGACGTGTTGTTTGCACCTTTGAAGATACAATAGCCAGTTTTTCACCAACTAAGGCATTCAGCAGCGTACTCTTACCTGCATTAGGCTTACCTAAAATATTTACAAACCCAGATTTCATTAGAACTGCAAAGGTACACTAGTAAAATTTGTTTTGAACATAAGTGATAAAAACGTAGCTTTGCAACGCGAAGTAGAGCAGCGGTAGCTCGTCGGGCTCATAACCCGAAGGTCGCTGGTTCGATCCCAGCCTTCGCAACTAAAAAAAGCAACCCTTGGGTTGCTTTTTTATTTTCCTGCTGATGAACAGCTGTTTTAATTGGTATTCTTGATTGAACTCGCTCCTGTAGCTGTTTGATTAAATATTCTGGGGTTCCCTTTGTATTGTATGCTGCTTGCCCCAGATGCCTTTGCCCTAAATATTTCCTTTACATAGATTTTAATGTCAGAAGCTCCTGTTGCAACCAAATCTGCCTCATTAACTTTTAATTCAGTACCCTTGAACCCACTCGCACCTGTGCACACCAATACGATTTTATCAGCTGATCCGCTTATTTTGGTATCAGAAGCACCAGAAAAATTAGCCTTGATTTCTGTACACTCTACTTTACCCGTAAAGTCACTGGCACCAGAAAAATTCATGGTCAGACTATTGGACTTCAATACATCAACGACTATTATATTTACTGCACCGGATGCGGTGAGTGAACTTAGTTTTGGTGCAGTGATATATACCTTAAATTCCTTGTTTACTCCCCACCATTTAAGGCCACTATTATCCAAAGAGATATATAATGTACCATTATTTACTTTAGTGGTGATACGATCTCGGCTATCTGTATCTTTTGCACTAACCGCTACTTGCGTTTCCGTATCGGTAGAATAATACACTTTGAATGGTCCACTTACCACAACAGATTGAAAGGTTTGCACATCACGCAAAATCACATGCTCGTCGTTAAAAATCACTTTTTCCTGTGCAAAAGAGGCAAAAGAGCCAATCAGAAAAAACACTATAAAAATATTTTTCATCTATTTTATTTTTTTGTTTACTGTACATAGACGATCCTATCGAGTAAAAGTTACACAAAAAATAAGTCGTTTTTTAAATTAAAAACCAATCTCTACCTTTGTACTGTTCCGGGGTGCTTTGATTAAAAATCATCGCTGAGATTAAACCCGTAGAACCTGATCAGGATAATGCCTGCGCAGGGAAGGACGAATCAGTTATTCCATCCTTTCCTGTTTTTGTAAACAAAAAAACAAAAACAGTATGAAAAAGAACTTGTTAGTCGCTTTATTTCTTGCCTCGTCATCATTCACTTTTTCCCAAAACAATCAAAAAGTAGAAAACAGCAAAGGAATCTCTTCTGTTGGTCAGGATACCACCAAGAGCAAACTCATGGAAGCTATTGAAATCAGAGCAGTGAGAGCAGAAAAAAACTACCCATTTATCCAGAATCTCATTACAAAAAGGAATATTGAAAAAAACAACCTGGGCCAGGACATCCCGTTTCTATTGAACCAAATACCTGGTGCAGTGGTAAATTCAGATGCAGGAAATGGAATTGGTTATACTGGTATACGCATCAGAGGTACAGATGCCAGCAGAATAAACTTTACGCTCAATGGAATTGCATATAACGATGCAGAGTCGCAAGGCGTTTTCCTGGTGAATTTACCCGATTTCCTTTCTTCAACAAACAGCATTCAGGTGCAAAGAGGTGTTGGCACCAGTGCAAATGGTCCGGGTGCTTTTGGAGCATCCATTAACTTAATGACGAATGAGGTACAGGAAAAAGCATATGCAACACTCAGCAACAGCATTGGATCATTTAATAGCTTAAAAAATACCATTAAAACTGGAACAGGATTAATCAACGGCAGGTATTCGATAGATGCACGTCTATCAAATATTTCGAGTGATGGATACATAGACAGGTCTGCAAGTAAACTTCAATCCTTTTATGTTTCTGCAGCAAGCATCAAAGAGAAATCATCGCTTAGATTAAACGTTTTTTCAGGAAAAGAAAAAACAGAACAAGCTTGGTATGGCATAACAGAAGAACAACTAAGTGCCAACCGAAAATTCAATAGTGCCGGTACAGAAAAACCTGGGACACCTTATGATAACGAAACCGATAATTATACACAAACACATTATCAATTGTTTTATAACAAGAAATTAAATACAGAATGGAATTTTAATGCAGCTGTATTTGCTACTACTGGTAATGGCTATTACGAGCAATATAAAGCCCAACAATCTTATGCTACATTTGGATTACCAAATTTTCAATTAGGAGGCAATGTCCTATTTGAAACAGATTTGATAAGACAGTTATGGCTAGATAACTTATACAGAGGAACTAACTTCAGCTTCCAAAAAAAATACAAGAACAACGAAATCATTATTGGAGGTGGTAGTAGTATTTATGATGGTAATCATTTTGGTAAAATCATCTGGGCCCAGGCAGGAATTGATAAAGATTTTAAATGGTATGATTTAGATGCAAGAAAACAAGAACAACACTTGTTTGGAAAATGGTTACACAAATACAATGACTTCCATTTTTTTGGAGATATTCAGGCAAGAAATGTGAGTTACAATATAGAAGGCTTTAGAAACAATCCTGGATTAAAAGTTGATCAGAAATGGTTATTTATCAATCCTAAAATAGGAATTAGATACAGCAAAAACAACAATTCTGTCTTTGCTTCATATGCTATTGCGAACAAAGAACCCAATCGGGATGATTTTGAAGCAAGCACAACAGAAATCCCAAAACACGAGACATTGAATGATCTTGAATTAGGTTTTGAGAGAAATACAAAGAAATTAAGACTTGCAGTTACCGCATATTACATGCACTACAGAAATCAATTGGTATTAACAGGTAAAATCAATGATGTAGGTGCTTATACCAGAACCAATATACCAGTCAGCTTTAGAGCCGGTATTGAAATTGAATCAAATTTCATCATTAATGATAAACTGCAATTCAATAACAACATTGCATTGAGCAGAAATAAAGTAAAGCAGTTTACGGAGTATTATGATGATTATGATGCAGGTGGACAAAAAACGAATTTTTATAGTGATGCTGATATTGCATTTTCACCAGCAGTTGTAGAAAATGCAACGCTTAGTTACAAACCTTTTGCTAATACTGAGATCCGACTCAATAGCAAGTATGTTAGTCGCCAGTATCTCGACAATACATCCAGAAAAGACAGAAGTATTGATCCCTTTTTTATTCAGGATCTGATTCTCAATCACGTATTTAAACCAAAAGGATTTTCTAGCATCGAACTTATTTTGCAAATCAATAATTTATGGAATAAGTTATATGCACCTAACGGATATACCTTTTCTTACACATTCAACAATCAAGTATCGATTAACAATTATTATTACCCCATGGCAGAACGGAATCTAATGGTGGGGTTGAATATCAATTTCTAATCTGTATTAGTAACAAATAATAGTTTACCTAAATAATCTGTGGTACCCTCATACAAGAGAGTACCACAGATTGTATGTTGCATACTCAAAGTATGCATATGTGTAAAAAATTATTTATCGGACTACTCATTTTCATGTTGTTAGATGGATGTTCATCAGCTAATAAGATTACATATTCCTGGACCAACCCTAGTTTTAAAACGAGTAAACCCTATAAGAAAATTTTCCTAGCGGCCTTGATTAACAACCCTCATGTAAGAACACATCTTGAGGAAGAAATGTGGCTAACTGCAAAAGCAAATGGTTTTACTTCAGAAAGAAGCTGGGATTATTTTCCACCATCATTTTCTAAGCCTAACCCTCCCAACAGAGAAATGATGATGAAAGAAATAACACGTTTGGAGTGTGATTTAATATTTACAGTAACATTGACAGAAAAGAAAAGTGAAACCAGGTATGTTCCAGGAAGTCTTGGCATGTATGGACCATATTCAGGTTACGGACTTCAGTTCAGAGGTTTTTACTCCTATTGGTATCCCTATGCTTATGATCCAGGATACTATGTAACTGATAAAACATACTTTATGGAGGGCAATCTTTTTGACACAGAAACTGAAACCCTGATTTGGTCAATACAGACAAAAACTATTAATCCAGGATCTGTTGAAAAGTTTAGCAAGGAATTGATTGAAACCATGCTTACCAAATCCGTAAACGACCTTAGAAATTTACAAAATAAATAAAATTTTAAACTCCAAAATTTTCTTGCCAGGCCAGCATTCCCCCAACAACATTTGTACAATTACTGAAACCCATTGTCTCAAGAATCAAAGCAGCCTGACCACTGCGGTTACCACTTCTGCAATACAAGAAAACTTCCTCATCTTTTAAATGATCAATTTTTTCGGTATCCCCCATTCTGATTTCCCCAAGAGGAAGTAAAATACCTCCAATATTAAACTCATCATGTTCAAATGTTTCACGCACATCTACAAGATGAAGCTTCTCGCCATTTTTTAGTTTTTGATTCAATTCAGCAACGTCTATTGTTTTCATACCTTACTTTTTTAAAAATAATTTGAACCTATTGATTTTTAATTTGAACAGAGTCCGTCTTTCTTTCCGGTTTTATTGCACTTATCCTTATATCCATCAATTGACCAGGCCTGATCATATTTACCTTTAATTGATCATCAAATGGATTTGGATTTTGCCAGTAAATGAAACCAAGCGTGGTATCAACCAAATCATCATCCAATAAAATTACACCAGGAGTAATACCATTCAATTCCATTACCAATTGCGCTTCAGGATAAGTTAGTCCGAATAAATCTGGAACAGGAACTGGAGCACCACCCAAGCCCGAACCTATAAGCAAATCAATTTTTGATCCCATGCGAATAGGTGAACCTGGCTTTATTTGAACACCTGCTGAAAGCTGGTCTTTGACTGCATTTTTTGCAATATCAGGAATGAAGGTAGTGTCTCCCATTTTTAAACCGAGAGACCGTAATTCTAGAATTGCATTTCTAAAACTCATTCCAATCAGATTGGGCATTGTAATTGTTGGAGGCACCGTACAATTTACAGTCAAGTAAATTATCCTATTTACTTTTACAGTCGCCTCCGGCTCTGGGAACTGTTTGATGATTGCATTAGGGGCAATACTGTCGACATAAATAGAATCTTGAATTACAACCTCAAAACCTTGATTTTCCAATTCATCTTGCACTTGAATGTAGCTTTTCCCCTTTACTTCAGGCACTACCAAATATTCACCATGATTGGTTATTCTATTCAACATGAATAAAAAAACCATTAATAAAAATACAGAAACACCAAAACCTATAAGTATGTTCTGCCACAATGGTCTTCTGGTAATGAATTCTACATTCATTGGGTTATTTTTTTATTGCTTCAAGCGCTTCCTCAATTAGCATTGAATAGAAGTCCGTCAAACTTACACCCATTGCAGCAACTTGCTGCGGCACTATGCTAGCTGCACTTTGTCCGGGTACCGTATTTATTTCAAGTAAGTATGGTATTTTATCCACATCATTGAAAATGAAATCCATACGCACTACACCCCTGCAATTAAAAACACTATAGATACCAGCTGCAGCTTTTCTGACTTTATCAGCAGTATCCTGACTGCACTCTG
This sequence comes from Chitinophagaceae bacterium, assembly GCA_046303455.1. Classification (GTDB taxonomy): domain Bacteria; phylum Bacteroidota; class Bacteroidia; order Chitinophagales; family Chitinophagaceae; genus Pollutibacter. Next base: position 2,181 of record JBKCGF010000091.1, on the reverse strand, counting down.
CAGGAGTTACCTCCTTTGATTTTCCTTGATACTTTGCCTCAAAATCAAAGAACTCATTTTCAGTAATAATTTCCGTAAACGGCAGGGTAATTACTGCTCCTTTTGATTTAAAAACACCAATAGTAAATTCCCTACCTGCAATAAATTCTTCGATTAATACCTGATCATCTTCCTTAAATGCTTTTTCAATCCCGGCTTCAAGTTCTTCTCTTACATTAACGCGACTCATTCCGATACTAGACCCTCCATTATTCGGTTTTACAAATACAGGAAACTTCAGATCCCAACTGCCAATATCTTCCTTTCTATAATTGGATTGAAATAAGTGTATGGATTTAGCAACATGAAAACCAGAAGCTCCAGCTACTGCAGTAGTATATCGCTTGTTAAATGTGATTGCTGAAGATGTAGCGTCACAAGAAGTATATGGAAGATTCAGTAAATCAAAATAACCCTGTAGTTTACCATCTTCTCCAGGTGTTCCGTGAATACCTATGAAAACAGCATCAAATCTTATTTTATTGCCATTGATCTCGATTGTGAAATCATCTCTTTTTACAGGTATTTTCTCACCAGTGGCAGTAGGATGAAACCAGGCATCGGGTGTAATATCAATTCGGTATACATCGAATTTTGTAGCATCTAAATTCTTTTCAATGGTGATGGCGCTTTTGTAAGAAATAACAGCTTCTGAGGAATATCCTCCAGTTACAAAGGCAATTACGGGCTTATTCATGTTGGTTGTTGATTCAGATAATGTAATACAAATATATAAAAAAGGTGAGGGTCATCAGAATGCCCTCACCTTTTTAACAAAGAGGTATTTTATTAAAGATGAAGCTTTTCCTTCTTTTGTAGTAATTCCTCTACCGTTTCCTGATAAAGTTCGTCTGGAACGCAACAATCAACTGGACAAACAGCAGCACACTGAGGTTCCTCATGAAATCCCTGACACTCTGTACATTTATTTGGAGTGATGTAATAAGTATCGTTGCTGATAGGTGAATTTTTAGCACCTGCTTCAATCACGCCACCATCCATTAAGGTAAATGAACCCTTTACTGAAGTTCCATCTGACAATGCCCACTCAACACCACCTTCGTAAATGGCATTATTGGGACATTCTGGTTCACAAGCACCACAGTTGATACATTCATCAGTAATCTTGATTGCCATAATATTTCTGTTTTTTAAGGTTGAATTTGAGTCTATTTTTGCATCTGGATGCATTGTAAAGGTAAACCAATGATCCGAAAATTAGAAAATGAATTTACACACCAGAATTGAAATTCTTGTGAGTTTGGGCAACTACCTCACTCAAGAAACAGATACGTATCAAGACACCCAGTTTAGGGCATGGGCAGAGAACAAATGGTTTATACCTGATTACATTAATCTTTCTGGAAAAGCTATTGCAGCAAAAATGCTTCAAAAACAAACCCTGTCAGATATTGCTAATCAATATCAAATTCCCGATCAGCAGCCCTATCCCAAAACGATTGGTTTGGTAATGGCTGGGAATATTCCTTATGTTGGTCTGCAAGATCTTATTTGCATATTTCTATCCGGACACAAAGTCAAAATTAAAGCTTCCTCAAAAGACACAGTTCTACTTAAGCAGCTCCTCCTACATCTAATCCATCAACATCCTGAAACCGCAGAATGGATCAGTATCCAGGAAATGCTAAAGGATTGCGAGGCTTATATCGCAACTGGTAGTGATAACAGTGCTAGGTATTTTGAGTACTACTTCAGCAAGTATCCCCACATCATAAGAAAAAACAGGACCTCCATAGCCCTTTTAGATGGGACAGAATCCCATGAAGAACTTGACCAGTTAGCAGATGATATTCAACTGTATTTTGGCCTGGGTGGTAGAAATGTAACCCAAATTTGGGTGCCGCAAGACTATGATTTTGTTCCTTTATTATCTGCCTTGAAAAAATACGACGACTATAAAAACCACGATAAGTACAAAAATAATTTTGATTATCAACTGACCATTGCCATCATGAACAACAGGTTTTACATGAGCAATGATTCTATAGTTTTATTGGAAAATGAAAGCCCCTTCTCACCCATTTCTCAATTGCATTATCAGCACTACGACCAAAAGGAAAAAGTGATTCAGCAACTGGATAGAGAAAAAATTCAGTGTATAGTAGGGAAAGGATTTATTCC
>JBKCGF010000090.1:0-1833 GCA_046303455.1 Chitinophagaceae bacterium | reverse complement strand
TGCTAAAAAAGTTAACCGTGTAAGTTCACTGTCTTCTCTTTTATTCAATGCATGAAAACCACCAAGTTTTGTTGCCTTGGTAATATATTTTTCAATCATCTGATTGATGGCTTCATATTGTTCTTTTGATCTGATTTTATCTAGCATGGGAGGTGTTTTTCAATTTTCTCAAAATTTCAAATAAAGCAATAAGTTTCAAAATTAGAAAAATATATTGAATATGGAAATATCTATTTTTCAATTTATTTGTAGCAGAAAATAAATCGGGGGAGCTATTTTCGAGGTTTTGTGATTTTTTCTACTGGGGCTATGAATTTCGGAAATAGAAAAATGAGTATTCAACTAAGTTTCCTAAAGGGGAATAAGTTAAATCTACTTTTCTAATACGCTCTCCAATTTTCAGGTCGTGTATAAATTTTTTCATCTACTTGAACTTTGGTAGGCATAATTGAGGCCTTAAACTTATCCTCATTATTTTCTAAGTGTACTACATGATTTATTAGACTCCGTAATTCTGCGGAATTTCGATTTGGCGGAAAATATATCTTGATATTCTTTTTCGGAAAATTTATTTTTATTGCTTCAATATTTGGAACCTGGTCGCTATCTGCGCTAATTAAAATAAGGGTGTCAACCTTGTCATTAAAACAATCTAATAACATTGTTACAGCTATATTAACATCTGTTCTTTTTTCTTCTAGATGTTCAAACATAGATTTACATTTTCTACACTTTATTTTCTTGGACTGATAATTACCATTAATAGTTATGAATTTTTCTGGGTTTAGTATTCTATTGGCTGAGAATAGGGCAGATTGCCTGCTCCTTTGTAGATTATTGGATGGTGGTGCCGTGAAATATTTAACAAAGACCAACTCGCTATTTTGTATAAACGCTTTGCATAATGCCACAAAGTCTATCCAGTAATAGTTTTTCCATTCTGGATATATCCCTGCTCTTTCTTTTAATCCATTATAAAAATTAAAACCATCAAAATAAAACCCCACTCTATTCATAATTGCCATGTAAGTGCATAAAAAAAGCCTCCAGTGGAGGCAGAGCCATAATACTGAGACTATAGCGGGGTATTGTCCTAAGACACTGTAAAGATATACTTGTTTTTTAATTGTGACAAGTAGAAAACACAGAAAAATTATGTTTTTTTCATCATGTAATTAGTGCGTTCACTTCATCCCATCAAATTACTTCTTCACTTTTAATAATCTGGAAAGAAGATGCTTAGTTTCTAAAAATTAAGCGATTCTATCTTTTTGATAACATTTGTTTTTCGGGGGAGCTATTTTCGAGGTTTTGCGATTTTTTCTAATGGGGCTATGAATTTCTGAAATAGAAATATATGTTTAATGTTAAAAACAACAACAATCATTGTTTTTTCTCCGGTTTTAAATGTCAAAAAAATATGAGAACTTTAAGTATGAAATTGAAAGAGGTAAAATATGTTTCTGACTACTCCATCGAAGTTGTTTTCGAGGATGGAGTAAAAGGCATAGTTCACCTGAACGATTTAGTGGAGAAAGGAATTTTCAAAGTTTTGCAAGATAAAGAACGCTTTGCTCAAGTTTATGCAACAGGTAATGCTATCGCCTGGTCTGATCAGCTTGAGATTGATGCTATAAAAATTTACTTAGATATTACTGGCAAAAAATTTTGGAGAAGTTATGAATCCAAAATTCTTGTATGCCGCAGATCAGTAGTTTTCTTGGATTAATTGATAGAATTAATGGCTAACTGGCAAAGAGCAAGACTCCAGGAAGAATTGCATACAATAAGTCCATTAGTTTAAATGTTAGGTATAAACTTAAATTCTCTTTA
>JBKCGF010000089.1:0-1207 GCA_046303455.1 Chitinophagaceae bacterium | reverse complement strand
ACTTCACACTCGTAATGCAACTCGTTGGTAAATTCAGGATAATAAAATGGACTATTAGCTTGCAATAAAGCACTTTTTGGCTTCATGAAAATCACTGGTTCTTCAGGAACTTCATTGCCCAATTCTTTTGCATGTTCTACATAGTTTCTACCTATACAAAGAAATTTCATTATTCAGATTTAGATTGTTGCAAATTAACAAAGAATGTATGACACCTAAAATTCTAAATTGTTGACTGCTCCCATGGTCTTTTCAATGCCTATCAATACAAATTCTTCTATTGCAAGCACCGAACGATCTATTTTAGTTTTCACCACTCCCAATTGATCAGGAAACCATTTACCCAAAACATAATCTACTTGTCTGCCTTTGGGAAAATCATTACCTATACCAAAACGAAGACGAGGATATTGCGTGGTTACCAATAACTCTTGGATACTTTTCAATCCATTATGACCGCCATCACTACCCGCAGATTTTATTTTTATTTTATTGATGGGCACAGCAAGTTCATCAACAAGTACAAAAATATGTTGTGCATCAATCTTCTCTTTATCCATCCAATACTTAACAGCTCTTCCACTCAGGTTCATGTAGGTGGTAGGCTTGATGCAAATTAATTTTCTTCCCTTAATACTGACTTCTGCTTTATCTGCTAAACGATCTGAGCTGAAAAATGTATTGTGCTTTGTTACAAAAGCATCCAGAATATCAAAACCGATATTGTGACGGGTATGCATGTATTCAGACCCAATATTACCCAACCCAACAATCAAAAATTTTTCCATAAAAAAAGCCCCATGATCATCATGGGGCTATAAAGATAAAACTTTGGTCTTATTTCTTGGCAGGAGCTGCAGCAGCTTCTTCCTGCTTCAACTGACGTGTCATGGTAACTGAAGCCATCGGTATACGAGGCGAGTTCATGATTTCGAGGTTATCCGCTTTGATGTCTTGAACACGAATGTTTTGGTTCAATTCCAAATTGGTCAAATCAACCTCAATGTTTTCCCTCAAATATTTAGGAAGACATTTTACTTTAACTGCTTTCAACCTCAATTCCAGTTTACCACCAGCTTTTACACCAGCAGCAGCACCTGTAAACTTCAATGGAATGGTAGCAGTCACTTTTTTACCTTCAACCAATTCAAGTAAATCAATATGCGTTAACGCATCTGATACTTTGTCAAATTGTAGGTCCTTTAAA
>JBKCGF010000088.1:0-18808 GCA_046303455.1 Chitinophagaceae bacterium | reverse complement strand
TCATCATGGGCGCTTATATATTTTACAACATGTCCCTTTAACGCTAATTCAGCTGCATAAGTATTCATACTTGCTTTGTGCAAAATGATTTTTTGTTTGTGAAATAGGAATTGCTTGAAGAAGAGGTCTTCTTCAATTATATATATAAGGTTGTTGTTGTCAATTGCTGGATTGTTTTGGAAAAGTTGGTGTGGAAAAATCAAGCTGATGGTCATGTTTTTGAAAACAATTTTTCTTTTGTAATGTTTAATTCAAAAACGATACAAATGGAAAAGCTGACAGTAAAGAAGGTAGTAGTAGCAGGTGCTACGGGTGGAATAGGAAGACAATTGGTAAAATTGTTGCAACAGAGTGGGGCGGAAGTATTTGTTACTGGCAGAGATCAGGTCAAGTTAGATGCTTTGGTATCAGATTTAGGGTTAAGTCCAACACATGCTATGGCAGCTGATATATCAAATGAATCGGATATGCAAATGCTTGGATCACGTGTTTCAGCTGAGATGGGAACGCCTGATATTTTAATTAACCTTGCCGGTATTGGTATCATTAAATCGATGGATCATCTCACATTAGCAGAGTTCACTCAATCTTTGAATACTAATTTGGTAGGGTCTTTTTTATTTGTGAAGATGTTTTTACCAGCGATGAAAGAAAGCAAGAAAGGGTTAATTGTAAATGTTCCAGGAGTTTTGGGGAAGGTGCCTATGGCAGGAGCAGCTGCTTATTCAGCCTCTAAATATGGAATTGTAGGTATGATGCAAAGTATTCGAGAAGAGTTGAAGCGTACGGAAATCAGGATTACTAATTTGTTTTTGGGTGGAGTTGATTCTCCGTTTTGGGATACCATTGATTTGAAAGTGCAAAAGGATAAAATGATCAGAGAGGAAGAAGCCGCAAGGTCTATTTGGTTTCTTTGTCAGCAACCAGCAAGTGGTGTTGTTAGTGAAATGGTTTTACAACCATTTAATCACCAGGCGATATAACTAGATTAAAGCATAGTGCCTTTTAGGAACAAGTAGGCGCAGTTGAAATAAATAATTACACCCGTAACATCTACAAGTGTTGCTACAAAAGGAGCTGATGATACTGCTGGGTCAGCTCCTAGTTTTTTCAATGCAATGGGCAACATAGAGCCTGATATGGTGCCAAACATCACAACTCCAATAAGCGATACACCTACTACAGACGCAATTAGCATATAGTGTGCGCCATAGACTTCTGGGAAAATTTGCGACCAAAGTACTACTCTCAGGAAGCCAATCAAGCCCAGAACTGTGCCTAATAACAATCCAGAAATTATTTCCCTTCTCATTACACTCCACCAATCGGCAATTGTAACTTCTCCAACAGTTAATGCCTGAATGATGAGGGAAGAGGCCTGAGATCCAGTATTTCCTCCGCTTGAAATAATCAATGGAATAAATAAAGAAAGGATAAGTGCTTTGTCGAGTGCCAGTTCATAATTGGCCATCGCTGTTGCAGTGAGCATTTCACCGAGGAAAAGCACAATCAGCCAGCCTACTCTTTTTTTAAAAAGTTTGAAGATGGAGATTTCCAAATAAGGCTCTTCCAGGGCTTCGGTACCTCCCATCTTTTGCATGTCCTCACTGAATTCTTCATTGGCTACCCAGAGTACGTCATCGATGGTTACAATACCGAGAAGAAAGTTGTTGTTGTCGACTACCGGAAGTGCCACACGGTTGTTCATTTTGAATACCTGGTTGGCTTTTTCCTGATCGTCGTATACATTCAGCTCTATATACCTGCCATCTGCCAGTTCACTCACTAAACGGTCTGGAGGCGACAATAAAAATTCTCTGATTCTAACGTCATCTACTAGCTGGCCCTGGTCATTGATCACATAGATTACATCAATGGTTTCAGATTCTTGTCCCACTTCTCTAATATGTTCCAATACCTCTGCAATGGTCCAGTCTGCTTGAACAGCAATATAATCGGGTGTCATCAATCGACCCACACTGTCTTCAGGATACCCCAGCAGTGATAGGGTAATCTTCCTCTCTTCTGGATTCAATAGCTTGATCAACTCCCTTACAACACTGGTAGGTAATTCTTCAAGAAATGAAGTACGGTCATCAGCAGGGAGCTCATTCAATAAGGCTGCAGTCTTGAGTGGCTGTAATTCCTGAATGATTGTTTTTTGTGCGCTGAGTTCCAAGATTTTGAAGGTGCTTGCGGCCCTGTGTACTGATAATGCTGCAACGATTTCAGTCGCTTGTTCCTCAAATTCCTCTATCAGTAAAGCCACATCACTGATGTTCAGGTTGTTCAAAAACTCATGCATACGCATTTTGTTCTCATCCGCCAGGATGAGCTCAAATTGCTCTTGTATGCTGAGGTTGTTCACAACCTGTGTCATGCTTCAAATTTTCGCTAAATTAAACATAGTTTTCTACGTTTCAATATTAACTTAAAGGAAGCGAAATGGCCATCAATTGAGCAGCATTTTTGATTAATTTTGTACAAACATTTGCCATGCCCAGACAAGATCTTTTTGAATCACCTGATTATTTCGCATTAGATGCGTTGCTTACAGAAGAGCATTTGATGATCAGGTCTGCAGTTCGTGATTATGTCAAGCAATCTATTTCCCCAATTATTGAAGAGGCTGCTCAGCAGGCCAGGTTTCCAATACAGATTGTAAAAGAAATGGGGGCCTTGGGTTGTTTTGGGCCGACTGTCTCTACAAAGTATGGTGGCGGAGGGTTGGATCATATCAGTTATGGCTTAATGATGCAGGAACTGGAAAGGGGTGATAGCGGTGTTAGATCAACAGCAAGTGTTCAGGGATCTCTGGTGATGTACCCCATTTATAAATATGGGAGTGAAGAGCAAAAGATTAAATTTCTTCCTAAGTTGGCATCAGGTGAATGGCTGGGTTGTTTCGGACTTACCGAAGCGGATCATGGAAGTAATCCTGCAGGTATGCTTACCAGATTGAAAAGCAATGGAGATCATTATGTGCTCAATGGAAGTAAAATGTGGATCAGTAATGCACCTTTTTCAGATGTGGCAGTAGTATGGGCGAAGGATGATCAGGGGGATATAATTGGTGTGATTGTTGAAAAGGGAATGGAAGGGTTTAAAGCGCCAGAGATTCATGGAAAATGGAGCCTGAGAGCATCTGCTACGGGAGAACTGGTTTTTGAAGATGTAAAAATTCCTAAAGAAAATATCTTGCCCGGCGTGAAGGGATTAAAAGGTCCTTTGTCTTGTTTAACCAAAGCAAGATTCGGAATTGCATGGGGCGCCATCGGCTTAGCAATGGATTGTTATGATACAGCATTGCGCTATTCAAAAGAGCGTTCTCAGTTTGGAAGGCCAATTGCTGGATTTCAATTGCAGCAAAAGAAATTGGCAGAGATGCTTACTGAAATCACCAAAGCTCAATTGCTGAATTGGCGGTTGGCAGTTCTGATGGATGAAGGGAAAGGAACACCAGCACAGGTGAGCATGTGTAAAAGAAACTCATGTGCAATTGCACAAGATGTGTGCAGAGATGCCAGACAAATACTTGGTGGAATGGGAATTACCGACGAATATTCGGTGATGCGTCACATGATGAATCTGGAAAGTGTAATTACTTATGAAGGCACTCACGATATTCATTTGCTGATCACCGGTATGGATATCACTGGATTCAATGCATTTTCATGACGGGTCAGGCAGTCAAAGTAATTTTTCTGATAGGTTTCATGGGGTCTGGAAAATCACATGAAGGTCGACTCCTTTCCGAGCATACTGGTTTACCTTTTATTGATTTGGACGAATGGATTCAACAACAAGAGGGTAGAAGTATCACAGAAATTTTCAATACCGAAGGTGAAATGTATTTCAGAGATCTTGAGGCAATACAGTTACAATTGGCTACTGCTTCTTTTTCTGAAGATTTAGCCCTTCCTATAGGAGGAAGCTTATTGAAAGGGATTGTTGCTACTGGCGGAGGAACTCCATGCTTTCATGAAAATATGGATTGGATGAATGAACATGGAATCACCATTTGGTTGAATTTACCCATTGCTGTTTTAGCAGAAAGATTAATGAGCGAAAAAGCAAAGCGCCCATTGATTGCTGAAATAAAAGAAGAAGAATTGTTGGTTTTTATTGAAAAGAAAATTGAAGATAGAAAATTGTATTACAGTAAGGCTGACATTGAAATTGTTGAACGTGTTGATGTTGTTTCATTAATTCAAAAAATACAAGATGCATAGAAAGTTATATAGAATTGCAGCATTTATGATGATGTTGGCCGTTGCATTAGGAGCTTTTGGTGCTCACTTGTTGAAGCAGCTGTTGACACCATCGTTACTTGAAGGTTATCAGACGGCAACATATTATCAAATGATTCATGCCATTGGTATGTTTATTGCAGGGTTACTTTATAAACAATACCATAGCAAGAAGATGTGGGTAGCGGGACAATTATTTTTATTTGGAATAATTTGTTTTTCGGGCTCCATTTATCTCAGAGTTATTTTGAGTTTTGCTGGGTATACCAGTTTGGGGCTTTTTAATCTCGTTACACCATTGGGAGGAGTATTGTTTATGTTGGGGTGGTTGTGGCTTTTGCTTTCCATTTCTTCTAAGCATGGAGAGAAGCAGCCCAATAATGAGTAGCTGAATGGAGAAAGTTAAAGCAGAACTTGTTGAAATTCAACAGAAATAAAAATGTAATTTTGAAAAACTCCTGATGGAGGATTGCTTATCTAATTAGTAGTACATACAATGGCCAATCGATTGAAACCTCCAAAACAGAAAGTAGATGAAGAGGTGTTGATAGAAGAAAAAGAAGAAACAGTCGAAATAAAAGCGCTGGTTAAGGATGAGCGCACCCATAAAATTCTTGGATCTGTTTTATTGTTTATAAGTTTCTTTCTTTTTGTCTCTTTTGCCTCTTATTTGTTTACCTGGAATGAAGACCAGGATAAGGTAAGAAACATGGGGGCCAAAATTTTGATGCCCAATGAACTTGAGATCAGTAATCAGTTGGGGAGTTTAGGCGCTTATACAGCTTATGTTTTCTTTGAATATGGTTTCGGTATTGCATCATTTCTTTTTTGTTCCTTATTTTTTGTTATTGGAATAAATGTGTTGTTTGGCAGGAAGGTGTTTTCTATTGTTAGGAATATTCGATATATACTAATGGGACTTGTAGTGATTAGTGTGAGTGCCTCTTTCTTCATGCCAGAAGCAGTTTTCAATTGGGGCGGTGCTGTGGGAAAATTTTCATCTTATTGGATGAAAGGTGTATTGGGATGGTGGGGTACTTTTTCAATTATTACACTAGCGCTCTTCTCGTATTTTATATGGAGGTTTAATCCTGTATTTAAGATGCCAGTCTTTAACAAATTGCCACAGGATGGTGATGTTAAATTGGATGATCTTGAAACCGAAGTTGATCCAGAGCCAGAAATACTTCAACCTAGATTAGATCTTACAGAGGGGAATTCACTCAAGCATCCAAATGCAACATTGAATTTTGAAGTTGTAGAAGAAGTATCAAATAAACTTAAAGAAGAAAAGCCCTTACTTACCGAACCCGCAGTATTAATTACTGAACCAGTTGAAGAACCAGTTTTAATTCAACAAGTTGATAAATTAATTGAACCAGATGCTGAACCTGATTTGGAGATCAAACCAGTTGCAGAAGAAAAAATTTCTGCAAAGGCGGCTGCAGTATTGGCTTCTCCAAAATTTGATCCTATAGCAGATTTAAAGGGGTATAAATATCCTTCTTTGGATTTAATGGCGCAACATGCTGGCGAGAAAATTGTAATGGATCAAAGTGAACTGGAAGCAAACAAGACACAGATTATAAAAACACTTCAGAATTACGATATTGATATTCAGAAAATATTCGCAACTGTAGGTCCTACAGTTACTTTGTATGAAATCGTTCCTGCTGCTGGAGTGCGTATTTCAAGAATCAAGAACCTCGAAGATGATATTGCATTGAGCTTATCCGCCTTAGGGATTAGGATTATTGCGCCAATTCCAGGAAAGGGAACAATAGGTATCGAAGTCCCCAATGTGAAAAAAAGTGTAGTGGGGATGCGCTCGTTATTGTCGAGCGATAAGTTTCAAAAGAATGATTATGCCTTGCCAATTGCATTGGGAAAGAAAATCGACAATGAAAATTTTATTGTTGATCTGGCTACGATGCCACACTTGTTGATGGCGGGTGCAACAGGGCAGGGTAAATCAGTTGGACTTAACGCGATTCTTGTTTCCTTACTCTACAAAAAGCATCCTTCTCAATTAAAGTTTGTTCTTGTAGATCCCAAGAAAGTAGAATTGAGTTTGTACAGAATCATTGAAAAACATTTTCTTGCCAAACTTCCAGGAGAAGATGATGCAATCATTACAGATACAAGAAAAGTAGTCAATACACTCAATGCGCTTTGTATTGAAATGGATGAACGTTATGATTTGCTAAAAGATGCTGGTTGCAGAAATATAAGAGAGTACAATGAGAAGTTTGCTTCTAGAAAATTGAACCCTGAGAAAGGACATAAGTTTTTGCCTTTCATTGTATTGGTCATTGATGAATTTGCAGATTTGATTATGACGGCCGGAAAGGAGATTGAAACACCTATTGCACGTTTGGCACAATTGGCTCGAGCCATTGGTATTCATTTGATTGTAGCTACACAACGGCCTTCAGTAAATATTATCACTGGTACTATTAAAGCCAATTTTCCTGCGCGTATTGCTTTCAAGGTTTCATCAAAAGTGGATAGCCGTACTATATTGGATATTGGAGGAGCTGAACAATTAATTGGTCGTGGTGATATGCTGGTATCTTATCAGGGTGAAGTAACAAGGGTGCAATGTGCTTTTGTTGATACCCCTGAAGTAGAGAAAGTAGCTGAATTCATAGGTGCGCAACAAGGCTATCCATCGGCATTTGAACTTCCTGAAGTGGTTGATGAAAAGGACATGGAAGACAGAGAAGTTGATTTATTGAGCAAGGATCCTCTTTTCAATGAGGCGGCTCAATTAATTGTGCAAAGTGGAATGGGATCTACTTCCTTGATACAGCGAAGGCTAAAGCTTGGATACAACCGAGCTGGACGTTTGATGGATCAGCTTGAAGCAGCAGGTATTGTTGGCCCAAGTAAAGGAAGTAAGGTCAGAGAAGTACTTTTCAAAACAGAGTACGAACTCGATCAGTTTCTTAAATCAATGGAATAGTCTTTTCTTTGTAAACGATAATTGAAGTAAATCAAACAAGTTATATGTTGAAGTATATACTTTCTTTAGTCCTTTTATTTACATTATGCACAACCGGCGTATATGCTCAGGCTGCAAAAGGAAATGGGAAAAGCGATCCAGAAGCAAAGAAAGTATTAGATGCGGTTAGTGCGAAGTTCAAAACTTTCAAAAGTGTAAAAGCTTCCTTCACATTAAAAATTGAGAATGCTGCAGGAAAAGTACAGGGCACAAAAACAGGTACAGTATTGATGAAGGGAATGAAGTACAGGGTTTCCATTACAGGGCAGGATATTTTTTGCGATGGTACAACCATATGGACTTACGATATGGCTGCTAAAGAGGTGCAGGTTGCTACACTAGACAATTCGAGCGGATCTATTACTCCTCAAAAATTATTTACAAATTTTTACGATAAGGATTTTCTATTCTTATTGAATGAAGATGTTAAGCGCAATGGGAAGACCTATCAGGTGGTAGAGCTAACACCTCTTGATAAGACAAAGCCTTTTTTTAAGGTAGTGTTAGAAGTAGATAAAGCTACCAAAGTAATCATGTCTACCCGGGTATTTGAGAAAAACGGCAACCGATATCTGTATGCTATCAATAACATGTCTACATCTTCGGTGATTGGAGATGATAGTTTTGTTTTCAGTGCTAAAAAATATCCTGGAGTGGAGGTGATTGACCTTCGTTAATCGTTATTGCCCCATCTGAAACTATTGATTTCAAATCCTGCAAGATCTAGTACCCGGTCTACCACTGTGGAAGCTACTTCTTCTATTGTTTTGGGTTGGCTGTAAAAAGAGGGGGTAGCAGGACAAATAATTCCGCCGGCAAGGGTAATCGTTTCCATGTTTTTAATATGGATCAGGTTGTATGGAGTTTCACGCGCCACACAAATCAATTTTCTTCTTTCCTTTAAAATTACATCTGCAGCCCTGGTTATAAGGTCGCTCGATGTGCCTGTTGCAATTCTTCCCAACGTCCCCATAGAACATGGAATAATAATCATGGTATCAAATTTCCCGGAACCAGAGGCAAAGGGTGCTGAAAAGTCGTATTTACTGTAAACAGGAAGGTTCAGGTTATCATAGTCATTGTTGCCCAATTCGGTCGACCATACCTCTTTAGCATTGTCTGAAAATACAATTGCTAACTCATTCCATTGGTTTTCAATGGTTTTGAGTTTTCTCAGCAGTAAATCTGCATATATCGATCCACTCGCGCCAGTAATTGCAATGACCACTTTTCTCATATCCTTCTTTTTAACCATAACAAAGTTTGTCTCTAAAAGTTAAGTAACTCGTTGATTTTTAAGGGCCTTGGTGTAATCCTTAAAAAAAACTTAAAAATACCCAAGCTTCTACGCAATGTAAACAAGTAAAACCACGTTAATACCTTGGTTTTTCATAGGATATTGGATTTAAAACGGGCTGGATTTCTATCCGGGCCCTTTTTTTTTGTCCCTATGGAAGTATTGGGATAATCCTTAAAAAAATCTTAAAAACACATGAGGCTCTACGCAATATAAATAAGTAAAATCACGTTAATACCTTGGTTTTTCATAGGATATTGGATTTAAAACGGGCTGGATTTCTATCCGGGCCCTTTTTTTTGTCCCTACTTCGTCTGCAAAAAAAATCCCTGCCGAAGCAGGGACGTTCATTTAAATTAAACTTCTGCCATTTGAGCGATTGACTCGCTTTTGTAGGCCCCTTCGTCAAGTTTTTTCTTGGTCTCTTCAAATGCCTTCAAGGTAAGTCGAATGTCTTCGTCTGTATGAGCAGCTGTTGGAATAAGTCTGTAAATGATATGTCCTTTCGGAATTACTGGATAAACCACAATGGAACAGAAAATATTATAGTTTTCTCTGAGGTCGGTCACCATATGGGTTGCTTCTTCCACACCACCTTTCATGTACACTGGGGTAACCACAGAATCTGTTTTGCCAATATCAAATCCTTTTTCTTTTAATCCGTTTTGTAACTTAAGTGCGTTCTCCCAAAGTTTTTCTTTGAGTTGTGGTTGGGTTCTCAAGAGCTCTAATCTTTTCAGGTTGCCAATTACGATAGGCATGGGTAGTGATTTGGCAAATATCTGGCTTCTGATATTGTAGCGCACATAATCAATAATTTGTTTTGGGCCTGCAATAAAGGCACCGATAGATGCCATGGATTTTGCAAAAGTGGAGAAATACAGGTCGATTTCATCTTGAACACCTTGTGCTTCTCCTGCACCTGCTCCTGTTTTACCTAAAGTGCCAAAACCATGTGCGTCATCAACGAGTAATCTGAACTGGTATTTCGGTCTTAAGGCTGCGATTTCTTTTAATTTGCCTTGGTCTCCTGCCATACCGAAAACACCTTCTGTGATAAGCAAAATGCCACCATTCTGGTTTTTTTCAATGAGGGCAGTCGCTCGCTGCAATTGTTTTTCGCAATCTGCAACATCGTTGTGTTTGAATACAAAACGCTGTCCTGGGTGCAGGCGAAGTCCATCAATGATACAGGCATGGCTTTCTGCATCATAAACAATCACATCATGTCTGCTGCAAAGTAAATCAATCAAGCTCATGATACCCTGGTATCCAAAATTGAGTAAGATTGAATCTTCTTTATGTTCAAATGCTGCCAATTCTCTTTCCAATTGCTCATGCTGGTTGCTGTTCCCACTCATCATGCGGGCACCCATTGGGTAGGCTAGTCCGTATGCTTGTGAGGCATCCGCATCAGCCTTTCTTACTTCTGGGTGGTTGGCCAGTCCAAGATAATTATTAAGGCTCCAAACAATCTTTTCCTTGCCTCTGAAAATCATGCGATTCCCAATATCACCTTCTAGTTTTGGGAAAGCAAAATAGCCATGGGCTCTCTCGCGGTGTTGTCCAAGTGGTCCGTAGTTTTTGATTAATCTTTCAAAGATGTCTGCCATAATGGAAAGGTTATAATGGTTTATGGTGCAAAGATAAAATTTTTAGAAATAACCTTTACATAACATAGTGTTTAAAACTCGTCTGGGGAAAAGCCTTGCATTGCCATAACTTTGTCTACAGTTCAAATTGTGAGTCATGAAGAATGTATGTACACTCTTTTTTTTAGTCCTCATTTCAGGATCGGTAATTGGGCAAAAAGCAGTATCAAATCAAGCAATTAGACCCAAATTGGTTGTTGGGGTAGTGGTTGACCAAATGAGATGGGATTTTATCTACCGCTACCAGAGTCGCTATGGCGAGGGGGGGTTCAAGCGTATCCTTAGAGAAGGGTTTAGTTGTGAGAATACATTTATACCCTATGCACAAACAGCAACTGCAGCAGGACATGCTACTGTTTATACGGGCTCAGTTCCTGCGCTCAATGGTATGGTAGGCAATGAGTGGTACGACAGATCGCTGAAAAGAGATGTTTATTGCGTAGAAGATGATTCAGTTAAGATTGTTGGTGGTGCTGGAAAAGGCGAGCCGATGTCTCCTAAGAATTTAATCTCTACCACCATTACAGATGAACTCGAACTGGCAACGAATTTTAAGTCGAAAGTAGTTGGTATCGCTATAAAAGACAGGGGTAGCATTTTGCCAGCTGGTCATGCTGCAGATGCAGCATATTGGTATGAACCCAATTCTGGAAACTTTGTCACTAGTACCTGGTATATGTCAGCTTTGCCCACATGGGCAGTCGCATTCAACCAAAGAAGAATAGTAGATTCTTTTTATAAAATGAATTGGGCTTTAAGCCACCCACTTGAAACTTATGTGCAGAGTGATAAGGATAACCCTGCTTATCAAAAGAATCCGTTTCCAAGAAAACTAGAAAACAATATTGGAAAGAATTTTGGTCCAATTTCTTCCACACCTTGGGGTAATACACTCACTTTGGGTTTTTCAAAAGCTGCGCTGGAAGCTGAAGAAATGGGTAAAGATGAGGTTACAGATTTTCTGGCGATCAGTCTTTCTTCTCCGGATTATATTGGTCACTCTTTTGGTCCTAATTCAGTCGAAATCGAAGACACCTATATTAAGCTGGATAAAGAAATTGCAGATTTCTTGAGTTATTTGGATCAAAAAGTGGGTAAGGGTCAGTATTTGTTTTTTATGACAGCTGATCATGGTGTTGCTCATGTCCCTTCTTTTTTAGAAGCGAATCAAATTCCTGCCAAAGCGATGAAGCCTGGGAAAGAAGCAGAAAATGCAACCATGGCAAAGTTTGGATTACAACGCTTGGTTGAAGCGTCTGCCAATTACCAGATTTTTCTTGATAAAGCCTATATCGATTCAATGGGCAAGGATTATAAGGTTGTCAAATCATTTTATATTGATCAACTCAATAAAAACGACAATATGTTACTTGCATTTGACAATGAAAGTATCAGCCTTGTTAATCTTCCAGATGAGTATAAAGGAATGTTTCAAAACGGGTATAACAAAAAACTTGCTGGTGATGTACAGTTGATTTACAAGCCTGGTTATATTTTTAGTTACAATGCAAGTGGATCTACTCATGGCTCAATGTACCCATATGATTCACATATTCCTTTGTTGTGGATGGGATGGGGAGTAAAACAAGGGTTATCATACCGTAAGGTTTATATGAGTGATATTGCGGGTACAATTGCGGCGATGTTAAAAATTCAGATGCCAAATGCAAATATTGGAACCGTAATACATGAATTGATTAAGTAAATAGTTATGTTATGCAAGCTTATTTAGATCTGGTAAAACATATTTTAGAAAACGGAACCGATAAAAGTGATCGAACTGGAACGGGGACGAGAAGTGTATTTGGATACCAAATGCGTTTTGATTTAAATGAGGGCTTTCCTATGGTCACCACCAAGAAGCTTCATTTAAAAAGCATCATACATGAATTGCTGTGGTTTTTGAAAGGTGAAACCAATATTCAGTATCTGAAAGAAAACGGAGTGAGCATTTGGAATGAATGGGCAGATGAAAATGGTGAACTTGGTCCCGTTTACGGAAAGCAATGGAGGAGCTGGACAGGCGCTGATGGGAAAACACATGATCAAATAATTGATCTAATCGAGCAATTGAAAAAGAATCCTGATAGCAGGCGTTTGATTGTGAGCGCATGGAATGTGGCTGAATTGCCCAAGATGGCATTGATGCCTTTTCATACTTTGTTTCAGTTTTATGTTGCTGATGGAAAGCTTTCCTGTCAGCTCTATCAACGCTCTGCAGATGTATTTCTTGGTGTGCCCTTTAATATCGCTTCATATGCATTGCTCACCATGATGGTGGCACAGGTTTGTGATCTGCAATTAGGCGACTTTGTGCATACTTTCGGCGATGTTCATTTGTATAATAATCATTTCGACCAAGCGCGAGAACAGTTGAGCAGGAATCCTTTCCCATTGCCAAAGATGAAAATCAATCCTGAAGTAAAAAATATCTTTGGGTTTAAGTTTGATGATTTTATCTTGGAAGGTTATCAAAGTCACCCCGCAATAAAAGCACCCGTAGCAGTTTAAATGAAAAACATGATCATATCAATTGTTGTTGCAGCTGCTGAAGACCATGCTATTGGTGAAGGAAATGCATTGTTGTGGAAGTTGCCCAACGACATGAAGTTTTTTAAGAATACTACATGGGGCATGCCTGTCATCATGGGAAGAAAAACTTTTGAATCGATGTCTTCAAAGCCTTTGAATGGCAGACTCAATATTGTTATATCGCGTCAACATCAATCTTTTAATGATGATGAAGGTGTTTTGGCTGCAAAGAGTGTAGAGCATGCAATTGAACTGGCAAAATCATCGGACTGTAATGAGGTTTTTGTAATTGGTGGTGGAGAAATCTACCGACAGGTCTTACCGATTACCAATAAGATATACCTGACGCGCGTGCATACTAATTTTCCCAATGCTGATACTTTTTTCTTTCCTCTTGATACAACTGTTTTCAAGTTAAAAGAGGAGATACCTATGGAAGCGGATAACAAGCATGCTTTTGCATATACTTTCCAAATCTGGGAAAGAGCGTAATAAGTAAATGACGATGTACAATCATTTTCAATTGGGTATGAAGTATCTGCAGTATTTTTTTACTGCATCCAACGGTAGGGGACATGGTATTCACTCTCCATTTGTTTTTGATTTTATTCAGCATGTTTTAATACCATCAAAGCAGCAAAAAAATGATTTTCTGGAGATTGAAAACCTGAGGAAAAAATATCAAAAAGACAATCAGTCGTTTATTGAAGTTGAAGATTTAGGAGCCGGATCATATTCAAAGGCTGGATCAAAAAGATCAATTGCACAAATCGCAAATGGTGCTGCCAAGCATCCCAAATTTGCCAGATTACTTCATCTAATGGTTCAATATTATGAGGTTTCTTCTGTATTGGAGTTGGGTACTTCATTGGGACTTACCACAAGGTACTTGGCAAAGGCAGGACACCAGATTAAGGTGCATACCATTGAGGGTGCACCAGGAATTGCAGCATTTACACGAGAGGCTTTTGAAAAAGAAGGAATAGCAAATATTCAAGTACATGTTGGTGACTTCAAGAATGAGCTGCCCAAGGTTCTTTCGCAAATGCAAGGAAGAAAGCTGGTATTTTTTGATGGGAATCATCAGTATGAACCTACTAAACGCTACTTTGAACAAGTTCTTTTAAATGCTAACGAAGAGGATGTACTTGTTTTTGATGATATTCATTGGAGTGAAGAAATGGAAAAAGCGTGGAAAGAAA
The DNA here is from genome assembly GCA_046303455.1 of Chitinophagaceae bacterium. Classification (GTDB taxonomy): domain Bacteria; phylum Bacteroidota; class Bacteroidia; order Chitinophagales; family Chitinophagaceae; genus Pollutibacter. Next base: position 4,871 of record JBKCGF010000088.1, on the reverse strand, counting down.
TTAAAAAAAATGAACGAGTTTCCTGTTCGGTCGATTTATTTTTTATAGGAATTGTCTTTCTTAGAAAAGAATTTAAGGAAAAGCTTGATTTTGCGATTCGTTTCTAAATTTTTCATCTGATTAAGAAGTGGAATTTCTTTACATTTGTGCCCTCAATCAAACCCCATGATCATTGGTGTTTTAAAAGAATTACTCCCTGAAACAAGGGTCTCTCTCATCGCAGATGGCGTTGCGCAATTAACCAAAAAGAAGCTGACTGTCTGGGTAGAAAGTGGAGCTGGGGAACAAGCATATTGTTCTGATGCAGATTACCGCAATGCCGGAGCTGAAATCAAATCTGCAGCTGAAATAGCAGCAGGTGCTGATGTTGTGCTTTCCATTCACCCACCTACAATTGAAATTCGCAATGGTGTTGTACTCATTGGGATGTATCAGGCGCGTTTCCAGACTGATCTAATAAAGGGCTGGACGGACAAAGGTGCTGTAGTATTCAGTATGGAACTTTTGCCCAGAACCACCAGAGCGCAAAGCATGGATATTTTATCCAGTCAGGCTAATATCGCAGGTTATAAAGCGGTACTTACAGCAGCAAATGCTTATGGTCGTTATTTTCCTATGTTCATGACAGCTGCTGGTAGCATTGCCCCAGCAAAAGTTCTGATACTTGGCGCAGGTGTTGCAGGTTTACAAGCTATTGCAACTGCCAAACGTTTGGGGTCTGTTGTTGAGGTATTTGATACGCGACCAGCAGTGAAAGAAGAAGTACAAAGTTTGGGTGCAAAGTTTATTGAAATACCAGGAGCAGCTGATGCCTCTTCTGCTGGTGGTTACGCTGTTGAGCAGTCGGAGGAATACAAGCGCAACCAGCAACAAAAAATTGCAGAAAGTATTGCTAAGGCTGACATCGTGATAACAACCGCTCAAATTCCAGGTAAAAAAGCACCCATTCTGGTTACTGAGGAGATGCTGAAAACCATGAGAGAGGGAAGTGTTATTGTAGATCTTGCAGCATCAACAGGTGGCAATACACCGCATACCAAAAACCGTGAAACAGTTACATATAATGGCGTAAAAATTATTGGCGACAGTAATTTACCGGCAACAATGCCTTCTGATGCCAGTAAATTGTATGGCAAAAACATTATTAATTTTCTGCTTTTGATCACCGATAAGGAAGGAAATCTTCACCTCAATATGGAAGATGATCTTGTAAAAGGTGCAAGAGCACAAGTTTTATAATCAGGTATAAAATTTCAAGTATATGGATCAAGTCTTGAATTGGATCAGCACTCACGAGGAAATGTTTTATGTGGTTTTCCTCATGATTTTTGTAGGTATTGAAGTGATTGGTCGCGTTCCTTCTGTATTGCATACTCCTCTAATGAGTGGTGCCAATGCAATCCATGGTGTGGTGATCATTGGAGCCATCATTGTAATGGGTCAGGCTGAAGAAGGAGATGTCTTGTCCTTAATATTGGGCTTCATTGCCGTTATTCTCGGCACATTGAATGTTGTGGGTGGCTTTGTGGTGACCGACAGAATGCTTGAAATGTTTAAAAAGAAAAAATAATCTTCCAAAAATAGCACGCAATGGAAATTAACTTGCTTGTCCTTATTTATCTGATTGGTTCTATCACCTTTATTGTGGGCTTAAAAATGCTTTCCAATCCTGCTTCAGCTAGAAAAGGAAATTTAGTTGCTGCAGCTGGAATGCTTTTAGCTATACTGGGTACCATTTTTCTTTATGAAAATGAGGGACAAAAACTGGGGAATTATTCATGGATTTTTGCAGCATTAATGATTGGAACAGTTGTTGGTACTTTAATGGCGAAAAAAGTTCAAATGACTGCGATGCCAGAAATGGTGAGTTTGTTCAACGGTATGGGCGGTGCATGTGCAGCATTGATTTCAGTAATTGAGTTTAATCATTTGCTCCACAATACAACTGATTTTGCTTCTTTGGATACCACTAAATTATTGATCATTTTATTGGGACTAATCATAGGTGCTGTTTCTTTTTCAGGAAGTATGATTGCCTGGGGTAAACTCAATGGGAAAATAAAAGACTTTGCTTTTGGCGGACAACATATCATCAACCAAGTTATTTTGTTGTTGAATGTTGCTATTGCTGGATATATGATTATTGTAAGACCTGAGCAAACAGATTTGTTGTTCTATGTGGTTGTCGCTTTGTCTATATTATATGGCGTTTTCTTTGTACTTCCAATTGGTGGTGCTGATATGCCCGTGGTAATTTCTTTGCTCAACTCATTTACTGGTGTTGCTGCAGCATGTGGTGGATTTTTGTACGACAATAAAGTAATGCTTACCGGTGGTATCCTTGTAGGTGCTGCTGGAACCTTGCTTACCATCTTGATGTGTAATGCGATGAACAGGTCGCTTTTAAATGTTTTGATTGGTTCTTTTGGTGGGAATAAGGCTGGTGCTGCCGGTTCTAGCGGTGCAGCAGGTGGCACATACAAAGAAGTGACGCTTAGTGATGCAGCTGTTGTAATGAGTTATGCAAGTAAAGTAATGATTGTACCAGGATATGGACTTGCTGTTGCTCAGGCCCAACACGTTTGTCACGAGTTGGAAAAAGCTTTGGAAGCGAAAGGTGTCGAAGTGAAATATGCGATACACCCTGTAGCAGGAAGAATGCCAGGTCATATGAACGTTCTATTGGCAGAGGCTGATGTGAGTTATGATAAATTATTGGAGATGGAAGAAGCCAATGAAGAATTTAAAAATACAGATGTAGTACTCATTCTAGGAGCAAACGACGTTGTGAATCCTGCAGCCAAATCTGATCCTGCTTCTCCTATTTATGGTATGCCAATTCTAGAAGTTGAGGAAGCTAAACATGTAATCGTTAACAAAAGAAGCATGAAGCCAGGCTATGCTGGTATTGAAAATCAGCTTTTCTTCCAGCCCAAAACATCTATGCTTTTTGGTGATGCAAAGAAAGCGTTACAGGATTTGCTTGCTGAAATCAGAAGCATATAATCGATAACTTTTATCTACAGTTTTCAGGAAGGGAATGCTTATTTTTAAGCTTCTAAATTCCTGTATATGCGTCTTCTTATTTTGTCCTTTTTTGTATTAGGGTTTTTCTCAGCGACCGCTCAAAAAAAAATTACTGGTTTTTTACGCGACAACAGTGCTGCGCAGTATGAGCTGGAAAAGAAATTTGACGGATTGTTGAATGCTGCCGACCAAGATAAATGGATGAAGTTCCTCACTTCAAAGCCACACCATATTGGGTCTGCACATGGTAAAGCCAATGCAGAATACATGGCAGATTTATTTAGACAGTGGGGATATGAAACAGAAATTGCGGTCTATCATGTACTTTTCCCAACGCCAAAATTTAGATCATTGGAGTTGTTGGGCGCAAAGCCATATAAGGCAAAGCTTGAAGAATCGGCTTTAAAAGAAGATGCAACATCAGGAATTAAACAGGACCAACTTCCATCCTATAATGCCTATTCTGCAGATGGAGATGTAACAGCAGAACTTGTTTTTGTAAACAGAGGCATACCTGCAGATTATGAAGAATTGGAAAAGATGGGTATCAGTGTAAAAGGAAAAATTGTGATTGCAAAATATGGTGGTTCTTGGAGGGGCATCAAACCTAAAGTGGCAGCGGAACATGGTGCAATTGGATGTATTATATACTCTGATCCAAAGGATGATGGTTATGTTGCTGGCGATGTTTATCCAAATGGTCCTTATCGTCCTCAACAAGGTGTACAAAGAGGTTCAGTGATGGATATGCCAGTATATCCTGGCGATCCAACTACCCCTGGTTATGGGTCGACTGCCAATGCGAAGCGTTTGAAGAGAGAGGAAGTGACTACCATTATGAAAATACCAGTACTGCCTATTTCATATGAAGATGCATTGCCTTTATTGCAGTCGTTAGCTGGACCAGTAGTTCCTGATGCATGGAAAGGAGGTTTACCAATAACTTATCATGCTGGTCCAAGTACCCAAAAAGTAAGACTCCATCTTCAATTTAATTGGGATATAAAACCATTGTATAATGTTATTGCAAAAATGAAGGGAAGTCTTTATCCTGATGAATGGGTCATCAGAGGAAACCATCATGATGGGTGGAATTTAGGTGCTGCTGATCCCATCAGTGGTATGGTTGCTGAAATGGATGAAGCAAGAGCCATTGCAGAATTGGCTAAGCAAGGATATAAACCTAAGCGGACAGTCGTTTTTGCAGCATGGGATGGTGAAGAGCCAGCCTTGTTGGGTTCAACTGAATGGGTAGAAGATCATGCTCAGGAACTCAAACAAAAGACAGTTGCCTATCTTAATTCAGATGGAAACAGCAGGGGTTTTATTGGTATAGGTGGTTCGCATGCCTTAGAAGGATTCTTCAATGAAATAGCTGCAGATGTGATTGATCCGCAAACAGGAGTGAGTGTGCGCGATAGACGTTATGCCCGTATGCTTGCCAATGCAGATAGAAATGCACGTGCAAAAATGTTGGGAAACAAATACATGAAAATTGAAGCACTGGGAGCTGGTTCAGATTACTCACCGTTCTTTCAGCATTTAGGAATTCCATCTGCAAACATCGGATATGGTGGTGAAGGCAGTGGAGGAGAATATCATTCCATTTATGATTCTTATGATCATTTTGTAAGGTTCAAAGATCCAGGATTTCAATATGGAGTTGTATTGGCTAAAACTGCGGGGAGGTCTATGATGCGACTTGCTAATGCTGATGTACTACCTTTTGATTACAATGCGCTTACCAATACGATTGCCGGTTACCTTGTTGATGTTAAAGGTTTGATTGATCAAATGAGGACAGACGTTGAGGTTGAAAATAAATTAATTCATGAAAAAGTATT